>NZ_CP009286.1:4995000-5060000 GCF_000758685.1 Paenibacillus stellifer
GATTACTAGCAATTCCGACTTCATGCAGGCGAGTTGCAGCCTGCAATCCGAACTGAGACCGGCTTTATAAGATTGGCTCCACCTCGCGGTTTCGCTTCCCGTTGTACCGGCCATTGTAGTACGTGTGTAGCCCAGGTCATAAGGGGCATGATGATTTGACGTCATCCCCACCTTCCTCCGGTTTGTCACCGGCAGTCACTCTAGAGTGCCCAGCCTGACCTGCTGGCAACTAAAGTCAAGGGTTGCGCTCGTTGCGGGACTTAACCCAACATCTCACGACACGAGCTGACGACAACCATGCACCACCTGTCTCCCCTGTCCCGAAGGCCTACGCTATCTCTAACGTATTCAGGGGGATGTCAAGACCTGGTAAGGTTCTTCGCGTTGCTTCGAATTAAACCACATACTCCACTGCTTGTGCGGGTCCCCGTCAATTCCTTTGAGTTTCAGTCTTGCGACCGTACTCCCCAGGCGGAGTGCTTACTGTGTTAACTTCGGCACCAAGGGTATCGAAACCCCTAACACCTAGCACTCATCGTTTACGGCGTGGACTACCAGGGTATCTAATCCTGTTTGCTCCCCACGCTTTCGCGCCTCAGCGTCAGTTACAGCCCAGAAAGTCGCCTTCGCCACTGGTGTTCCTCCACATCTCTACGCATTTCACCGCTACACGTGGAATTCCACTTTCCTCTTCTGCACTCAAGCCATCCAGTTTCCGATGCGACCACAGGTTGAGCCCATGGTTTAAACACCAGACTTAAATCGCCGCCTGCGCGCGCTTTACGCCCAATAATTCCGGACAACGCTTGCCCCCTACGTATTACCGCGGCTGCTGGCACGTAGTTAGCCGGGGCTTTCTTCTCAGGTACCGTCACTTCTCTAGCAGTTACTCTAGAGAACGTTCTTCCCTGGCAACAGAGCTTTACGATCCGAAAACCTTCATCACTCACGCGGCGTTGCTCCGTCAGGCTTTCGCCCATTGCGGAAGATTCCCTACTGCTGCCTCCCGTAGGAGTCTGGGCCGTGTCTCAGTCCCAGTGTGGCCGTTCACCCTCTCAGGTCGGCTACGCATCGTCGCCTTGGTGAGCCGTTACCCCACCAACTAGCTAATGCGCCGCAGGCCCATCCCTCAGCAACAGATTGCTCCGTCTTTCATCCTTTCTTCAGGCGAAGAAAGGAATTATCCGGTATTAGCTACCGTTTCCGGTAGTTATCCCAGTCTGAAGGGCAGGTTGCCTACGTGTTACTCACCCGTCCGCCGCTAAGTGGATCGGGAGCAAGCTCCCTCACCACTCCGCTCGACTTGCATGTATTAGGCACGCCGCCAGCGTTCGTCCTGAGCCAGGATCAAACTCTCCATTAATGAAAAGCTGATTTGCTCATTTTGAATCTGACGAGAATTTCTTCTCATTTAATACTCACTCGTTGTTCAGTTTTCAAAGATCAAAGTCTCATTCACTTCGTCGCCTTATGTCTTGCAGCGACCTTTATAATATATCATACTGTTTAACTGTTTGGCAAGTCTTTTTTTGAAAGTGTTTCTCGTGATGATTGCTTGCCTTGCGCCGCCCCGTACAACCAAAAGGAGCGCGAGATATAATGTATCACAGCGCTCCTTATGAAGTCAACCCTTTTTATAAATAACGGATTCTTTCAAAGTCAGTGCTTGAATTGGGAAGAATAATTGCCCCAAGCATACTTGGAAAGCTCCTTCTGCGGGGCGAAGCGGGCATACATGCGGAATACGGTCTTATATCGATTAGCGATCGCATGTCTGATATTTTGATCCAAGCGCTGATCGCTGAGGTCGAGCAACATTTCATCCAGTTCCTTGCGCAGCACATAGTCTAATTCTTTGCACTCTTTTTCGTTGAACAACATACCCAACATATGCTTGGCCTCCTTCATCCATTAGGTTGCAGGCATCTCCAGAAATTCTTGCAGCACCGCTTACTTTAGATTAACCTAACCTTTATGTTTATAACCGTAATGAGATGAATTTTCCTCCGGGATTCCCTTTTTTAGGACATCAGATTAAACGTAATGGTGCTCTCGATCACGGCGGCTGCAAGCAGCAGCAATACGATCCAAACCGACACCGTCAGCGTCTGACGCAAAAAATCGGCCCACTCGTCCTCACGGCTCCTTCTGCGAAACAGGCTTCTCGCGACTCTGGCGCCAAAGTTAAGGCCGAACGCGCAAGCGATAATGATAGCGGGAATCTCTATAATTCCATGCGGGAGAAGCCCTTTTACAATGAGCGTGACGATATTCACACCCTGAAGCAGAGATGCATGGATTAAATAGCCGATCACCGCTCCGTTGATGAGCAGAAACAGCGCAGGCAGTATGCCAAACAGCGCTCCGAGGAATATGATGAGCACTCCCTTGATACTGTTGTTCAGAAAAATAAAAATGAAAAAACTTAGCTGCGGGTTCGAGGAATTTCGAAGCTCTCTGCTGATGCCGCCAAGTCCTTCAATCTGCTGCATGAGCAGTCTCTCCAGACTCCCTGTGCCGATCCAGCCGGCCACTATGCCAAGAATAAATAAACTGACAGAAATAAGAAGCGCCCGGCGTATTCCTGCCAGAGACCTTCCAAATGAATAGATCGAGAACATCTTGCTGCCTCCTGTAATCAAGTCATAACCTCCCTGTACGAGCATACATTTAAGAACAAACAAGCTATCGTATGGGAGAGGAGTGTTGGGATTTATGAATTCCTTTTATGTATTCAGCGGCAGGAAAATCAAACGGTTCTTCTACATCTTCGCCGCCGCGCTGCTGACTGCGGGTATCGTGTATGTGGAAAGGGGGAATATTACGGTCTTCTCCGAATCATCCCCTTCCGCAATTTACAGTGTGCCGACCGAAAAGAAACTGATTGCCTTAACCTTTGACATCAGCTGGGGGGAGAAACGGCCCGGGCCGATCCTGAAGGTGCTTGAAGACAAAAAGGTGACCAAAGCTACCTTCTTCCTGTCTTCCCCCTGGAGCAAAACGCATCAGGATATTGTCACCCAAATCAAAACTGCCGGCTACGAGATCGGAAGCCATGGACACAAGCACGTAAATTACAGCACGCTGAGCAATGAGGAGATCCGCACCCAGATTACAACGGCGGGCTCCATTCTGTCGGAGCTTATGGGCCAGGAGCCCAAGCTCATCCGTATGCCTAACGGCGATTTTGACAAAAGAGTTCTCCAAGTCGCAACGGACCTCGGCTACAAAGTCATTCAGTGGGATACGGATTCCCTCGACTGGAAGAACATTGGGGTCGAGAATATTGTCAAACGCGTCACGACCAAAGCCCATCCCGGCGATATCGTGCTGCTCCATGCGAGCGACTCCTGCAAGCAGACCCACGAGGCCCTGCCCCAGATCATCGATGAGCTCCGAAGACAGGGCTATGAATTTGTGACCGTATCCGAGCTGATCAGCCAGGGCAGCGCAGATGGCAAGGAAGTGCGGGACTCCGCTTGGCTTGACGATCGGCTCGAAGACGCCGCAGGCCTTTGAAACTCAGCATAAACATTTTATCGAATAATCAATATCAATGTCTTGGAGAAATCAGTTCCGAAATGTCCGGGGTTGGCGAATTCAGCTTCGGGTAGGCGAGGTCGAGCTTCTCCAAGGTTTTGACTACGATCGCAAGAGCCAGGTAATTGCGGTACCAGCGATGGTTGGCGGGAATCCAGTACCAGGGCGCATTAGTTGTCGACGTCTCTTTAAAAATGTCTTCATATGCTTCCTGGTAATCATCCCAGAATTTCCGTTCCTCCAGATCGCTGACATCGAACTTCCAGTGCTTCGTCGGGTCCTGTAGCCGCTCCTGAATCTTCTCCAGCTGCTTCTCTTTGGAAATATGGAGAAACAGCTTGATAATCAGCGTGTTCTCTTCCGTCAGCATCTCCTCAAAGTAGCGAATCTGCTTAAAGCGGCGCTTGGTCTCGGCCTTCTCCTGATCGCCGTGAACGCGGGGAACCAGAACATCCTCATAATGGGAACGGTTAAAAGCCGAAATATAGCCTTTGGCAGGCGTCTGCTTATGGACTCTCCAGAGGAAGTCATGGGCCGATTCGTCTAGAGTCGGCTTTTTGAAGCTTGTGACGGTAAAGCCTTGGGGATTAATGCCCGAGAAGACATGCTTCACTGTCCCGTCCTTGCCGCTTGAGTCCATTCCCTGGAGAACAATGAGGAGAGCATGCCCTTTCTGGGCGAAAAAAATATCCTGAAGCTCGGCCAAGCGGTCCTTGAGCTTATTCATTTTGGCTTCGGCCTCTCCCTTGCTCTTGAAGCCACCGGTGTCATCGGGATCTAGTTTGGATAAAATTTTTCCGTCCGTGTCCTGGATCAAATATCGATCAATCTTCATTCCTTTTCCCTCCCGGCACATTTCATATCAGACTTTCTTAATTGTTTAACCTCACGGCTGTGAAATTAATCGTATGAAGAAAAACAGCAGCGGATAACCCCCCGACGGGATTGAACCGCTGCTTTATTCATGCAACTGCTGGAATGTAAACCGCTGAACATGCTGAATGCAGATTTATTTTACCAAGACTGCCGTCAAAAAACCATGCCGCCTGCATCATAAATGTGACTCAGCCTCCGCATACTACTAGCAGTATCCCCACTAAAAGGAGGACAGCGCCAATGAAACGGGCGGCCATTCAACATTGCGGACTCGCGCTGAGCTTGATCCTGGTTCTCACGGCCTGCGGAAGCGAGCAAAGCGGATCATCCCAGCAGTTCAGCTATAAGGAAATGAAAACGATGGTTGTCGATATATTAAAAAGCGAAGAAGGGAAAAAAGCGGTTGAAGAAGCTCTTTCCTCTTCAAGCTCAAGTTCGGGCACAAGCGGGACCGGCGTGATCAGTATGAAAATGATGCCCCAGGCCAACGAGCAGATCCGGATGGCTGTGAAAGATACAATCACCGCGCCGGAGTACAAAAAAGAAATCGAAAAGGTGATGACTGATCCCCAGTTCGCGGGAGATTTCGCCAAAGCGATCAGTTCGCAGAGCAAGCAGCTGCATCTTCAGTTGATCAAAGATCCGACTTACCAGAAATCGGTCTCGGAAATTATGAAGTCCCCCGAGATGATGAAAATGTTCCTGGACCTCACCAAAACGTCGGATTACCGGAAGCAGACTGCGACCGTTATGCAGGAGACGATGCAGAACCCGCTGTTCCGGATGGAGGTGCTCTCTTTGCTGAAGACTGTGGTTCAGGAGGAACTTCAGCCTAAAACTTCGAAGGAGGGGGGCGGAGGCCAAGGAGGAGATAGCAGCGGCGGCGGTGAAGAAAGCGGCAGCAGCGATAGCGGCAAGGAAAGCTGATCTTAACTTTTCTTTTATTCCCATCACAACAGCCGGGCTCTTGAAACAGAGCCCGGCTGTGATTGTTATTGCCTTATTATTCGCACCGCATCATCAAGCGTTCGGCAATATCGTCGAACAGCTGCGCCGTTTCGGTGCCCGCCTTATAGACGGACGGCGAGAAATCCGGTTCGGAGACATGGTTGTCCGGTGCACCGAGCGGAATCTGGCCCAGCAGATCGGTATGCAAGGTCTCCGCCAGCCGTGCTCCGCCTCCCCGTCCGTAGATATAATCCTTCTGGCCGCATTTCGAGCATTGATAGTACGCCATATTCTCAATAACGCCCAGTATTTCGTGATCCGTCTGCAGCGCCATTGAACCCGCTCTCGCCGCCACAAAGGCCGCTGTAGCATGAGGGGTAGTCACAATGAGCTCTTTGCTCTGCGGAAGCATCTGATGGACGTCAAGGGCCACATCGCCTGTCCCAGGAGGCAGATCGAGAAGCATATAGTCCAGTTCTCCCCAACCGACATCGCTGAAAAATTGACGCAGCATCTTCCCGAGCATCGGTCCCCGCCAGATGACGGGATTGTTATCCCGGATAAAGAAGCCCATCGACATCACCTTGACGCCGAACCGTTCCACCGGAATGATAGTTCCGTCCTCTACAACAGGACCTTCCTCAATGCCCATCATATCCGGTACACTGAAGCCGTAAATATCGGCGTCAATCAGACCCACTTTCTTCCCTTTACGGGCGAGCGCGGCAGCCAAATTGACCGTCACGGTCGATTTGCCGACACCCCCCTTGCCACTGGCGATGGCGATAAAGTGAACGCCGGCTTGTCCGCTGAGCAGTTCATTGCCTTCCAATCCGGCAGCATGTCCCTTCATTTTGTCTTCCGCGGCAGTTGGCGCCTTCACCAAGGAGCGTTCTTGCTCGGAGGCGTCTCTGAGGCGGATATGCACGTTCTCGGCACCCGCATCGCGCAGACGGTCTCTTACCTCCTGCTCAAGCTTCATACGAGCCGCTTCGTCCGTCTCCAGGCTAACGACGGAGAGGGAGATGTGATCGCCTTTTACCATAATATCGCGGATTAACTGCAGTTCAATCAGGCTTTTTCCAGTCTCCGGTTCTTTAACCGGCAGCAGCAGTTCCTGTATTTGTTCCCTGGTCAGCATGGAAAACACCCCTGTTCTGTTACCGGCAACTCATAACCGGATAATCGTGTCTATTATATCATTACCCTTCAGGGGATGAGTAGTCTGCCTGTTCACCCGATTCGTAACGCAGAATGCCGCGATAAATGCTGGTTGCCACCTTGCGCTGATAGAGATCGTCTCCCAGGAGTACCGACTCCTTCGGATTGGACAAGAAGCCAACCTCGACCAGGATGGAAGGGATACGAAGCGCCTGCAGCAGATAGACGGTACCTACCGTCTTCGGTATCCGGTCCGTATTGGCAAGAACGGTCCGGATTTCATCCTGCACGAAACCGGCCAGTTTTTCATTCTTCCCGTTCTTCTTGTAATAGAACACCTGAGCTCCGCTCCATCGGCTCGACGGAATACTGTTCATATGGATGCTGATGAACAGATCAGCCTTGCTGTCTTCGATTTTTCGCACCCGCGTCTTCAAATCCTCGGTCTTCCGCTTGGAGTATCCCTTCGTACTCTCGTCCGCCAGATCGTAGTCGCCTTCCCTCGTCATTACGACCACTGCCCCCGACTGCTGCAGATAATCGCGAAGATACAGCGATACGGTCAGATTAATGTCTTTCTCAATCAGTCCGCCCCGGCTGACGGCTCCCCCATCCGGTCCTCCGTGGCCCGCATCAATGGCGATCACCTTGCCTGCAAGCGGAAGACTCCAGTAGTCAGACGGCTTGGCGGTAGGCATATCGTAGGAAATCACGCCCAGCAGCAGTGCCAGAAGCGCGGCGCTCCATACCCCTTTTTTGATGCTGCTCCAAGAGATCCAGACCGAGATCTTAGGCTGCTTGCGGCCGGACATATAAAAAGACCCCCTTATCCCACATAGATTCTAACTCCATCTATATGGGACAAGAGGGTCTAATATTCCGTTTCGGAAGGCTTAGGAAGGGGAAACTTCCTTCATGCCTTCAATCAAAATTTGAGCGACCTCAGGCCGGGAGAACTCCGGCGGCGGACAGATGCCATCGCGCAGCATGGCGCGAACCTTCGTGCCAGACAGAGCGACATGATCATCCTTGCCGTGCGGACATGTTTTGCTGGAAGCCATGTTTCCGCATTTTTTGCAGAAGAAGCTGTGTTCAAAGAACAATGGCGTAATATCCAGTTCCTCGTCTGTAAAGTTCGAGAAGATTTCCTGTGCTTCGTAAGTTCCGTAGTAGTCGCCTACGCCCGCATGGTCGCGCCCGACGATAAAGTGTGTGCAGCCGTAGTTTTTGCGGACCATGGCGTGGAAGATCGCTTCACGCGGACCCGCATAGCGCATAGCGGCCGGGAACACACCCAGGAAGGTACGGTTCTCCGGATAGTAGTTCTTCAGAAGCGCCAGATAACTTTTCATCCGGACATTCGCCGGCACGTCATCCGACTTCGTCTCTCCGACAAGCGGGTTCAGGAACAGGCCGTCGACAATTTCCATTGCGGACTTCTGGATGTACTCATGAGCGCGGTGTACCGGGTTACGGGTCTGGAAGCCGACAACTGTGCGCCAGCCTTTCTCCGCGAAGATTTCACGGGTCTTGACCGGATCAAAATAAAATTCGCCGAACTTCTCAGGCACAGGACGGCTCAGAACCGTGATAGATCCACCCACATAGGTAGTGCTGCGCGCAAGCAGCTTGGCGACACCGGGATGCTCCGGGTCAGTCGTCTTGAAGACATTCTGCGCTTCAACCTGCTGATCCACCTTATAAATGCTCTCGACGTCAAGAAGGCCGTACACGACGCCATCCTCTTCACCAACCAGCGCTACTCTCTCGCCGATCCGAAGGGCAGCGGCTTCTTCTTCGCCCAAGGACAGAGTAATCGGAATGCTCCAGACCGTTCCGTTGGCCAGACGCATATTTTTAACGACGGAATGATAATCTTCTTCGTTCAAAAATCCGGTGAGCGGCGAAAATGCGCCGACCCCGATCAAATCCAAATCGGAAATCGTCCAAGTGTTAATGGCAATGCTCTTAAGTCCTGCAGCATCCTTAAGCAGTTGTTCTCTCTCCTGGCCCTCGGCTATCCGGTTAACCAGCGTTCCGCCATGCGGAAGGATTGAAGTCATCTCTTTATCTTCCCTTCATATATTGTTGCAGTTCGTGGATGATCGATTGGAATGATTACTTATGCAGACCACATTCCGTCTTCTCGGACCCGGACCAGCGTCCGGCACGCGGATCTTCACCCGGCATAACCGCACGTGTGCAGTGCACGCAGCCGATGCTCGGGAAGTTCTGATCATGGAGCGGGTTGTAAATGACATTGTTCGCGTGGATGTAGTTCCAGACATCTTCGCTTGTCCATCCGGCGATCGGGTTGAATTTCACAAGGCCAAATTTGTTGTCATACTCGATCTTCTTCGAGTTGGCGCGGGTCGGCGCCTGATCACGGCGGATACCGGTAATCCAAGCCTCGTACTGGGACAAAATGCGGGTCAGCGGTTCAACCTTGCGGATGTTACAACAAGCATTAGGATCTACAGTCCAGAGTGCTTCTCCATGCTCTGCAGCCTGCTCTTCAGGTGTCAGCTTCGGCGATACCCGTACGAATTCCATGCCATATTTATCAACCATACGATCACGCGTTTCGTACGTTTCTTGGAAGTGGAAATCTGTGTCGAGGTAGAAGACATCCGTCTTCGGGCTGATCTTCTGAAGCATATCGACAAGCACTACATCTTCAGCCCCGAAGCTGCAGGCAAACGTAATATTCGGAAAGGTTTCAACTGCAAAACGGATGATGTCCTCGGCAGAAGCCGTCTCCAGTTCTTCCGCTTTAATCTTGATCAGATCTTCTTTTTCCAGCAAGTTCATTCTTATATTCCCCCATCCTAAAAATCATTAAGCCGATTAAATTCCAACTAAATTAATATGAAATAAGTATATAACTTTCCCATGGGATGTCAATGATATTTCAGCATTAAAACATCGGTAAAATCAAGGATAACTCATGGAATTAACCCAATGAGAGAAAACAAAAGCCCTCGGCCGAATGGCCGAAGGCTTGGATGTCTGGTGTGAATAGAGTGTGAATTAACGTTTCGAGAACTGAGGAGCGCGACGAGCGGCTTTGAGGCCGTATTTCTTACGTTCCTTCATACGTGGGTCACGAGTCAGGAATCCGGCTTTCTTCAGGGAAGAACGGTATTCCGGATCTGCTTTCAGCAGAGCGCGGGAGATACCATGACGGATAGCGCCGGCTTGACCGGAGATACCGCCGCCATGAGCGATTACCAGAACGTCGTAGCTGCCCAGCGTTTCTGTCAGGTTCAGCGGTTGCTTAACGATCAGCTTGAGTGTTTCCAGACCAAAATATTCGTTGATGTCGCGTTTGTTAATGACAATGCGTCCTTCACCCGGTACGAGGCGTACACGTGCTACCGAATGTTTACGACGACCTGTCCCATAGTATTGTACTTGTGCCATGAAACTGTCCTCCTTATTTTATCCGCGAAGTTCGTAAACTTCAGGTTTTTGTGCTGCGTGTGGATGCTCGGTGCCGGCATAGACTTTCAGTCTCAGCTTCATAGCATTGCCTTGACGAGTCTTAGGAATCATGCCATGTACGGCAGATTCGATTACGCGCTCCGGCTTGGTGTTCAGCAGGTCCTGAGCGTTCGTTACTTTCAGGCCGCCCGGATGCAGCGAGTGACGGTAGTATTTCTTGTTCTGCAGCTTCTTGCCAGTCAGGTGGATCTTCTCAGCGTTGATGACGATAACGAAATCGCCAGTGTCAACATGAGGTGTGAATTGCGGTTTGTGCTTGCCGCGGATCAGAGCAGCGGCTTCACTTGCCAGACGGCCGAGTGTTTTGCCTTCGGCATCGATGATATGCCAGTTGCGTTCTACTTCGTTCGGCTTCGCCATGTAGGTGGTACGCATGAATATTTCCTCCTTGTTCTCGTACGAAAATCTCGTATATCTGATTTCTCATGGAAATTGCATTTTTAAATGTTGGGTAAAGCATTTTGGGCGTCCTCTTGATCGGGGCTGTGGGATAGCCATCAAGAAAACACAACTTTTATTTTACAGGATAACGCGGAGTAGTGCAAGGGATTTTTCGAAGTTATTACAGTTTTTTTGAGCCAGTTACACCCGCTTGTTCCCCAGGATCTTCATAGCTCACATTCCACAGCGCAAGTCCCTTGGCCATGGCTGTAGGGCCGGCCGCCGCACGGTTGCACGCTGCCAGAATACCGGTAATATCCTCCGGCTTTCGCTTTCCCTCTCCCACCTGGATCAGCGTCCCCATAATTATCCGGACCATGTGCTGCAGGAAGCCGCTGCCCGTTATATAAGTATGGATTACTCCCTGGTCCGAAGAATCCGGCCGGCACATGCTGCGGTCGATCTCCATATGCGCGGAGAAGATCGTTCGGACATGCGAGGTTTTGGTTGATTTTCTGGATGCAAAGGAAGTATAGTCATAGGTCCCGATCAGCTTCTTCAATCCTTCTTCCATCGCCGGTACATCAAGTGCAACTGGATGATGGAACTGGTAGCGAAGCTGAAACGGATCCGGGAACCGGTTGCCGTTGATCGTATAGCGATAGGTCTTTCGCTTGGCCGCCCTGCGGGAATGGAAGGAGAGTGGTACTTCATAGGCTTCCGTGACGACAATATCCTCCGGCAGACGGGCATTCAAAGCGAGGCACCAGCGTTCCAGGGGGATCTGCGAAGCTGTTTCGAAGTTAAAAGGCTGCCCGTAGGCATGTACGCCCGCGTCCGTCCGCCCCGAAGCGGTAATCTTCACAGTCTCCCCTGTCAGATGGGCAATCGCCTGCTCCAGCATATCCTGAACTGTATTTCCTTCAGGCTGCGTTTGAAAACCGAAGTAATGAGTACCGTCATAAGTCACTTTCATGAACAAGTTGCGCATCCTGCTCTCCTTCCCCAACCAACATCCCCTAATATCTATTCCCCCAAAAGTGACGCATAGCCAGGAAGTCTACTCCGATTACTTTTGGGGGAGCCCCCATATCCAAAATACAAAAACCTGTTGTGGATTTCCCACAAAAAAAGAAGCCCCTTCGGGAGCTCCTTCCATTGAACAAGCGGATTTCCGCGGTTACTGCACGACTGGCGGACACCTATGCAGATATCCGGTAGATCACGCCGTCTTGTAGGAGCCGGGACATGACGCCGTCTCTCCCAGCCTGCAGCCCCCTGTCTATTCAGGAATCCCTCAAAGACAAAGGCTGTCATAAGCCGTAAGAAGAGCCGGGCCATATTCCACTGGTGCATCAACAGTGATCATCCCTCTCCTTCTCGGATGAGAAAGGATGGGGACCAATCGGGAAATCGAAGCTTGCTGTTCGAACTTACGCGCGGTCTACCAGTTCCAGATAAACCATAGGAGCCGAGTCGCCGCGACGCGGTCCGAGCTTCAGGATACGTGTGTATCCGCCAGCACGCTCCGTGTAGCGAGGCGCGATTTCCGCAAACAGCTTCTGGATTGCGTCCTGCTCACCATCAACCGTTTCACGACGAACGAATGCAGCGACTTGACGACGTGCATGCAGATCGCCCTTCTTCGCTTTGGTGATCAGTTTTTCAGCGATGGAACGTACTTCCTTCGCTTTCGCTTCCGTGGTTTGGATGCGCTCGTATAAGAACAGGTCCGTTACCAGGTCGCGGAACAACGCTTTACGCGCACTGGAATCACGGCCCAACTTTTGGTATGCCATGTTTTTCCCTCCTCTGCTTACTCAATCGAATTGCTTATTCTTCGGTGCGGAGACCCAAACCGAGCTCTTCGAGCTTCTCTTGAACTTCTTCCAAAGATTTGCGGCCCAGGTTGCGGACCTTCATCATATCTTCTTCCGTCTTCGTCGTAAGCTCTTGCACCGTGTTGATGCCGGCGCGTTTGAGACAGTTATAGGAACGGACCGAAAGATCCAGCTCTTCGATTGTCATCTCAAGCACTTTTTCTTTCTTGTCTTCTTCCTTCTCGACCATAATTTCGGCATCCTTCGCTTCGTCGGTAAGACCTACGAAGAGAACAAGATGCTCATTCAAAATTTTGGCCCCGAGGCTGACGGCCTCTTCCGGTCTGATACTGCCATCCGTCCAGATCTCCATCGTCAACTTATCGTAGTTGGTTACTTGACCGACACGCGTGTTGTCGATCGTGTAATTCACACGGGAAATCGGAGTGTAGATGGAATCAACCGGAATAACGCCGATCGGCTGATCTTCGCGCTTGTTGCGGTCCGCTTGGACATAGCCGCGACCTCGGCCTGCAAAAATACGCATGTGAAGTCTCGCGCCTGGCCCCAGCGTTGCAATATGAAGGTCCGGGTTAAGGATCTCAACATCGCTGTCCGCACGGATGTCACCTGCGGTTACGACGCCTTCCCCCTCAGCATCAATCTCGAACACTTTCTCTTCGTCTGAATGAATCTTCAGGGAAAGAGCTTTGAGGTTCAAAATGATTTCGGTCACGTCTTCCATTACGCCGGGAACGGTGGAGAACTCATGCAGAACGCCGTCAATTTGGACCGAGGTCACTGCGGCTCCCGGAAGGGAGGACAACAGGATCCGGCGAAGCGAGTTCCCCAGAGTCGTGCCATATCCACGTTCTAGCGGTTCTACTACGAATTTCCCATAGGTTCCTTCATCATTGGCTTCTACGGTCTCAATCTTCGGCTTTTCGATTTCTATCACGAGTGTACCCTCCTTCAACGTCGCTCCTATATGAAACTGTCACCCCATCAGGTGTATCATGTAGTATGCCTAAACAACCATTATTAGCAAATGTTGCCGGTTTTATACCACATTCACATTGCTGATTCACTATACGCGGCGACGTTTCGGCGGACGGCATCCATTGTGCGGAACCGGAGTGACGTCTTTAATGAGGTTAACTTCAAGGCCAGCGGCTTGAAGGGAACGGATGGCTGCCTCGCGGCCCGCGCCCGGTCCTTTAACCATAACTTCGACGTTCTTCATGCCGTGCTCCATCGCTGCCTTAGCTGCAACTTCTGCTGCCATCTGGGCTGCGAACGGAGTCGACTTACGGGAACCCTTGAATCCTTGGCCGCCGGAGCTTGCCCAGGAAATTGCGTTGCCGTGAGGATCCGTGATGGTAACGATGGTGTTGTTGAACGTGGAACGGATGTGTGCCACGCCGGATTCGATATTTTTACGGTCGCGACGCTTTGTACGTACGACTTTTTTAGGTTTAGCCATTGTCTCTTATCACCCCTTATTATTTCTTCTTGTTTGCTACCGTACGACGCGGGCCTTTCCGGGTACGGGCATTGGTCTTGGTACGTTGACCGCGAACAGGCAGGCCACGACGATGACGAACACCGCGGTAGCAGCCAATCTCGGTGAGACGCTTAATATTCAAGGAAATTTCACGACGCAGGTCGCCTTCCACTTTGACCGATTTGTCGATCGTTTCACGCAATTTGCTAACTTCATCTTCCGTCAGATCACGGACACGTGTGTTAACGTCAATCCCTGTTTCTTTCAGAATCTTCTGGGAAGTTGTTCTACCGATTCCGAAAATATAAGTCAAGGCGATCTCAACGCGTTTGTCACGTGGCAAATCCACTCCAGCTATACGAGCCATTTTACGCTACACCCCCTTCTTTAACCTTGTTTTTGTTTGTGCTTCGGATTTTCGCAAATTACCATAACTGTCCCTTTGCGGCGAATGACTTTGCATTTTTCGCAAATGGGTTTTACAGAAGGTCTTACCTTCATGATGATTACCTCCTAAAAGTTTTGCTCAGCAAAACCGACTTCGAAAGTCTAAGCATGGTTCTACAGGCAGTAAAACTGACTTCGTTCAAGCGCAGCTCTACATGCTGTAAAACTGGCTTCATAGGCATTAACGCAGCATTCGCCTCGCGGCAAGCGCCCGAATCCATCTATTTCCGATACGTTATGCGCCCTTTGGTCAAATCATAAGGCGATAACTGTACAACCACTTTGTCTCCGGTCAGAATCCGGATAAAGTGCATCCGCAGCTTACCCGATACATGGGCAAGAATCTGATGACCGTTCTCCAGCTCTACCTTAAACGTCGCGTTAGGCAGCGGTTCTACGACTGTGCCTTCCACTTCAATGACGTCCTCTTTAGCCACAGTTATTCTCCTTTCTTCATAGCGCTTGTTCCGGCGGACCGCTCGAAATCCAAGACTGCGAAGCGCAGCTTGCCATTCGTGACCCGGCCGATTTCCTTCAGACTGTTCACAACTTCACTGCTGATGACCGGAGTCAGCTCCAGATGAAGAACATTCTTCTTCTTGGGGCTGTCAAACTTCCGTTTGCTTCCGTCCGCAATATACACAAACTTACTGTCCACAACAGCGATGACCACGGCTATCTCTCCGGCTTCTTTGCCTTTGAGGATCTTCACCACTTGACCGACCTGCGCGCTGCTCTCGGTATTCAACACGATCACCTACGCATTCAGTTGAGTGAAAATTTCCATGCCATCCGGCGTAACCGCAACCGTGTGCTCAAAGTGAGCGCACAAGGAGCCGTCTACCGTAACGACCGTCCAGTTATCTTCCAGCGTCCGGACATAACGTTTGCCGGCATTGACCATCGGCTCAATCGCAAGCACCATGCCTGGCTTCAGCCGCGGTCCGCGGTCCGCAATGCCGTAGTTCGGAATTTGCGGTTCTTCATGCAGTTCTGCCCCAACGCCGTGTCCCACATACTCGCGTACCACCGATAAGCCGGCGTCTTCGATGTATTTTTGAATGGCGTGGGAGATTGTAAACAGGCGCACATCCGGCTTAACCAGCTCAAGACCGGCAAACAGGGAGCCTTCCGTTACGTCCAGCAGACGCTGGGCTTCTTCGGAAATGGTTCCAACCCCGTAGGTCCAGGCGGAATCGCCGTGGTATCCCTTGTATTGCGCTCCGATGTCCAGCGACACGATGTCGCCTTCCAACAGCTTGCGTTTGCTCGGGAACCCATGCACCAACTGTTCGTTGACTGACGCGCAAATGCTGGCAGGAAAACCGTTGTAGCCTTTGAATGACGGCACAGCACCTTGACTGCGAATGTATTGATCGGCGATTCTATCGAGCTCTCCGGTCGTAATTCCAGGCTCTATGGCCTGTGCCATAAGACGGTGTGTCTCGGCAACAATTCGTCCCGCTTCTCTCATAAATCCAAGTTCCTGTTCGGACTTACAGATGATCATTACACTAACCTCGCAGTAAAGATACAATTTCGGCGGAAACGACGTCGATTTCGTTTTCCCCGTTAACCTGCCGCAGCAGACCTTTATTCTCATAAAAGTGAAGCAGCGGCGCCGTCTTGTTGTCATACTCGTCCAAGCGCTTGCCGACGCTTTCTTCGTTGTCATCAGGGCGCTGATACAGCGCGCCGCCGTCAAGATCGCAAATGCCTTCCTGTTTCGGCGGATTGAAGATCAAGTGATACGAAGCTCCGCACACGGTGCAGATACGCCGTCCGGTCAGACGGGCCATCAGCAGTCCGCGGTCCACGTTCAGGTTGATCACATGATCCAGCGAAGTGTTCAAGCGGGCAAGAAGCTCATCCAGCGCTTCCGCTTGCGAAAGAGTTCTTGGAAAGCCGTCCAGCAGAAAACCTTTTTCGCAATCGGACTGCTGCAGTCGCTCTTCCACAATGCCAATCGTTACATCATCCGGTACCAGCAAGCCTTGATCAATAAAAGACTTGGCTTTGAGCCCGACAGGCGTACCCTGCTTAATCGCAAGGCGGAAAGCGTCCCCCGTCGAAATATGCGGAATGCCGAGTTCTTTTACAATCGCTGCGGCCTGCGTCCCCTTGCCTGCTCCAGGCGGGCCCATGAAAAGGATATTCACGATTAAGTCTCTCCCCTTTAGCAGGATCGCCACCAGGCAAGAAACAGCACAATAGGCGCCGGGAAGACTAGGTCAAAAGCAGCTTCACCGGAACCTATCGCCTATTTGTTAATAAAGCCTTTGTAATGGCGTTTAATCAGCTGGCTCTCAATCTGCTTCATAGTATCCAGCGCGACGCCGATTACGATAAGCAGCGAGGTGCCGCCGATCTTCACCGAACGAGGGAGGCCGGTTACGTTGCCAAAGAAGACGGGAAGTATGGAGATCAGAGCCAGGAAAATCGCGCCCGACATCGTCAGACGAGACATAACCCGGGTCAAATACTTCTCAGTTGCCTTACCCGGACGAATGCCGGGAATGTAACCGCCGTTCTTCTTCATGTTGTCGGCCATCTGCTGCGGATTCATCTGGACAAACGTGTAGAAGAACGTAAATCCGATGATCATGATGACATAAAGCACCATGCCGAGCGGTTTGTCATACCAGAGGTGGGTGCTGACCCACTTCGCCCAGGCATGAGTCGACCAGAAGTTGGCGATCACAATCGGGAACTGAAGGAGCGATACGGCGAAGATGACCGGAATAACGCCCGCAGCATTGATTTTAAGCGGAATATGTGTATTCTGTCCACCGTACATTTTATTGCCAACCACACGCTTAGCGTATTGTACGGGAATCTTCCGAATACCCTGCTGAACGAAGATTACACCGACAATGACCGCTATAACCACGATCACAACAACCGCCACTTTAAGAATATTCAGGAAAGTCTGACCCGGCTGAATGAAGCTCGATTGAGCAGTTGCCGTGAAATATCCCGGAATGCCTGCGACGATTCCCGCAAAAATCAGGATCGAAATCCCGTTTCCAATTCCCCTCTCGGTGATCTGCTCACCAAGCCACATCAGGAACGATGTACCTGCTGTCAAAATGATAGCCACTAGCAGGTAATCAGCGATCGTTGCATTCGGCATCATTTGAGTGTTATAGATGCGATTGAAACCGATCGAGGTTGCGAAGCCCTGGACCAGAGCCAGCACAACCGTACCGTAACGGGTAATTTGCGCCAGCTGCTTCTTACCGTGTTCCCCTTGCTTTGCCCATTCGGCAAACTTCGGCACGACATCCATCGACAGAAGCTGCACGATAATGGAAGCCGTGATGTACGGGTAAATGCTGATCGCAAAAATGGAGAAGTTTTTAAGCGCTCCGCCCGAGAACGTGTTGAACAAGCTCATCAGGGCATTGCCCGCCTCGTTGCCTGTCGCTTGAAGCACAGTTTTGTCCACGCCGGGAACCGGCACGAACGATCCGATGCGGTAGATAATAAAAACAAACAGGGTGAAGAGAATCTTTTTGCGCAAATCTTCAACATGCCATATATTCTTAAGCGTCTTGAACATTAGATCACCTCGGTTTTACCGCCGGCAGCTTCGATTTTCTCTACCGCAGATTGAGAGAATTTGTTTGCTTGAACCGTAAGTTTGACAGTGATTTCACCGTTGCCAAGGATCTTAATGCCGCTTTTCGTGTTCTTCACTACGCCGGATTCAACCAGCAGAGCAGGCGTAACTGCCGTTCCTTCTGCAAAGCTGTTGAGTTCCTCCAGGTTCACAATCGCGTACTCTTTACGAGTAGGATTGACGAAACCACGCTTAGGCAGACGACGATAGAGTGGGTTTTGGCCACCTTCGAAGCCCGGACGAACACCACCGCCGGAACGAGAGTTTTGACCTTTATGACCGCGGCCGGATGTTTTGCCGTTACCGCTGGATGTACCGCGACCTACGCGATTGCGTTCTTTGCGGGATCCAGGAGCCGGAGCGAGTTCATGTAACTTCATCGTTTGCACCTCCTTATGTCTATTAGTGGTGAAAGGCTGTATTAGCCTTCAATTTCGGTTACGGATACGAGGTGGCTCACTTTGTTGATCATACCGCGAATCGCAGGATTATCGTTGTGAACCACAGACGAATTAAGTTTGCGCAGGCCGAGCGTCTTAACGGTAACACGTTGTGTTTCCGGACGTCCGATCAAGCTGCGCACGAGGGTAATTTGCAGTTTAGCCATTGACGTTCCCCTCCTTAACCGCGAAGCTCTTCGACAGATTTGCCGCGAAGTTTCGCGACTTCTTCAATGCGCTTCAGACGGGACAGACCCTCCAAAGTAGCATTGACCATATTCATGGAGTTCGAAGAACCTAAGGATTTAGTCAGAATGTCGCCTACGCCAGCCAGTTCCAGTACCGCACGTACAGGGCCGCCGGCGATAACGCCAGTACCTTGGGAAGCCGGCTTCAGCAGCACGCGTCCAGCGCCGAAATGTCCGGTAACCAGGTGAGGGATCGTTGTTCCTACGAGCGGAACTTGGATCAGGTTTTTCTTGGCGTCTTCGATGCCTTTGCGGATCGCATCCGGAACTTCTCCGGCTTTACCGATACCTGCACCGACCCAGCCTTTGCCATCGCCGACAACAACCAGTGCGCTGAAGCTGAAACGGCGTCCGCCTTTTACAACTTTAGCTACGCGGTTAATGTGGACAACTCTTTCTGTCAGCTCTAAAGTGTTTGGATCTACACGCAAGTCGTTAACCTCCTTTTAAGAATGTTTCTAGAATTCAAGACCAGCTTCACGAGCTGCATCAGCAAGTGCCTGAATCCGTCCATGATACAGATAACCTCCGCGGTCGAACACCACAGCGGTAGCTCCCTTGGCTTTGGCACGTTCAGCGACCAGTTGGCCTACTTTCGCTGCAGCTTCAACGCTGCCGCCGTTGCCGATGGATCCTTTCAGTTCCTTATCCTGTGTGGATGCGGAGACGATCGTCACACCGCTCACGTCGTCGATCAGTTGAGCGTAGATGTGCTTGGAAGAACGGAACACATTCAGACGCGGACGTTCAGCCGTACCCTGGATTTTCTTACGTACACGCAGATGTCTTTTGATACGTGCTTTGTTTTTATCCTCTTTGGTAATCATGACTTCCTTTTCACTCCCTTCAGCTTGCCTTTAGGCAGTTGGCTCAGGATGCTTGAAGCATCCCAAGATCAAGGTCAGCCGGCTTATTTCTTCTTACCGGCTTTACCTTCCTTACGAATG
Organism: Paenibacillus stellifer; assembly: GCF_000758685.1. NCBI lineage: Bacteria > Bacillati > Bacillota > Bacilli > Caryophanales > Paenibacillaceae > Paenibacillus > Paenibacillus stellifer. Next base: position 5,014,439 of record NZ_CP009286.1, read on the forward strand.
ATACGTTCGCCTTCATACTTGATACCTTTGCCCTTGTACGGCTCAGGTTCGCGTACGGAACGAATTTTGGCGGCATATGCGCCAACGCGTTCTTTATCGATGCCTTTAACGATGATTTTCGTGTTGGCAGGAACTTCGAACTCGATGCCCGGCTCCGGTGTGATTTCAACCGGGTGGGAGTATCCGACGTTCAGAACGATCTTGTCTCCGGATTTGTTGGCACGGTATCCGACCCCGACCAGCTCCAGAGATTTCGAGAAGCCTTCCGTCACACCGCTAACCATGTTGTTGACAACGGAGCGGGTTGTGCCGTGAAGAGAACGATGCAATTTGTTGTCCGAAGGACGAACAACAGTGATTTCGTTATTTTCAACCGTAACCTTCATATCCTTATGAAGTTCACGAGTCAAAGTACCTTTAGGACCTTTAACGGTGATGACCGTGTTGTTGACCGTTACGTCTACACCGCTAGGCACTGTGATTGGTTTGCGACCAATACGAGACATGTGTGTTGCACCTCCTTATCTTGTGACGTGATTACCAAACGTAGGCGAGCACTTCGCCGCCGGATTTTGCTTGACGAGCTTCTTTGTCGGTCATAACTCCCTTGGAAGTGGAGATGATCGCGATGCCCAGTCCGCCGAGTACGCGAGGAACTTCATTGCTCTTCGTGTAGACGCGCAGGCCCGGCTTGCTGATTCTCTTCAGACCGGAAATTACACGCTCTTGGTTCGGGCCGTATTTCAGGAAAATACGGATAATCCCTTGTTTGTTATCTTCAACAAATTCCGCATCGCGGATGAAGCCTTCACGCTTCAGGATGTCGGCGATTTGTTTTTTCAATGTCGAAGCAGGCAGCTCAACCGTCTCGTGACGCACGATGTTGGCGTTACGAATGCGTGTCAGCATATCTGCGATAGGATCAGACATAGTCATTTGGTGTAAACCTCCTTCCCGTATATAAACTTCTTACCAGCTTGCTTTTTTCACGCCAGGGATCTGGCCTTTATAAGCTAATTCACGGAAGCAAATTCTGCAGATCTTGAACTTTTGCAGTACCGAATGTGGACGACCGCAACGTTCGCAGCGTGTGTAAGCACGCACTTTGAATTTAGGCGCACGTTGTTGTTTAACTTTCATCGAAGTTTTTGCCACTTTAGCCTGACACCTCCTAAACAGTTTCGGAGAAAAGGACGACGTTACTTACTTCGCGAAAGGCATTCCCAGCTGAGCCAGCAGCTCACGGGATTCCTCATCCGTCTTAGCCGTTGTTACGATTACGATATCCATACCGCGGACTTTGTCCACCTTATCGTACTCGATTTCAGGGAAAATCAATTGTTCTTTCAGACCCAGTGTGTAGTTGCCGCGGCCGTCAAAAGCCTTGGTGGATACACCGTGGAAGTCACGAACGCGAGGAAGCGTTACGTTGAACAATTTGTCCAGGAAGTAGTACATGCGGTCACCGCGCAGGGTTACCTTAACGCCGATCGGCATGTTCTCACGCAGTTTGAAACCTGCGATGGACTTCTTGGCTTTCGTGATAACCGGTTTCTGGCCGGCGATCAGCTGCATGTCGTTCACAGCGGAATCAAGCACCTTCGAGTTTTGTACGGCGTCGCCTACGCCCATGTTGATAACAACCTTCTCGATCTTAGGTACTTGCATAACTGTCTTATAGTTAAACTTCTGAATCAGAGCCGGCGTAATCTCGTTCAGAAAACGTTCTTTCATTCTTGCTGCCATGAAGAGTTAACCTCCTTTCTTTAGGACCTGTATTAGTCGATAATCTCTCCGGATCTTTTCGCTACGCGAACCTTCTTGCCGTTGTCCAGCACTTTGTAACCGATACGGGTTACTTTGCCGCTCTTCGGATCGATGTGCATAACGTTAGATACATGGATTGCGGCTTCCTGCTCAATGATGCCGCCTTGCGGGTTCTGCTGGTTCGGCTTCTGGTGCTTCTTCACCATGTTCACGCCTTCTACCAGCACGCGGTTTTGACGAGGATAAGCAGCGATAACGCGACCCTTCTTACCTTTGTCTTTTCCGCTGATCACCATAACGACGTCATCTTTCTTCACGTGCAGTTTGTTGTTATGGGATTCCAGAACTTTTTTCACTCTAGGCATTCGTTACACCTCCTATGACTAGCCTTTGCAAGCCTGACTGTAAATCATTTATCGGGGCCCCCGAAAAGCGCCCGGACTCTAGCTTGTAGCTTCTCGTCACTTCTTGGGGAGTTAAATTAGATTACTTCCGGTGCCAAGGAAACGATCTTCATGTAGTCCTTGTCGCGAAGTTCACGGGCTACTGGCCCGAAGATACGCGTTCCGCGCGGGCTTCTGTCTTCCTTAACAACAACTGCTGCGTTCTCGTCGAATGCGATGTAAGATCCGTCCTTACGGCGAACCGAACGCTTCGTGCGAACGACTACCGCTTTAACTACATCACCTTTTTTGACAACGCCGCCTGGTGTTGCTTGTTTTACAGAGCATACGATCAGGTCACCGATAGCTGCCGTACGACGACCGGTACCGCCCAAAACGCGGATACACATCAGTTCCTTCGCACCGGAGTTGTCAGCTACAGCCAAACGTGTAAATGGTTGAATCATTGAAATGTCCTCCTTTCGGCCATACTATCATGTCATGCTATTTAGATAATAACCGCTTTTTCGACCACTTCGACCAGTCTCCAGCGTTTGTCCTTGGAGAGCGGACGAGTTTCCATGATTTTAACCGTATCGCCGATCTGGGCGGTATTGTTCTCATCATGTGCCTTGAACTTCTTGGTGTACTTGATGCGTTTGTGGTACAGGTCATGCTTCTTGTAGGTTTCAACGGCTACTACGATCGTTTTGTCCATCTTGTCGCTGACAACTTTACCGATTTGCACTTTACGTGCGTTGCGTTCTTCGCTCATAATTACCCTCCTTCCCGATTCGGATCATTCCGTCCGTTTCAAATTAGCTGATTCCAAGAACTCTTTCATGGATAACGGTTTTAGCACGAGCTATTTCTCTACGCACATCACGAATCCGAGTCGGGTTGTCCAGTTGGCCCGTTGCCAGTTGAAAACGCAGATTAAAGAGCTCTTCTTTAAAGCCGGCAATCTTTTGTTCAATCTCGGCAGTGGTCAAGTTGCGAAGTTCATTAGCTTTCATTTGCTTCACCACCCAATTCTTCACGTTTCACAAACTTAGTCTTGATAGGCAGCTTGTGAGCGGCAAGACGCATCGCTTCACGAGCGATTTCTTCCGACACGCCTCCGAGTTCGAACATAATCTTGCCCGGTTTAACAACAGCTACCCACTTCTCGACGTTACCTTTACCGCTACCCATACGAACCTCGAGAGGCTTCTGAGTGATCGGCTTGTCAGGGAAAATCTTGATCCATACTTTACCGCCACGCTTGATGTAACGGGTCATCGCGATACGGGCAGCTTCGATCTGACGGTTAGTGATCCAGGACGGCTCAAGAGCCTGCAGACCGAATTCGCCGAAGTTCAGCTCGGTGCCGCCTTTTGCCAGACCTCTCATGTTACCGCGTTGTTGTTTGCGGTGTTTAACACGTTTTGGTACCAACATGATTAGTTGCCTCCTTCCTGAGCAGCTTGTTTCTTAGCCGTAGGAAGAACCTCTCCACGATAGATCCATACTTTTACGCCGATGCGGCCGTAAGTGGTATGTGCTTCAGCCGTTCCGTAGTCGATGTCGGCGCGAAGCGTATGAAGTGGAACTGTTCCTTCGCTATAGCCTTCCGTACGGGCAATCTCGGCGCCGCCAAGACGACCGCTGACAGAAGTTTTAATCCCTTTTGCTCCGGAACGCATTGTTCTTTGGATAGCCTGCTTCAGAGCGCGGCGGAACGATACGCGACGTTCCAGCTGCTGCGCGATGCTCTCGGCTACGAGAATGGCGTCCAGCTCAGGGTGCTTGATTTCATTGATATTGATGTGTACTTTCTTGCCGCCGGCGATCTGGGTAACTGCGCTGCGAAGTACTTCGACTTCTGCGCCGCCCTTACCGATTACCATACCTGGCTTGGCTGTATGAATCGTTACGTTTACGCGGCTTGCCGCTCTTTCAATCTCGATGCGGGAAACAGCGGAATCTTTCAGCTTGCCTTTGAGGTATTCCCGAATTTTGACGTCTTCCAGAAGAAGCGTTCCGAAATCTTTGCCTGCATACCATTTGGATTCCCAGTCACGAATAATACCGATCCGGAGTCCGACTGGATTTACCTTTTGACCCACACGTTATCCCTCCTTATTTCTCAGATACCACCAAAGTAATGTGGCTGGTGCGTTTGTTGATCCGGCTTGCGCGGCCCATAGCGCGCGGACGGAACCGTTTCATGGTTGGCCCCTGGTTAACGAACACTTCGCTGATGAACAGCTTGTTAACGTCCAGCGAGTAGTTGTGCTCGGCATTAGCGATCGCCGAGTTCAGCAGCTTCTCAACTACCGGGGAAGCGGACTTAGGAGTGTGGCGAAGAATGGCGATAGCCTCTCCCACTTGCTTGCCGCGGATCAGGTCAACGACCAGTTTCGCCTTGCGAGCGGAAATCCGCACCGATCTTGCGTGTGCTTTTGCTTCCATTGTTTTCCCTCCTCTCGATCAGAGAAATTGATTATCTTCTCGTTTTCTTATCGTCACCCGCATGGCCTTTGTAAGTACGCGTCGGCGCGAATTCGCCCAACTTGTGACCTACCATATCTTCCGTTACGTATACAGGCACGTGCTTGCGGCCGTCATACACGCCAAACGTATGTCCGATAAATTGAGGGAAAATGGTTGAGCGGCGGGACCAGGTCTTGATGACAACCTTTTTGCCCGAAGTGTTCAAGTCTTCAACTTTTTTCAGCAGGTAGCCATCGATAAAAGGCCCCTTCTTCAAACTGCGACTCATGTATAAATCCTCCCTTCATCAAATGCTCAAACCGCGAGTCGACGCTTCGCGGAAACCTGCATGCCTTGAAGCGTCTTATTTCGTGCGGCGGCGAACGATATATTTATCAGAAGCCTTGTTCTTCTTACGAGTCTTGTAGCCCAGAGTCGGTTTGCCCCAAGGCGACAACGGCGATTTGCGTCCGATCGGAGCGCGACCTTCACCACCACCATGCGGGTGATCATTCGGGTTCATAACGACACCGCGAACTTCAGGACGCTGACCCAGCCAGCGGCTGCGGCCTGCTTTACCGATCTTGATCAGTTCGTGGTCTTCGTTACCTACGGAACCGATCGTAGCGCGGCAAACGCTCAGGATTCTGCGAACTTCACCGGAAGAGAGACGTACGGAAACGTACTTTTCTTCTTTACCGAGCAACTGCGCTTCCGTACCGGCTGCGCGAACCAATTGGCCGCCCTTGCCAGGCTTCAGCTCGATGTTGTGGATAACGGTACCTACCGGGATGTTGGCAAGCGGAAGAGTGTTGCCGATCTTGATGTCCGCTGCAGGACCGGATTCAATCTTATCCCCAACCTTCAGACCTTTAGGAGCGATGATGTAACGTTTCTCTCCGTCTGCATAGTGGATCAGGGCGATGTTGGACGTACGGTTCGGGTCATACTCAATCGTAGCAACGCTGCCTGGTATGCCGTCTTTCGTCCGTTTGAAGTCGATGATACGGTATTTACGCTTATGTCCGCCGCCATGGTGACGAACCGTAATTTTACCTTGGTTGTTGCGGCCCGCTTTCTTGCTCAGCGGTGCCAACAGCGATTTCTCAGGCTGGTTAGTGGTGATTTCTTCAAAAGTAGACACGGACATACCGCGTCTTGCCGGAGAAGTCGGTTTGTACTTTTTGATTGGCACTGTGTTTCCCTCCTTGCTCTAGAGAATATTATTCTACCGCTTCGAAGAATTCGAGCGGCTTGCTGTCCGGGCTGAGCTTAACAACGGCTTTCTTCCATTCCGGAGTATAACCGGAGTAGCGTCCATACCGTTTCAGCTTCCCAGGCACGCGCATAGTGTTCACATTAACGACTTTCACTTTAAAGATGGCCTCAACAGCCCGCTTGATTTCGGTCTTGTTGGCACGAATGTCCACTTCAAAAGCATATTTCAATTCGCTCATGTAGTCGGATGTGCGTTCCGTAATCACCGGACGTTTGATGATATCGCGAGGATCTTTCATTACGCGAACACCTCCTCTACCTTAGAAACTGCATCCTTAGTGATGATCAGTTTGTCGTGCGTCAGCACGTCAAGAACATTGATGCCGTCGGCAGCGATGAATTTAACACCCGGAATGTTGCGGGCGGAAAGTGCTACATTGTCGTCATAGCTTGGAGCTACAACCAGAGCCTTCTCAGCAACCTTCAGGTTGTTCAGGATTGCTACGAAATCTTTCGTCTTCGGAGCGTTCAGCGTCAGGCTGTCCAGCACGATGATGTTGCTCTCGATAACCTTCGAGGACAGAGCCGACTTGATTGCAAGACGACGAACTTTCTTAGGCAGTTTCCAGCCGTAGCTGCGAGGTGTCGGTCCGAATACTACGCCGCCGCCTTTCCACTGAGGCGAACGAATCGAACCTTGACGAGCGCGGCCTGTGCCTTTTTGTTTCCAAGGCTTGCGTCCGCCGCCACGTACTTCGGAGCGTCCTTTAACTTTGTGCGTACCGCGGCGCAGGGAAGCTCTCTGGAGAAGAACTGCTTCGTTCAGCACGTGAGTGTTCGGCTCAACACCGAAAATCGCGTCGCTCAGTTCAACTTCTCCAACTTCTTTGCCGCTGATATTATAAAGCGTTACTTTTGGCATTTTGATGTTCCTCCTTTCTTCAAAAGTTATTTCTTAACGGTTTCTTTGACCTTCACGAAGCTGTTCTTAGGACCAGGAATGGAACCTTTGATCAGCAGCACGTTGCGTTCAGTGTCCACCTTGATGACTTCGAGCTTCTGAACGGTAACCGTCTCATGGCCCATATGTCCTGGCAGGTGTTTGCCCTTAGGAACACGGTTAGCCTGGATGGAACCCATCGAACCCGGTCTTCTGTGGTAACGGGAGCCGTGAGCCATCGGGCCGCGGCTTTGTCCCCAACGCTTGATAACGCCTTGGAAACCTTTGCCCTTGGAAATGCCGGTTACGTCAACAAATTCGCCTTCAGCGAAGACATCAGCCTTCAGCTCTTGTCCAACCTCGAGTGCCCCGAGGTCAACACCGCGAATTTCGCGAACGTAGCGCTTAGGTGTTGCATTTGCTTTCTGTGCGTGACCTTGTTCCGGCTTGTTGGTATTCTTCTTGTCGGAGAAGCCCAACTGAACCGCTTCGTACCCGTCGGTAGCGAGGTCTTTCTTTTGCAGTACTACGCAAGGTCCAGCTTCGATAACCGTCACAGCGACGACGTTACCTTCAGGAGTGAACACTTGAGTCATACCGAGTTTTTTTCCTAAGATACCTTTCATGTTGACACCTCTTTTCTTATCCTGTTTCTAATAGAAGAATTACAATTTAATTTCGATATCTACACCGGACGGCAGGTCCAAGCGCATCAAGGCATCCACAGTCTGAGGCGTAGGATTCACAATGTCGATCAGACGTTTGTGAGTACGCATTTCGAACTGCTCACGGGAATCCTTGTACTTGTGCACCGCACGGAGAATAGTAATCACTTGCTTTTCGGTTGGCAGCGGAATTGGCCCGGACACACCTGCACCGGAACGTTTTGCTGTTTCAACGATCTTCTCAGCGGATTGATCAAGAATTCTGTGGTCGTATGCTTTCAAGCGGATACGAATTTTTTGCTTTGCCATTTTAGTCCCTCCTTCTATCGCCCAATTTATTATCGGACATACTCCGTGAAAATTTTCTGACCACCGACTTCATGGCAAAGGAGCCGGGTGTGTCAGTAACCTCTCACATCATCGCAACGTCGCAGAACAACATTCATTATTATATAGAAAGTCCTTCAGCTTTGCAAGCAAAAAAATAAAACAACGCATGATTTTTATTCATGCGCCGTTTCGGGCTTTGCTTCTATTAAAGATTGTCCGTTGCCGATCTAAATTCCTCTGCGGAAGCTGCTGTTTGAGCCGTTGTTGAACCAATTCCTTCTATCGTAAAGATGAGCGTCCGGATCTCTTCTTCAACTGTGATAATTTCCTGCGTACTGCTATGAAGCGAGTCCATAATTTTTGAAAAAAGAAGACTTGTCTCTTCCGAGTGAATTTTTCCGTTCTCCGTTAGCTTCTGGACGCTGCGAATATCCTGTGTCACTTGTCCCGTAAGCCTGTTCGAATGATCGGTCAATTCTCCGATTCGGATCACTGTATTCTTGGTATCTTCGGCCAGTCGATTCACTTCTTGCGCCACCACGCTGAACCCCCTGCCATGTTCCCCGGCTCTGGCCGCTTCGATTGTTGCGTTAAGTGAAAGAATTTTAGTCTGATCGGCAATCTCCTGAACTGAACTTACGATGCTCCGGATTTGTCCGGAGAACTGGTTTAATTCCCGAATAGATGTCTCCATATCGCTCATTCGTTCAAAAATTTGATTCATCTGCTCATTCAGATGCTCGACCTGTTCTCTTCCATTTCTGGCTTGTTCCTTCGATTCAACGGCAATTGCTGCCGTACGCCGAAAGGTGCTGCTGACTTCATTGCTGCTGGCAACGAGCTGTTCAACCGCCGCATTCGTATCCATACTGAGATCCACCAACTCACTGCTGACTCCGGCAATTTTGGATTTCAATTCATTTTTAACCGCTTGATACTGTTCTTCCTTCTCCCGGATATTCTCTTTCTCATAAGCTTCCAGCACCAGCTGCTGCTCCAAATTCAACAGTTTGGTGATCGTCTGAACTCGATGTATGCGTTCCTGATCGGTAGCGGCTTCTTTATAAATAATCTCAATAAATTCGTTCTGCAGGTTTTGAAAAGCGGACAAGTACCATTTCGGCTCCAGCCCGACTTTCTTGTGAATTTTGGCGATGGTAAGTCGTTTGGTAATGTAGTTCTGATCAATGTTTCCGTCAAAAATTTCAACAATGTGCTGGCGAAGGGTCATCTTAAGCCTCTCGACGCTGCTGTGCTTTATAATAATCTGTTCCAGCTTCTCCACACCCAATACAGAGCTATAAAAACCGCTGACAATTTCATCAATATGCTCTTCCACTATTGGCTTCAGCGTTCGAAGCAGTCTGACATCTTCCTCATTCAAATCGATCATCCGAATTTGTTCATTTAACTCATCATGATTTTCCACATTAAGATAAACGGGGCCTGTGTGCGAAAATTCAGGTTTAAGCCCTGCGCTCTCCGTTTCCCGACTAACTATCTTGCTGCTGCCCATGGCACGGCCATGCCAAAAAGAAAACGGACACTTCCCCATAATTCAACTCCCAGCAATTATTTTTGGCTTGTTGATATTGAGCTCAATATTTAGCCAGCATCCTACTATGAAGATTGATGAACCTTGTCGATTTATGCTGAAAAAAAGGGAGACTTTCTTGGGATATATGTCGGTGGATTTAGTGTTTTATTTAATAGTTAAAATTTTATTTAATGAATTTTCCGAAGAATTCGCAATGATAGTTTGAAGGGAAAATAAAAAGAACCCTTCCGAGGAAGGGTTCTTAAGTCAATCTTGTTTGCATGCTCGATATGAGCGGCAAAAAAGATCTTATTTTTGAATTGTTGCTACAGTACCGGCACCAACTGTACGGCCGCCTTCACGAATGGAGAACTTTGTTCCTTCTTCGATAGCGATCGGGGAGATCAGTTGTACAGTAACTGTGATGTTGTCGCCAGGCATAACCATTTCAGTGCCTTCCGGCAGGTTGATGATGCCCGTTACGTCCGTTGTACGGAAGTAGAACTGCGGACGGTAGCCAGTGAAGAAAGGCTTGTGACGGCCACCTTCTTCTTTGGTCAGAACGTAGATCTGAGCAGTGAACTCAGTGTGCGGCTTAACCGATGCCGGCTTAGCCAGTACTTGTCCGCGTTCGATCTGGTTACGGTCTACACCGCGCAGCAGAGCGCCGATGTTGTCGCCAGCTTGAGCGGAGTCAAGCAGCTTACGGAACATTTCAACGCCAGTAACGACGGATTTCTTAGTTTCTTCGTTGATACCAACGATTTCAACTTCGTCGCCAACCTTAACTGTTCCGCGTTCTACGCGGCCAGTTGCCACGGTACCGCGGCCAGTGATGGAGAACACGTCTTCGACAGGCATAAGGAAAGGCTTGTCAGTGTCGCGCTCAGGCAGCGGGATGTAAGTGTCGATCGTTTCGAACATTTCAACGATCTTCTGTGCCCATTCGCCGTCTGGGTTCTGCAGAGCTTCACGAGCGGAACCGCGAGTGATCGGAGTGTCGTCGCCCGGGAATTCGTATTCGTTCAGCAGGTCGCGTACTTCCATTTCAACCAGTTCCAGCAGCTCTTCGTCTTCAACCATGTCGCATTTGTTCAGGAATACGACGATGTAAGGAACGCCTACCTGACGGGAGAGCAGGATGTGTTCACGAGTCTGCGGCATTGGGCCGTCAGCTGCGGATACAACCAGGATCGCGCCGTCCATCTGAGCAGCGCCGGTGATCATGTTTTTAACATAGTCGGCGTGTCCAGGGCAGTCAACGTGTGCGTAGTGACGGTTAGGAGTTTCGTATTCCACGTGAGCCGTGGAGATGGTGATACCGCGTTCGCGTTCTTCTGGTGCTTTATCGATTTGGTCGAATGCTACAGCAGCACCGCCGTATTTCTTGGACAGTACAGTTGTGATTGCAGCAGTCAGAGTCGTTTTACCATGGTCGACGTGACCGATAGTACCGATGTTAACGTGCGGTTTAGTACGTTCAAACTTAGCCTTTGCCATTTGAACAGTTCCTCCTTAATATGGGTTCTTATAATTGGAGCCGTCCGATCTTTGGCTGCACTCTAGATGACTGACTGGATTACCGGACGGCAAGTGAAACGGTGATTACTCTGCACCTTTGTGCTTGGCTACGATCTCGTCCGCAATGGACTTCGGAACTTCTTCATAGTGAGAAAGCTCCATCGAGAATACGCCGCGGCCTTGCGTACCGGAACGCAGTGTTGTGGAATAACCGAACATTTCGGAAAGCGGCACCTTCGCACGGATGATCTGAGCGCCTGCGCGGGAATCCATACCTTCGATCCGTCCGCGGCGGGAGTTCAGCATACCCATTACGTCGCCCATATATTCCTCAGGCACTGTTACTTCCACTTTCATGATCGGCTCAAGCAGGACAGGCTTACACTTGTCTTTAGCTGCTTTGAGCGCCATCGAGCCGGCGATCTTGAACGCCATTTCGTTGGAGTCGACATCATGATAGGAACCATCGACGATAGTCGCCTTAACGTCAACCAGAGGGAAGCCGGCAAGTACGCCATTCTTCATCTGCTCTTCAATACCTGCAAGTGCAGGAGCGATATATTCTCTCGGTACGGAACCACCGACAACCTTGCTTTCGAACTGGCTGCCTGTACCTGCTTCGAGAGGCTCGAACTCTACCCATACGTGACCGTATTGACCACGGCCGCCGGACTGGCGAACGAACTTGCCTTCTACACGAGCCGGAGCCCGGAACGTTTCGCGGTAAGCAACCTGCGGTTTACCAACGTTAGTCTCAACCTTGAACTCACGACGCATACGGTCGATGATGATGTCCAGGTGAAGTTCGCCCATACCGGCCAGAATCGTCTGTCCCGTTTCTTCGTCGGTGTGTGCGCGCAGCGTTGGGTCTTCTTCAGTCAGCTTGCCCAGAGCAACGCCCATCTTGTCTTGGTCGGCTTTCGTCTTCGGTTCAACTGCGATTTCGATAACCGGATCCGGGAAGTTCATGGATTCCAGGATAACCGGATTCTTCTCATCACACAGTGTATCACCTGTACCGGTGTCTTTCAAACCTACGGCTGCCGCGATGTCGCCGGAATACACGATGGAAATTTCCTGACGGCTGTTCGCATGCATCTGCAGGATACGTCCGATACGTTCGCGCTTGCCTTTAGTAGCGTTCAGCACGTAAGAACCGGATTCCAGAATACCGGAGTATACACGGAAGAACGTCAGCTTACCAACATAAGGGTCGGTCATGATTTTGAATGCCAGCGCGGAGAACGGCTCTTCGTCAGAGGAGTGACGTTCAGTTTCCGTACCATCTTCGAGATGACCCTTGATCGAAGGAATGTCGATCGGAGCCGGCAAGAAATCAATAACAGCGTCCAGCATCAGCTGAACCCCTTTGTTACGGTAAGAAGATCCGCAGATTACCGGAAAGATCTTAACTTCAACTACGCCTTTGCGCAGAGCAGCCTTGATTTCGTCGATGGTAATCTCTTCGCCTTCCAGATACTTCATGGTCAGGTCTTCGTCGAGTTCTGCAACTTTCTCGATGAGTTCGTTGCGAAGCTCTTCGACTTGATCCTGGAATTCGGCCGGAACGTCAACGACTTCGATATCACGGCCGAGGTCGTCTTTGTACATATGGGCTTTCTGCTCAATCAGGTCGATGATGCCGATGAAGTCATTCTCAGCACCGATCGGCAGCTGAATAGCAACCGCATTTGCCTGCAGACGCTCACGCATATCCTTAACAACGTTAAGGTAATCTGCGCCGATGATATCCATTTTGTTAACGTAGGCGATCCGGGGAACGCCATAGCGGTCAGCTTGTCTCCATACGGTTTCAGACTGAGGCTCAACGCCCTCTTTCGCACTGAAAACGCCTACTGCCCCGTCCAATACACGCAGGGAACGTTCAACTTCAACAGTGAAGTCAACGTGTCCCGGGGTATCGATGATATTTACGCGGTGACCCTTCCATGCAGCAGTTGTAGCGGCGGAAGTAATCGTAATTCCGCGCTCCTGTTCCTGCTCCATCCAGTCCATCGTAGCCGCACCTTCGTGAACTTCACCGATTTTGTGCGTACGGCCCGTATAGAACAGAATGCGTTCCGTGGTAGTGGTCTTACCGGCGTCAATATGCGCCATGATCCCGATATTACGTGTATTTTTCAAGGAGAACTCTCTTGCCATGAAATGGGTCTCCCTTCAAAATAGAGGTTATTTGATCGGCTAAAATCCTACCAGCGGTAGTGAGCAAACGCTTTGTTCGCTTCAGCCATTTTATGCGTATCTTCGCGTTTCTTCACGGAAGCGCCTGTGTTGTTGGAAGCGTCGATGATCTCGGCCGCCAAACGCTCCTCCATGGTCTTCTCGCCGCGGTTGCGGGAGTAGTTCACGAGCCAACGTAATCCCAGGGATGTACGTCTTTCCGGCTTAACTTCGATCGGCACCTGGTAGTTAGCACCGCCTACACGGCGAGCCTTAACTTCCAGAACCGGCATGATGTTCTTGATGGCCGCTTCAAATACTTCCATAGGGTCTTTGCCCGTACGTTCTTCAATAAGCTTGAACGCGTTGTACAGAATGCTTTGAGCGACACCTCTTTTACCATCCAGCATTACACGGTTGATCAAACGGGTAACCAGCTTGCTGTTATACACCGGATCCGGCAGCACGTCTCTCTTGGAAACTGGACCTTTGCGTGGCATGGATATCCCCCTTTCATTAGATATTATTATGATTCAAATCTTACTTCTTGGCTTTAGGACGTTTCGCGCCGTACTTGGAACGAGCCTGCATACGGTTGTTCACGCCAGCTGTATCCAGCGCGCCGCGAACGATGTGGTAACGAACACCTGGAAGGTCCTTAACACGACCTCCGCGGATCAGCACCACGCTGTGCTCCTGCAGGTTGTGTCCGATACCCGGAATGTAAGCCGTCACCTCTACGCGGTTCGTCAGACGAACACGGGCATATTTACGAAGTGCGGAGTTCGGTTTCTTAGGAGTCATGGTGCCTACACGAGTGCACACGCCGCGTTTTTGCGGAGCGCTCAAATCTGTAGCCTCACGCTTCAGGGCATTGAATCCTTTTTGCAGTGCTGGCGATTTCGATTTCTCGATCTTGGCTTGACGGCCTTTACGAACCAATTGATTAATAGTTGGCATTGTCTTGCCACCCCCTTCCTCAAATAATGATCCCTTATAAACTTCGCTTTTTAAGTCCACAGACCCAGGCGGTTCATAAAAGAACAAATGAAAAGTTTTTGCTACCGAAGCTGTGCCCCGGCACAAAAACAGTTCCTTACGCTATCATTTTAAGACGGCTGCCATGGCAGCGCCTACTTCGATTCCGCACGCCTTGCCCAAATGTTGCATCGTATCGACATAAGTCAACTTGACGCCGTGTTTCTTGCAAAGACTTACGATTCGGGAAGTAAGCCTGGGATCACCGTCTTCAGCCACATAGACTTCTGCAGCCTGGCCCAGCTCGACCGCCTTAACGGTCTGCTTGGTGCCGATCTTGATCTGAGCGTCTCGTAGTCCTCTATCATCAGTCATTCAAGCAACCTCCAATGAACAAAGATAACAAGGATACTCACGCACCTTTGCTATATTAGCATTGGCGAACCCGGATGTCAAGAACCTCATCAAAAAAATCCCCACCGGATCCCGCTCCACCCGAGAGAACCGGCGGGAACGGGAATCCGGCAGGATTAGGCTTGTTTATTCAGCTGGAACAGTCTCCAGCGCTTCAAGCTCGCTTTGCTCTTCTTCCGGATTGATCAGCTTCACATTGCGGTAGCGGTTCATGCCTGTACCGGCAGGAATCAGCTTACCGATAATGACGTTCTCCTTGAGACCGAGCAACTGGTCGACCTTGCCCTTGATAGCAGCGTCGGTCAGGACGCGTGTCGTCTCCTGGAAGGAAGCCGCGGAGAGGAACGAATCAGTCTCCAGAGATGCCTTCGTGATACCGAGGAGAACAGGCTTGGCGACTGCCGGCTCTTTGCCGGACAGGATCGCTTCCTTGTTCGCCGTTTCATATTCATGGATGTCGGCAAAGGCGCCCGGAAGCAGGTTCGTGTCCCCTGCGTCGATAATCCGGATCTTGCGCAGCATCTGCCGGATCATAACTTCAACGTGCTTGTCGTTGATTTCTACGCCCTGGTTCCGGTATACACGCTGAACTTCCTGAAGGATATAGTTCTGCACGCCGCGGATACCCTTGATGCGCAGCATTTCTTTCGGGTCAATGGAACCGTCGGTCAGTTCGTCGCCGGCCTCCACTTCGTCGCCTTCGCTTACGCGCAGACGCGAGCCGTAAGTGATGGAGTAAACTTTCGATTCCGCTTCGCCTTGGACTTCGATTTCACGGCGGTCCTTGGCTTCCCGGATTTCCTTGACGACACCGTCGATTTCAGTGATGGTCGCCTGGCCTTTCGGGTTACGTGCTTCGAAGAGCTCCTGAATACGCGGAAGACCCTGGGTAATGTCATCACCCGCAACGCCCCCTGTATGGAACGTACGCATGGTGAGCTGGGTTCCCGGTTCACCGATGGATTGAGCGGCGATAATGCCGACTGCTTCTCCGATTTCAACATGCTTGCCAGTAGCCAGGTTGCGGCCGTAGCACTTCTTGCAGACGCCGTGACGGGCGCGGCAGCTCAGCACGGAGCGGATCTGCAGCTTCGTTACGCCGGCATTGACGATTTCTTCCGCTTTGTCGGAATCGATCAGATCGTTGCGGCGAACGATGATGGCTCCGGTCTCCGGATGGCGGACGGTCTCGAAGCAGTAACGGCCTTCGATACGGTCATACAGATCCTCGATAACTTCCTTGCCATCCTGAATACGGCTGACGGTGAAGCCTTTGTCCGTACCGCAATCTTCTTCGCGGACGATAACGTCCTGCGCCACATCGACGAGACGGCGTGTCAGGTAACCCGAGTCAGCGGTACGAAGCGCCGTATCGGCCAGACCTTTCCGCGCGCCGTGAGTGGAGATAAAGTACTCCAAGACGGTAAGGCCTTCGCGGAAGTTCGCCTTGATCGGCAGTTCGAAAATGCGTCCCGACGGCGTAGCCATCAGGCCGCGCATGCCGCCCAGCTGGGTGATCTGCGATTTGTTACCACGCGCCTTGGAATCAACCATGAGCATGATGGAGTTGAAGCGGTCCATGGACTTCATGAGGACGTTCGTCAGATCATCCTTCGTCTTGGACCAGATCTCGATTACGCGGTCGTAGCGTTCTTCGTTGGTAATAAGGCCGCGGCGGTATTGCTTGGCAACGACATCGACCTTCTCCTCGGATTCGCGCAGAATATCCTTCTTCTCATCAGGCACAACGACGTCGGACACGGCGATCGTTACGCCGGCACGGGTCGAGTACGTGAACCCGAGCTGCTTGATTTTGTCCAGAATGACGGAGGTTTCCGTCGTATGGTAAATCTCGAAGCAGCGGGCGATGATGGAGCCCAGATATTCCTTGCCGACTGCGGCGGCAATCGCTACTTCTTCGATACGGGCGCGAATGTCGGCGCCTTTTTCGTAGATGAAATATTTCTCCGGGGTGCCCTGCAACAGATTGTCGCGGGTTGCTTCGTTGATGTACGGGAAGCTTTCCGGGAAAATTTCGTTGAAGATAATCTTGCCGACCGTCGTGATCAGCATGGCATTCTGCTGTTTCTCAGTGAAGGAGGTTTTGCCCAGAGCCTTAACCGGAATAGCAACACGCGCATGCAGACCTGCCGTACCACGTTGGTAAGCGGAGACCGCTTCGTTCACGGTGCGCAGAATCATGTAGCTACCCTTTTCTTCCTTGTTGTCCATGGTCAGGTAGAAAGAACCGAGGACCATATCCTGGGAAGGAGTTACGACAGGCTTGCCGTCTTTCGGGTTCAGTATGTTGCCGGAGGCCAGCATCAGGATGCGGGCTTCTGCCTGCGCTTCAGCGGACAGCGGTACGTGCACGGCCATCTGGTCACCGTCAAAGTCGGCGTTGTAAGCCGTACATACGAGCGGGTGAAGACGGATGGCGTGGCCTTCCACCAGAATCGGTTCAAATGCCTGGATACCGAGACGGTGAAGCGTGGGGGCACGGTTCAGAAGAACCGGATGCTCCTTGATGACTTCTTCAAGAACATCCCAGACTTCCGGACTTACGCGTTCCACTTTGCGCTTCGCACTCTTAATGTTATGGGCAAGGCCCTTGTTCACGAGTTCTTTCATGACGAACGGCTTGAACAGCTCGAGCGCCATTTTCTTCGGCAGACCGCATTGGTACATCTTCAGGTAAGGACCTACGACGATAACGGAACGGCCGGAATAGTCGACGCGTTTACCGAGCAGGTTCTGACGGAAACGTCCTTGCTTACCTTTCAGCATATGGCTGAGCGATTTCAGCGGACGGTTGCCTGGGCCCGTTACCGGACGGCCGCGACGGCCGTTGTCGATTAGAGCGTCGACTGCTTCTTGAAGCATACGCTTCTCGTTCTGAACGATAATATCCGGAGCTCCGAGATCAAGCAGTCTCTTCAGACGGTTATTGCGGTTGATTACGCGGCGATACAGGTCGTTCAGGTCGGATGTCGCAAAACGTCCGCCGTCCAGCTGTACCATTGGACGAAGTTCCGGCGGTATAACCGGCAGTACGTCCATGATCATCCAATCCGGCTTGTTGCCGGAGTTGCGGAACGCCTCGATAACCTCAAGACGCTTGATCGCACGGTTGCGGCGCTGGCCCTGTGCAGTGCGCAGCTCTTCTTTCAGGAATTCAAGCTCTTTTTCGACGTCGAGATCCTGAAGCAGCTTCTTGACCGCTTCTGCGCCCATGCTCGCTTGGAAGCCATAGCCGTATTTCTCGCGGTAGCTGCGGTATTCCTTCTCGGACAGCAGCTGCTTCTTCTCCAGAGGCGTATCTCCTGGATCAGTTACAACATAGGAAGCGAAGTAGATAATCTCTTCCAGCGATCTTGGAGACATGTCAAGAGCAAGACCCATGCGGCTCGGAATGCCTTTGAAATACCAGATATGAGAAACCGGAGCAGCCAGTTCGATATGTCCCATGCGCTCGCGGCGAACCTTGGCGCGGGTTACTTCAACGCCGCAACGGTCGCAGACAACGCCTTTATAGCGAACGCGCTTGTACTTGCCGCAATGGCACTCCCAGTCCTTCTGAGGCCCGAAGATCCGTTCACAGAACAGACCTTCCTTCTCCGGCTTCAGTGTCCGATAGTTAATGGTTTCCGGCTTCTTAACCTCTCCGCGGGACCAAGAACGGATCTTCTCCGGGGAAGCGAGACCGATCTTCATAAATTCAAAATTGTTAACGTCCAACAAGGAGCAACCCTCCTTAACCTGATCCTGATTTGGTGCCGCCGTTCTCCTCCCGCTCCTTGCGGCGGGAGGCAGCTGCGGTTCATAGAACGGAAGGCCATCCCCTAAGAGGATGGCGCCGCCGCTTTTTGTCATCCCGACCGTTCCGAAGGCTGGTCAAGCGACCGAAGCCGCCTGAACCAGCCTTGTGGAACGGGTGGAATGCCTCATTATTCCACTCCGACTTCCGCACCTTCCAGATTGAGGCTCAGCTTGTCGCTTGTAGTCTCATCCTCATCGTCCAGTTCCTTCATCTCGATCTCCTGCTCGTCTCCGCTCAGAATCTTAACGTCCATGCCGAGGGATTGAAGCTCCTTGATCAATACCTTGAAGGATTCCGGAACGCCCGGTTCCGGCACGTTCTCGCCCTTAACGATCGATTCGTAGGTCTTCACACGGCCGACCACGTCGTCGGATTTGACTGTCAGAATCTCCTGCAGGGTATAAGCGGCGCCGTAAGCTTCAAGCGCCCATACTTCCATTTCCCCGAAGCGCTGGCCGCCGAACTGGGCTTTACCGCCGAGTGGCTGCTGCGTAACGAGCGAGTATGGCCCTGTGGAACGGGCATGGATTTTATCGTCAACCATGTGCGCCAGCTTGATCATGTGCATGACGCCGACGGTAACTTCGCGCTCGAAGCGCTCGCCCGTGCGTCCGTCATACAGGATGGTCTTGCCGTTGCGCTGCATGCCGGCTTCTTCCATCGTGTCGAATACGTCATTCTCGCGTGCTCCGTCGAATACCGGCGTTGCCACGTGAATGCCCAGGCGCATGGCCGCGAAGCCGAGGTGAACCTCAAGCACCTGTCCGATGTTCATACGCGAAGGTACGCCCAGCGGATTCAGTACAACCTGTACAGGCGTACCGTCCGGCAGGAACGGCATATCTTCTTCCGGCAGGATACGTGCTACGACACCCTTGTTACCATGACGTCCAGCCATCTTGTCGCCTTCGGAGATTTTGCGCTTCTGGGCGATGTAGACGCGGACGAGTTGGTTAACGCCTGGAGGCAGCTCGTCGCCGTTCTCCCGCGTGAACACTTTAACGTCAACGATGATACCGTCACTGCCGTGTGGCACGCGCAGCGAGGTGTCGCGGACTTCGCGGGCCTTCTCGCCGAAGATGGCGTGCAGCAGGCGTTCTTCAGCCGTCAGCTCCGTTACACCCTTCGGCGTAACCTTGCCGACCAGGATGTCTCCAGCGCTGATTTCGGCGCCGATCCGGATAATACCGCGCTCATCCAGGTTGCGGAGCGCTTCTTCGCCCACGTTCGGAATGTCGCGTGTAATTTCTTCCGGTCCGAGTTTCGTATCGCGCGCTTCGGATTCGTACTCCTCGATGTGAATCGAAGTGTATACATCCTCTTTCACAAGCTTCTCGCTCAGCAGGATCGCATCCTCGTAGTTGTAGCCTTCCCAGGTCATGAAGGCAACGACTACGTTGCGCCCCAGTGCCAATTCACCCATTTCGGTCGAAGGACCGTCCGCCAGGATGTCGCCCTTCTTGACGATGTCGCCCCGTTTGGCCAGTGGACGCTGGTTAATGCAGGTCCCTTGGTTCGAACGCATAAATTTGTGTAATTTATATTTAACAATGTCGCCTTTAACTTCTTTGCCGTCGACGGTTTCGACGCGGCGCAGCCAAATCTCGTTGGCCGACGAGCGTTCGATAATCCCGTCGTACTTGGATACAATACATACGCCCGAATCCTTGGCCGACTTGTGCTCCATTCCCGTACCGACCAGAGGGGCTTTCGGGATGAGCAGTGGAACTGCCTGACGCTGCATATTGGAACCCATCAGCGCGCGGTTGGAGTCATCGTTCTCAAGGAACGGAATGAGCGCCGTCGCGACGGATACAACCTGCTTAGGCGATACGTCCATGTAGTCTACCCGACTGCTCGGCATCGTCGTGATATTGTCGGAGAGCTTGTTGTAACGGACGATAACCATTTCGTCCTTAAACGAGCCTTCCTCCGTCAGCTCAGCGTTCGCCTGGGCGACAACATAATTATCTTCTTCATCGGCCGTCAGATAATCGATCTGTTCCGTAACCTTACCGGTCTTCGGATCCACCCAACGGTACGGTGCTTCGATAAAGCCGTATTCGTTGATGCGGGCAAATGTCGACAGGGAGTTGATAAGACCGATGTTCGGACCTTCAGGCGTTTCAATTGGACACATCCGGCCATAGTGACTGTGATGGACGTCTCGAACTTCAAAGCCCGCGCGTTCGCGCGTCAGACCGCCTGGACCCAGCGCGGAGAGACGGCGCTTATGTGTAAGCTCGGCCAGCGGGTTCGTCTGGTCCATGAACTGGGACAGCTGGGAAGATCCGAAGAACTCCTTGATCGACGCAATGACCGGACGAATGTTGATCAGGGCCTGCGGCGTAATGGCATTGGCATCCTGAATCGACATTCTTTCACGGACAACGCGCTCCATACGGGACAGACCGATACGGAACTGGTTCTGGAGCAGTTCGCCCACCGAACGCAGACGACGGTTGCCCAGATGGTCGATATCGTCAGTGTTGCCGATGCCGTGAAGCAAGTTGATAAAGTAGCTGATCGAGGAAATAATATCAGCCTGGGTAATATGCTTGACCGATTTGTCGATATTGCCGTTCGCAATCAGCTTGACGACACGGCCTTCTTCGATTGGCGAGAAGACTTCAACCATTTGCAGCGGAATGTCTTCGTTATCCAGAACACCGCCGCTTACGCGGTAGGTCTTGGCTGCCATGCTCTTCTCGAAGTACGGGATCAGCTCGTCAAGGAGACGGCGGTCTACCATCTGGCCGGTTTCGGCCAGAATTTCACCGGTCGACTCGTCTACGAGCGGCTGAGCCAGACGCTGGTTGAACAGGCGATTCTTGATGTGCAGCTTCTTGTTAATCTTATAGCGACCCACATTCGCCAGATCATAACGCTTGGGGTCGAAGAAACGTGCTACCAGCAAGCTCTTCGCGTTGTCGAGTGTCGGCGGCTCGCCCGGGCGGAGACGTTCGTAAATCTCGATAAGCGCCTTTTCCGTCGAGTCGGTGTTGTCTTTATCCAGGGTATTGCGGATATATTCATCATTGCCAAGCAGATCCAGAATTTCGGCATCCGTGCCGAAACCAAGAGCGCGAAGCAGCACGGTAACCGGAATTTTGCGGGTACGGTCGATACGGACATACATGATGTCCTTCGCATCGGTCTCCAATTCCAGCCATGCGCCGCGGTTAGGGATTACTGTGGCCGTGTAGGTTTTCTTACCGTTCTTATCCACTTTAGTGCTAAAGTAGACGCTTGGAGAGCGAACCAACTGGCTGACAATTACCCGTTCCGCACCGTTAATGATAAACGTACCGGTCTCCGTCATCAGCGGGAAATCCCCCATGAACACTTCCTGTTCCTTGACCTCGCCGGTTTCCTTGTTAATGAGACGAACTTTAACCCGAAGCGGCGCCGCATACGTAACGTCGCGTTCTTTGGCATCGTCCACCGTATATTTCGGTTCGCCTAAGCTGTAGTCAATGAACTCCAGCACCAGATTGCCCGTGAAATCCTGGATCGGCGAGATGTCCTGAAACATTTCACGCAATCCTTCCTCCAAAAACCAATCGTATGATTTTTGTTGGATCTCAATCAGGTTCGGGACCTCGAGTACCTCGTTAATTCTCGCATAGCTTCGCCGAGTGCGTCGACCATACTGAACAAGATGTCCTGCCAACTTTACTCACCCCTCATGTCTACTTACTTAAAAATTGATTGCGAACCCCTGTTTGGAACCGTATAATGGAACCAAAGACTACGGGATTCACCCCTCAAATAAAGAAAAGCCCTTATCGAAATCTTTCGAAAAAAGAGCGCATTTCTTCATGGACGGTAGACCTCCATATTCAGTAGATTTGCCCAAAACGTACATATTATACGTCAGCAAACGTGCTCTTATGCGTCTCCGACCGAATCACCTCACCTTCATAAAGGACCATGGCTGTTCAAGACGGTTTCGCGACTGCTTGCCATCCGGCATGCGCCTGCCGTTGACAATATGACGTTTGACACTTCAGCAAACTAAAGACAGGGAGCCTATCTTAATACTGACATTTTATAATAATAACACTACCAACTGCCCATGTCAATAGTGTCGCGTTATTTAATTATGCTTTATGGCTCTCAGAATCCGGTACCCTTTGTCCTTACCTAATTCCTCGACTTCCCCGAACAAAGTCTCCAGCTTGGCTGCCGCCGAAGGCGCACCCTGCTTCTTCTGAATGACAACCCATAGAGCTCCATTCTCGTTCAAATGCTCATAGGCCTCTTCAAAAATCTGGTGAACCACCGCTTTGCCTGCCCGGATCGGCGGATTCGTGAGAATAACGTCAAAGTTCTTCCCGGCTACAGCGGCCAACAGATCACTTTCGACAATCTCCACATTGGCGATTCCGTTCGCCTTCGCATTCTCGCGTGCCAGTTCCACGGCCCGGCCGTTAATGTCCAGCATCGTGACTTTGGCATTTGGAGCGAGATATGCTGCTGTCAGGCCGATCGGCCCGTAACCGCAGCCTACATCCAGCACCGCTGAACCATCCGGAATCTCCATAGCTTCGATCAGCGCCCGGCTGCCGTAATCCACATCCCCTTTAGAGAATACGCCTGCATCGCTCGTAAACTGAAAGGTCTTTCCCCGGAGAACGGCACGAAGTGTCCGTCTGTCATGCTTGGCTTCCGGCTGCTGCGAGTAATAATGCTGAGACAAGCCTTTGTCTCCCTTTCCCGGTTCTTTGGCCATTCTGTAGTCTCCTTCTGCATACAGCAAACCCCTTGAACAAGTTCAAGGGGCTGCATAATAGGAAGAAACAGGTTCTTCCGAAAAAGATAAAGCTGGATTACTTCACTTCTACAGCGGCGCCGGCTTCTTCCAGCTTCGCTTTCGTAGCGTCTGCATCTTCCTTGCTTACTTTTTCCTTGATCGGCTTCGGAGCGTTGTCTACCAGGTCCTTAGCTTCTTTCAGACCCAGACCAGTGATTTCGCGAACAACCTTGATTACGTTGATCTTGGAAGCGCCGGCGTTAGTCAGGATAACGTCGAATTCGGTTTGTTCTTCAACAACAGCTGCTGCTGCGCCGCCGCCTACAGCTACTGGAGCTGCTGCAGTTACGCCAAATTCTTCTTCGATTGCTTTAACCAGTTCGTTCAGTTCCAGGACGCTCATGCCCTTGATTTCTTCCAAGATTGTTTCCTTGCTCATGATTAAACCTCCATTTATATTGGTATTTTAATTTCAAATCCAGATTGATACTGCCTTAAGCAAGTCCGATTACGCGCTTTGTTCTTCCTTCTCCGCAACGGCTTTGACAGCCAGAGCGAAGTTGCGCATAGGCGCTTGAAGAACGCTAAGCAGCATGGACAGCAGACCTTCGCGGGAAGGAAGCTCGGCCAGCGCTTTGATCTGGGCCTCGTCCACGACTTTACCTTCTACAACGCCGCCCTTCAGTTTCAGAGCATCGTTCTTCTTGGCAAAGTCATTCAAAATTTTGGCCGCTGCCACAGCATCATTCTCACTGAATGCTACGGCTGTCGGTCCGGAGAGAACTTCATCCAGCTCAGTCAGCTCAGCCGCTGCAGTAGCGCGGCGAAGCAGCGAGTTCTTCAGAACTTGGAATTCAACTCCGGCTTCACGAAGCTGCTTGCGCAGTTCGGTTACCTGGGCAACGTTCAATCCACGGTAGTCCGCAACAACAGTCGATACGCTGTTTTGCAGTTTGCCAGTAATGACGTTTACCGCTTCCTGTTTAGATTCAAGTACTTTAGCGTTTGCCAATGATTACACCTCCTGATTATTGATTATTCCTACGCAGGCATGAGATCCCTGCCAAGGGAAGAGACGCCTTTGAAGCGTTCTCCCGATCCTTGTGCAGGATCTCCGAGGTTTCTTGCGTTACGCGCAATAGAAAAGCCTCCGCAGATTTGCGAAGGCTTGATAAAACGATAGGCTGACGGCATAACCGTTCCTTATGTTTCTATCAGAACACCTCGGTAGGAAATTAAGCCTTTCGGCACCTACTGTCTACGGTAAGCATATTCGATGTTAGGTCGAGAACCTTCAAGTGTTCACAACTGTTATAGAATAACAGAGATAGACCCTGGAGTCAATACCCTATTAACGGTAAACAGCTGTGCTCACACGAGCGCTTGGTCCCATAGTCGAAGAGATGGAGATGCCTTTCAGGTATACACCCTTGGCAGCAGCCGGCTTCGCACGGTTCAGAGCGTCGATGAGGGCTTTCAGGTTGTCGTTCAGTTGAGCAGCGTCAAAGGACACTTTGCCGATCGGCGCGTGAATTTGACCTGCTTTGTCGAGACGGTATTCGATCTTACCGGCTTTGATTTCTTGAACAGCCTTGGTAACGTCGAATGTAACTGTGCCTGCTTTAGGGTTAGGCATAAGGCCTTTACCACCGAGCAGACGGCCCAGTTTACCGACTTCACTCATCATGTCAGGCGTAGCTACGCAGACATCGAATTCGAACCAGCCCTGTTGGATCTTGTTGATCATGTCCTGATCGCCAACATAATCGGCACCGGCCGCTTCCGCTTCTTTCGCTTTATCGCCTTTTGCAAATACAAGCACGCGCTGGGTTTTGCCTGTGCCATGAGGCAGGACAACAACGCCGCGAACGGCTTGATCTTGTTTACGAGGGTCAACGCCCAGACGCACAGCCGCTTCAACGGTTTCGTCGAATTTGGCAGTGGACGCCTTCTTCACAAGCTCAACAGCTTCTGAAGGCTCGTAAGTTGCTTCGCTGTTGATCAGCTTGGCAGCTTCCAGGTATTTCTTACCATGTTTAGCCATGAAATGTTCCTCCTTTGTGGTGCTAGCGGAATATCCTCCCACATATTACGGTCCGCTTCGGACCGGTTGACGAAGTCTAAAAATTAGTCTTCGATCGTGATGCCCATGCTGCGGGCAGTACCTTCAACCATACGCATTGCAGCTTCTACGGAAGCAGCGTTAAGGTCAGGCATTTTTTGCTCGGCGATTTCACGCACTGCAGCGCGGTTCAGCTTCGCAACCTTCTTCTTGTTCGGTTCGCCGGAGCCCTTTTCTACCTTCGCAGCGATGCGGAGCAGAACGGCAGCCGGAGGAGTTTTAGTGATGAAAGTGAAGGAACGGTCTTCGAATACCGTGATTTCAACCGGAATAATCAGGCCGGCTTGATCGGCGGTACGCGCGTTGAATTCCTTACAGAATGCCATGATGTTGACACCTGCTTGACCAAGCGCCGGACCAACCGGTGGCGCAGGGTTCGCTTTCCCTGCAGGAATCTGCAGTTTCACCATTTTAATAACTTTTTTAGCCATGTGTGACACCTCCTTGACGCTAGTACGGGATGAAGACGGCAAGCCGTCCAATCACAAGAAACCCTTGTGTTATATTTTCTCCACTTGAGTGAAATCCAACTCCAGCGGGGTTTCTCTTCCAAACATGTTGACGTGAACCTTGATCTTGCTCTTGTCAGCCAAAATCTCTTCCACGGAGCCCACAAAATTCGCAAAAGGACCAACCATGATGCGTACCGATTCCTTGATTTCGAAATCGATCTTCGGTTTCGGTTCCACCATACCCATATGCTTCAGAATTTGATCTACTTCTTCCGGAAGCAAAGGAGTCGGTTTGGAACCCGAGCCCGTCGAACCTACGAATCCGGTAACGCCCGGCGTGTTGCGAACAACATACCAGGAATCATCCGTCTGGATCATTTCGACCAAAACATAGCCGGGGTAAACTTTACGCATGACAGCCTTTTTCTTGCCGTCTTTGTTCACCACTTCTTCTTCCATCGGAACAAGAACGCGGAATATTTTGTCTTCCATGCCCATGGACTCTACGCGCTTTTCCAAATTGGCTTTGACCTTGTTCTCATACCCAGAGTAGGTATGAACGACATACCATCTTTTTTCCATATCAAGCCACCTGGGACCTCTCTAAATAATCGCTTCGATCACAGCGGAAATACCGATGTCCAGAACCCAGAAATAAAGTGCGACAACTACAATAGTACCAAGTACGATTAAGCTATAGTTGGTCAGTTCTTTACGATTGGGCCATCGAACCTTTTTAAGTTCAGTCCAGCTCTCAGAGAAAAAGGAAAACAAAGACTTAAAACTGCGTTTCACGCCGACTACACCTCCAACAAACTATCTGGTTTCACGATGAGGAGTTTGCGCGTTGCAATACTTGCAAAACTTCTTCAACTCCATGCGGTCGGGATGATTACGCTTGTTCTTGGTCGTCGCGTAGTTTCTCTGCTTGCAGCTTGTACAAGCCAAAGTAATAATTACCCGCATGCTGTGCACCTCCCGAAACGTTCTTCCGATTCGCAAAACCGAAAGACGCAAAATTGATCCCAAGAGTTAACGCTATAACGTATCCAGCGGACACCTAGCGTTTAACGAGAAATATAAGACCCATAACAAGTCCGGAGACTGGAAATGCATGCTTATATTTCAAGAAAATCTCTTTTTAAGAATATCGCAAAGATTCAGTTTAAAAACCGTCGCTTTGCTCAAATTCAAAAAAAGCCGCGAATTTGGGCCTACCTAAAACACTTTAGCATCTGTCAAACTCAATGTCAATAAAAATTCCCGAGTTACTCCCGGACTTCTCGGTGATCGCCGTTTGTCTTTGTGTTTGCCTTAATTGTGAGCCAGTCTACTATCCATTATGAAGCAAAACCGCATTCCGCAAACTCGCACAAATAAAAAAGACTCGCAACCGAGTCTTCTCTTCTGTCATTATATCATGAGTTGTCGCGAACTTCCAGATATCTTTCAAGCTTGCGTTTCACGCGCTGCAGGGCATTATCGATCGACTTCACATGCCGATGCAGGTCCTCGGCGATTTCCTGATAGGAGCGTCCGTCCAGATACAACATCAGAACCTTGCGCTCCAGGTCGCTGAGAATCTCGGTCATCTTATCTTCCAGACCGATAAATTCTTCCTGGTTAATTATAAGCTCTTCGGGATCCAGCACCTGCGATCCGCAGATCACATCCATCAGCGTACGGTCGGAATCCTCGTCATAAATGGGCTTGTCCAGGGAAACATAAGAATTAAGCGGAATATGCTTCTGGCGGGTAGCCGTCTTGATCGCCGTAATAATCTGGCGTGTAATGCACAGTTCGGCAAATGCCTTGAACGACGAGAGCTTATCGCCTTTGAAATCTCGAATTGCCTTATAAAGGCCAATCATGCCTTCCTGCACGATATCTTCGCGGTCGGCACCGATCAAGAAATAAGAGCGCGCCTTGGCTCTGACAAAGTTACGGTATTTGTTAATCAAATGCTCCAACGCGCCACCGTCGCCGCTCCGAAAAGCTTCGACGATTTCTTCATCGCTTATGAAATCATACTCGGACAGCATTAATTCCTTGAGGTCGACACTCACCAAGAATCCCCCCGGCTGCAACGCAGGACACATCGTTACTTCGTGAAATATACGAACAGTATAAATGACATAACCTTACACCGTCAACAGCGGTTTGACCAATTCCAATCATCACTTGAATAAAATTACAATTCACTAAAACTTTTCTTACACAGACCAGACATTACTGCCTACGCCAGTTCTCGAGTCGCCTGCGGACATCAGGAGGTAGCTTCTCTTCAAGACTATGGCGCGAAGACCCGGCACCCGGCGCTGGCGGCCTGATCGTCTTCTTGACCTCACGCTGCATTTCCTCTACCTCAAGCCGCAGCTCCCTGGCCGAGAGGCGAAGCGCTCCCTGGGCGAAAATAACATGCTGCTCGGTAGAGTCGCTGGTCGCCACATAAATCTGGCGGCGGCGGTGGCTGTATTCCCCCACAAGACGCTCGATGCACTCGTCGGCCGTCTCCTTCTCCTTCGTGAAATACACCTGGACTTTGCCCTGGACAAAAGATCGGCCGAGCCCCGGAACCCGGTAAGCATCGAAGACGGCGATGACGCGGCGCCCTGAGTACGCCTGATAGTCAGCCAGCAGATCGAGGAGCCGGTCGCGCGCTTCCTGCATGCCGGAGCGGGACAGCTCGGCAAGTTCCGGCCAGCCGCCGATCATGTTGTACCCGTCCACCAGCAGTACATCGCGCCAGTCCTTCATCGCTATTCCGCCGTACGACGGCGCCGCAGCACCTCGTACATAATAACGCCTGCGGCAACGGAAGCGTTGAGTGAGTTGATCCGGCCAAGCATCGGAAGCTTGAGCAGGAGATCGCATTTCTCGCGGATCAGCCGGCCCATCCCCTTGTTCTCGTTGCCGATAACCACTGCAACCGGACCGGAGAAAATGTCGGAGCCGAACAGATCCTGATCGGTGTCCACATCCGTGCCCACAACCCAGATTCCGAGCTCCTTCAGACGGTCGATCGTCTGGCCCAGATTGGTGACGCGGGCTACCGGCACGTATTCGACCGCACCGGCTGACGTTTTGGAGACGGTAGCCGTAATCTGGGCCGAACGCCGCTTCGGCACGATCACGCCGTGAACGCCCGTGCAGTCAGCTGTACGCAGAATGGAACCCAGGTTATGCGGATCTTCGATTTCATCCAGCAGCAGCAGAAACGGCGGTTCGCCTTTGGCTTCGGCGGCGGCCAGCAAATCTTCGACTTCCGCGTAAGCGTAAGGAGCCGCCTGAGCGACAACGCCCTGATGCTGCACGCCGGGAGCAAGCTGATCCAGCTTGCGCTTGTCGACATGCTGAACAATGATGCCGGCCTGCCGGGCTTCCGCAATGATCGGAGCGGTCAGCGCCTTTTGGGCATTTTCCGCGATCCATATTTTATTAAGAGTCCGGCCTGCGCGCAGCGCCTCAAGCACCGAATGCTTGCCGGCCAATATTTCTTCGTTAGTGTCATGCTCTTGGGCCATGATGGTCCCTCCCGGTATTATCTTTGCATTTGCCTGATGCCGATGTGGATCAGTTCTCTCAATCTGTCGTGCTGGTCTGTATAATACAAATACCCGACCAGGCATTCAAATGCGGTGGCATGCCGGTATTCCAGCACGTCGGCATTTTTCGGCACGCTTCCCGATTTGGCGTTGCGCCCCTGCCGCACGATATTTTTCTCGTCGTCAGTCAGTTCCGAGTCCAGCAGCCCGAGAATCCGGCTCTGTGCCTTCGCCGATACCAGCCCCGTCGCCGCCTTGTGCAGATGGTTCGGCTTCAGGTTCGGAAGCGAGATCAAATATTGACGGACCGCCACCTCGTAGATGGCGTCCCCAATATAAGCCAGCACGATGGGCGGAATCAGCTTGACCGGCTTCGACGGCTCATAGGGAAACCAGCCTTCGGTCATTTTCGTCTCCACCGTATTCCCTGCGGCGTATCCTCCAGAATGATGCCCATCGCACTCAGAATGTCGCGGATCTCATCGGACCGGCTCCAGTTCTTGGCCTTGCGCGCTTCGGTGCGCTCTTCGATCAGACGCTCGACCTCATCGTCGGCGTCCTCCTCCTGGGCTTCCGGCACAAGTCTGAGGACGCTGTTTAATTCCTCGAATGCGCTTTGCAGCGCAGCAAGATCCGCATGCGAAAGGCTGTTGTCCGACAGCGCCAGATTGGCTGCATTCACCCATTCGAATACGGCGGTAATCGCATCAGGCGTATTGAAGTCGTCCTGCATCTTCTCATGGTATTGCTTCACAATGGCGTCCAGCTTGGCTGCAAGCTCCGGACTGACCTGGCCACCGGCAGTATCCGGCGCGAGGCTCAAGCGGTGCTTCACATTGCCGGCCGCGCTGGCGATGCGGTCCACGCTTTTTTCAGCGGATATCAAGGCTTCCTCACCGAAATTCAGCGGGTTGCGGTAATGCGTCGAGAGCATGAAATAGCGGATGGCCCCGCCCTTGAAGCGGCTGAGGAAATCTCTGACGAGAAGACCGTTGCCGAGCGACTTCGACATTTTCTCGTCCCCGATGTTCAGGAAGCCGTTATGCATCCAATAATTCGACAGCGGCTTGCCGGTCAGCGCCTCGCTCTGCGCGCACTCGCATTCATGATGCGGGAAGGTCAGGTCCTGGCCGCCTCCGTGAATGTCGATCGTGTCGCCGAGGAATTCCCGCGCCATCGCCGAGCACTCGATATGCCAGCCCGGACGTCCGTCGCCCCATGGGCTGTGCCAGGAAATCTCGCCCGGCTTCGCCGCTTTCCAAAGGACGAAATCCTCGGGGTTCTCCTTGCGGGAATCAACCTCAATGCGGATGCCGAACTGCAGCTCATCCAGATTCTGGCGGGACAGCTTGCCGTACTCTGCGAATTTGGCCGTGCGGTAGAAGACGTCGCCGCCGCTTTCATAGGCGTAGTCTTTATCCACCAGTTCCTTGATGAAGCTGATGATCAGATCCATGCTCTGGGTAACCCGCGGATGCCGCGATGCCGGTCTGACATTAAGTCCTTTAGTATCCTCCAGAAAAGCATTGATGAAGGTCTCTGCCACTTCGGGCACCGTCAGACCCATTTCATCGGCTTTGCGGATCAGCTTGTCGTCAACATCCGTGAAGTTGACCACATATTCGACATCATAGCCGAGCTGCTCCAAATAGCCTTGAACGATGTCGAATACGATAACCGGTCTTGCATTGCCAATGTGAATATATCCGTACACCGTGGGACCGCATACGTACATCTTTACCTTACCCGGTTCAAGAGGCACGAATTCCTCCTTGCTGCGGGACATGGTGTTGTAAATATAGAGCGCCATTTGCTCCATCCTTTCTTCTCGGCCGTGTCCGGCCGTTGCCAGAGGTCTGGTTAGATTTCATAATCGCCGAAATACTGCTTGCTTTCCAGCCGGCGCTGCTCCGCCTTCTGCTCGTCGCCGCCCAGCTGCTCGCGCAGCTCCTCGATCTCCTTCTGCAGAAACCGCAGCGAGTCGATAACCGGGTCAGGCAGCTTGGTATGATCCAGCCGGTCCTTCACCCGTTCCCCGTTCCGCTTCACGATACGTCCGGGATTGCCGACCACCGTGCTGTTATCGGGAACTTCCCGGAGCACGACCGCATTCGACCCTACATTACAGTTGTCGCCAATCCGGAAGGAGCCTAGTACCTTGGCTCCCGAGCCGATAACGACATTGTTGCCGACGGTCGGGTGGCGTTTCCCTTTCTCCTTGCCGGTTCCTCCGAGTGTGACGCCCTGATAGATGACGACATCGTCTCCAATCTCGCAGGTCTCTCCAATAACCACGCCCATGCCGTGATCAATGAACAGTCTCTTGCCGATACGGGCGCCGGGATGGATTTCTATACCCGTCATGAACCGGCTGAACTGCGAGATGATTCTCGCTGTTGTATACCAGCCTCTCCGGTACAACCCGTGCGCAATCCGGTGCGCCCAGATGGCATGCAGCCCGGCATAGGTGAAGAGCACCTCAAACCGGCTGCGTGCGGCCGGGTCATTATCCAGCACCGCCTGGATATCCGAACTAATATGCTTCCACATCGCGGCTCCCCCTCAATGCTTCTCCGCCTCCGGTACATCCGGCCGAACGAAGAAGTTCCTCCGCATTACGCATTTTCTCTCTTTATGCGGCTTTGATCCTTTCCTCGGCTTTCGACAAAAAACGTCCCTGCAGCCGAAGCTGCAGAGACGTCTTCACGCGGTTCCACTCTGCTTGGACAATGCTTGTCCCCTGCCGGTTGAAGCGGCAGAATCATCGTCCCCCTTTGACATCTCTAACGGCGATGCACCGGTTTGGCCTAACGACCGCATTCGACAGCGGTTCGCTCAGCCTTACAGCTCACAGGTGCATTTCCTCGGACATGCCATGAATAACTCCCAGCCTGAACTGACGCTTCCGTTCGCGGTTATTCTCTCTGCAGATGGCATATGACGCGCGTACTTCTCCTGATCGCAGCTTTTACAATATTCTTCTATCTTAGCGAAAAGCATGGGGACTGACAAGGGGATTTGACCATCCCGTTTTAGGCCCCTTTGATTTGGGACTTCAGCCGGTCCAGAACGCGGTCCTTGCCAAGCAGGAAAATGGTCGCGTTGAGGTCGCGGCCGTGCATCTGTCCCGTAACGGCGACACGAATCGGCATGAAGAGCGCCTTGCCCTTATGTCCCGTCTCCTTCTGCACTTCCTTAATTAATGCCCCAATAACAGCCGGTGTAAACTCGGCGCTCGACTCCAGCTTGGCAAGAAATGCAGCGAGCACTTCCGGCACCTGGCTTTCCGCCAGGATGGCCGCCGCCTCCGTGTCCAGCTCCAGATGAGTGCGGAAGAAAATCTCCGACAGATTCACAATATCCGAAGCGGCTACCATTTGTTCCTGGTACAGAGCCACCAGGCTCTGCGCCCAATCACGCTGCTCTGCACTCAGCTCGGCAGGAAGTCTGCCCGCCTTCTGCAGATGAGGAATCGCCAGGTTCGCAATCCGCACCGGATCGGTATTCTTGATGTAATGATTATTCAGATGCGCCAGCTTGTTCGTATCGAACACCGCCGGGCTCTTCGAGAGCCGGTCAGGGTTGAAGATGGAGATCAGATCATCCTTGCTGAAGATTTCGTCCTCCCCTTCCGGCGACCAGCCGAGCAGGGCGATATAGTTGAACAGCGCTTCCGGCAGATAGCCCAGATCATCATACTGCTCAATGAACTGGATGATGGACTCGTTGCGCTTGCTGAGCTTCTTGTGGTCTTCGCCAACGATCAGGGTCATATGCCCGAAGACCGGCGGCTCCCAGCCCAAAGCTTCATAGATCATGAGCTGGCGCGGCGTATTGGAGATATGATCCTCGCCCCGGAGCACATGGGAAATCTTCATCAGGTAGTCGTCGACAACAACGGCGAAGTTGTAGGTCGGAATACCGTCTTTCTTCACGATGACAAAATCGCCCATTTCCGTCGTCTGGAACGAAATCTGGCCTTTGACCATATCGTCGAACGTGTACGTCTTGTCATCCGGGACCCGGAAACGGATGCTGGCGACTCGCCCTTCCTGCTCATAGGCAGCGCGCTGCTCTTCGGTCAGATTGCGGTGCTTGCCGGAATAACGCGGCGTTTCTCCGCGGGCCAACTGCTCTTCGCGTTCGGCTTCCAGCTCCTCTTCGGTGCAGTAACAGCGGTAGGCAAGACCGCGGTCGAGCAGATCCTGCCAGTAGATTTTATACAGGTCCAGACGCTCCGTCTGTCTGTAAGGGCCGTATTCGCCACCGATATCAATGCTTTCGTCCCAATCCATACCCAGCCATTTCAAATACTTCAGCTGACTTTCTTCACCGCCGGCAATGTTGCGCTTCACGTCCGTATCCTCGATCCGGATAACGAACTCTCCGCCCCGGCTGCGGGCGAACAAATAGTTAAACAATGCCGTTCTCGCATTCCCGATATGTAAATGTCCTGTAGGGCTTGGCGCATAGCGCACACGGACTTGATCTCCCATTTCGTTACCTCCGCTCTTTCATTTGCTAGTTCGGCTGATTTCTAGCCATCTCATGATGATACCATATCCCGAAGCAGGCAGACAATAGATTGCGCTGCGATGCCTTCACCACGTCCGGTAAATCCAAGCTGCTCTGTCGTTGTCGCCTTGACGTTCACCAGGGAAGGCTCGGCTTCCAGTGCGCGGGCGATAATTTCGGTCATTTCCGGAATATAAGGAGCCATCTTCGGCTTCTGGGCGATGATTGTCGAATCGATATTGCCCAGACGATAACCGCGCTCTTTGGCCAGTCCCCACACATGCTCAAGCAGCTTCAGACTGTCGGCATCCTTGAAGGCCGGGTCCGTGTCCGGAAAATGCCGGCCGATATCCCCTAGACCCAGCGCGCCGAGAATGGCGTCGCTGATCGCGTGCAGCAGCACGTCCGCATCCGAGTGGCCCAGCAGCCCTTTTTCATAAGGAATCGTTACTCCTCCAATAATGCACGGCCGGCCTTCCACCAGCTGATGTACATCAAACCCTTGTCCTACTGCGATCATAGTTGTCCCTCTCTCCCGAATGTTTCAATGAATTCTGCATAGGCCAGGTCGTCCGGCGTCGTGATCTTGATGTTGGTATAGCTGCCTTCCACCACCGCAACCGGCATGCCAGCCCGTTCGGCCAGACTGGAATCGTCGGTTCCCAGGAACCCGTCCCGCTCCGCCGCTTCATAGGCTTGCTTCAACCGGGACAACCGGAAGGTCTGCGGTGTCTGAATCGCCCACAGCGTGCGCCGGTCCGGCGTGGCGGTTACCAGTCCTTCTCCGCTCACCTGCTTGATCGTATCCTTCACCGGAACGGCCAGCACCGAAGCCCCCGTCCGCTTCGCTTCTTCATAACAAGCCTCGATATCGCGGGACCTGACGAATGGACGGACTCCGTCATGAACCATTACCCACTCCGAGTCCAGCCGCCCCAGTCCCTTGTAGACCGAATGCTGACGCTCCGCACCGCCGGTAACTACAGCCTTCAGCTTCGTGATTCCGTACTCCTCCGCCCATTTACGGCAGCGTTCCACATCCTCGGCCCCGGTTACGAGCACGATCTCCGAAATTAAGGGATGCTGCTGGAAGATCTCCAGCGTATGCACGATGATCGGCCTGCCCCGAAGCAGCAAATACTGCTTGCTCTCCTCAGTCCCCATCCGCGTTCCTCTGCCTGCCGCCACAATGACGACGCCGACACTTTCCGCCATCTTCAACTGCTCCTGTCCTTTGACGTATATCCCCATCATATCGCGTTTATTCGTCATTTCCAAGGTGGCGGCTCAATTCGAAGTCCCGAAAAGGCGGTTGGCAGCCGCTGACGATCTGATCGAAGAAGCTGCCGAATCCCTCTCTAGCGGCCGTTTGTCTTGCAATATCAGGAAGCCGAGGCTTTGAGGTTAATACTTTCAGATATTATAAGAAAAAAGGGCGCCGAACGGCTCTTCCGTTCGAACGCCCTGAAGGTTACTGCGCCTTCTCCAGAAGCTTCGGCTTGGCGAATATCATCCGGCCCGCGGATGTCTGAAGTACGCTTGTTACGAGAACTTCCATTGTGCTGCCGATGAACTCGCGTCCGCCTTCCACGACGATCATCGTGCCGTCATCCAGGTAAGCGACGCCTTGTCCATGTTCCTTGCCGTCCTTGATGACCTGGACGATAATCTCCTCGCCCGGAAGCACCACCGGCTTTACCGCATTGGCCAAATCGTTGATGTTCAGTACCGATACGCCCTGAAGCTCGCATACCTTATTCAGGTTGAAATCGTTCGTGACCACCTTGCCGTGCAGCACCTTCGCCAGCTTGACCAGCTTGCTGTCCACCTCGGAAATCTCCTCGAAATCCCCTTCGTAGATCAGCACTTTGACATCCAGCTCTTTTTGGATTTTATTGAGAATATCCAGCCCACGCCGGCCTCTGTTGCGTTTCAGCAGATCGGATGAATCGGCAATATGCTGCAGTTCCTCCAGAACGAATTCGGGAATGACGATCGTTCCCTCGATGAAGCCGGTCTTGCAAATATCCGCGATCCTTCCGTCAATAATGACGCTGGTGTCGAGGATTTTGTGCTCTTCAGGCACCGGTCCCTCAGGCTCCGCCGTCCCTCCAAAACGTCCGGTTGCCCATAACGCGCCGAGCTCTGCTCTCTTCTCCAGGCCGATTCTAAGGCCAAGATACCCGAGACCCGCCGTCAGCGGCACCTGCAGCAGTTGGCCCGCCTTGCCGAGCCAGGCCATGCTGGGGTAGATCAGCAGTGACAGCAGCAGTCCGCCCAGCAGTCCGGCCGCCGCGGCCGCCAGCTCTCCCATCGGCATTCCGGAACAGTACCGCGCCGCCGACTGCAATTTCGTTCCCGCCCAATCTGCGCACAAACCCGCCGCTAACAAAAAAATAAGGGCACCGAGCACCGAAAAGCAAAATCCGCCCGAAACGGGAAGGCTGTTCTCCAGCCGGAGCATTCCCTCCGGGAAATCCCGCATGGCGGCGTGATACAGGGAATAGCCGGCCAGGCCTCCGCATAACGCGGCAAATAATAACATCCACTTCTTCCACATGGTTGACGCACCTCCTTTAATCTCACGCTCTATCCTGAAATCACGATATCCTGACAAGGACCGTGTTATGGGAGCCTCGAAATGGCAGGGCCAAATTGAGGTCCTTCCCTGACATCTCATCTTCTGATGGCGCCGCGCAGGGCGGCATAGATGCCTATCTCCAGTATGTTCCAAATTTTCGCGCCGTAATCGTGAGCCGTTCACATTTTTTATGGACAGGGAACGCGGGAAATCATGGTTTTGCGGCCTTTTGTCCGATTGAAAAAAAGCCTTGGCGTGACATATAATGAACTCAATCTAGGAAGAAACGGAGGGAATGGAACATGAGCGCACCCAGTTTGCAGGCTTTCCAGGATCAAGTCTCCGAATTGCTGCTTAGACACCGCAGTCTTCTGGACGTGCTGTCCAAGAACGGCCAGAGCAGCGCCTCGGTCAACCGCGCCGTCGTTAAGGCGATCACGGAATGCGGATGTATCGAGCTTCACGCAACCAAGCAGATCTTCGAATCCGGTGTAAGCCTCGAACAAGCGAAGGAAAATGCAGGAACCCACGTGCACGGAGAATTATGCGAGAACTGCCGGGAGGTCATCGCGGCTGAGCTTGGAAGGGAATTGTTCTATATGTCGGCGCTGTGCAATCTGCTCGGCATCAATATGGACGAGGTTATCAAAAGCGAATCCCAGAAATGCGCAACGCTCGGGCTGTTCAATCTGTCATAGCAGGGCGTTCATTCCTTATATTTTGGCAAAAAAAGAGCCGGTCTTCCTCCGCATCAGCGGGGGAGACCGGCTCTGCCTGTATTTGCGGACAGCGTATCAGCCGTTCTTGGAGTGGTACATCTCATCATCCTGGCGTCTTCTGCTGCGGCCCCGGCGGCGTCTGGCCGTCAGGCGGTCGACATTCTGCTTAAAGCCATACAGTGCATAAAGTGCAAGCAAGACAAAGATCATCTTGGAGATCTGTTCCGGGAACATCACGGCGACCGCGACCGCGATCACAATGACGATCGGAGCTCCGACAATCGCCTTTTTGGGCAGTCCGACTTTCTTGAAGTTCGGATATTTCACCGTGCTGACCATCAGGTAAGAAAGCAGCAGCGAAGCAATAATCATGTAGACCGGAGACACATCTTTATGGAACAGGGCCAAGGTCGCCAGCACTCCGCCAGCAGCCGGAATCGGCAGACCGACAAAGTAACCGGGGATGCCCGGTTGAACGTTAAAACGGGCCAGGCGAAGCGCTCCGAACACCGGGAAGATGGCGGTAACGGACCAAGCCAGGGCGTTATGAAGATCATGCAGACTGCTGATATACATAATGAGAGCAGGTGCGACACCGAAAGAAACGACATCAGACAGCGAGTCCAGCTCTTTGCCAAATTCGCTTTCTGCGCCCAATGCACGGGCAACGCGGCCGTCAAGTCCGTCAGCCAGCATAGCGATTATGACGAGAATCGCCGCCATGCCGATCTTGCCGTCGAGTGCCATCATAATCCCGAACATGCCGAGCAGCAGATTTCCGAGTGTGAACAGACTCGGAAGTGATTTTTGTATCATTTCGTCACCTCTATCCTGAAATAACCGTGCCCACATTACGAGCCCAGTTATGAGAACCTTCATCCAGGCTTAGCCCAATCGAAGGCTCCCTTGCCACTTCATCATTCCATGACGCTTGGCAAGCGGTACGGAAGTTTCGGTAGGCCGTACCTAACAACGACTCCAACATTACGTGATTGTATGTTATTTACATTTGTCTGTCAATAAGAACTTGCTTCTGCAGCCGTTTCAGTCCATCCTGAATGCCCCGCGCCCGGGCTTCGCCGATTCCGTCCACTTCATCAAGCTCCGCAATGCTGGCTGTCATGAGATTCGGAAGCATTTCGAACCGCTCCACCAGGTTGTGGATAATGACGTTGGGCAGACGCGGAATCTTGTTCAGCAGCCGGTAACCACGGGGAGTGACCGGTTCCTCGGAAGCGACGGCACTCGCCGAGAACCCAAGCAGTTTCGCGATATGATTGTCGTCCATCAGCTCCTCGTCGCTCGAACGCTTCAAGCCGGAAATAATATCGCGGATTTTGTCCTCTTCCTCTTCCCTTGCATAGTCTCTGTACAAAAGCCATGCTTCTTCCTCGGTATTCCCCACCAGCTCTTCCATCTGCATGCTGATCAGGCGGCCTTCGTTGCCGAGCTCGGTGATATAGCGTTTGATCTCCGTTTTGATCCGCAGCACCATCTCCACCCGCTGAATAACGCCGACCACTTCCGGCACCGTCACGATGCCTTCGTATTCCGAAGCCGACAGGTTGGTCAGTGATTGGGTAAGCACGGCCTTGTATTTTTCCAGCGTCTGAATCGCCTGGTTCGCCTTCGTCAAGATCACGCCGATGTCCTTCAGCGCATAACGGATGGATCCTTGATACAGTGTTATAATATTCCGCCGCTGAGAAATGGAGACAACCAGCTTGCCGGTCTGCTTGGCGACACGTTCGGCCGTCCGGTGGCGGATACCCGTTTCAATCGACGAGATGGACGGGTCCGGGATGAGCTGGGTGTTGGCGTACAGAATCCGCTTGAGATCCTCGCTCAGAATAATGGCTCCATCCATTTTAGCCAGCTCATACAGATAGTTCGGCGAGAAATCGCAGTTGATGGAGAACCCTCCATCCACCACTTCCATCACCTCGGGGCTGTAGCCTACGACAATCAGCGCGCCCGTCTTGGCCCGCAGCACATTTTCCAATCCATCACGGAACGATGTGCCCGGAGCCGCAAGCCTGAGCAGGTCATTCATATTTTCCGGTTGTTGGTCCTTCATCTCTCTGCCCCCTAATCTAACGCGACCGCTAATGCGTCTGCTACAGAATTAACCCCGATAATCTCGATGTCCTTCGGCTGCTTCCAGCCCTTCAGACTCTTCTCAGGCATGATTACTCGGCGGAAGCCCAGCTTCGCCGCCTCCTTGACCCGCGTCTCGGAACGCGAGACACCTCTCACCTCGCCGGTCAGCCCCACCTCGCCGAAGAACACGTCATACGGCTTGGTCGGAATATCCCGGAAGCTGGAAGCAATGCTGACGGCTACCGCCAGATCGATGGCCGGTTCGTCCAGCTTGACTCCGCCTGCCACGTTAAGATAGGCATCCTGATTCTGCAGGAACATGCCCATCCGCTTCTCCAGAACCGCGATAATAAGCGCCATTCGCTGGTTGTCGAGCCCCGTCGACATGCGGCGCGGAGAAGGAAAATGCGTGGCGGCGACCAGTGCCTGAAGCTCAACCAGCACCGGCCGGGTGCCTTCCATGCTCGCTACCACCGTGGAACCGGCCACGCCGAGCGGGCGCTCGGACAAGAATAGCTCGGACGGATTCTCCACCTCGGAGAGCCCGATCTCGCCCATCTCGAAGATTCCAATTTCATTGGTGGAGCCGAACCGGTTCTTGACGGCCCGCAGCAGGCGGTACGTATGATGCCGCTCCCCCTCGAAATACAGCACGCAATCCACCATATGCTCCAGCATTCGGGGACCGGCGATGGCACCTTCCTTCGTGACGTGGCCCACAAGAACTGTCGCGATTCCGCGAATTTTGGCGATCCGCATAAATCTTGTCGTACATTCGCGAACCTGCGATACACTGCCCGGTGCGCTTGTCACTTCCGGCAGAAATACCGTCTGTATGGAGTCGATGACGAGAAACTGCGGCTGAATGGCCTCAATCGCTTCTTCAATAGACTCCATATTGGTCTCGCACAGCACATACAGCTCGGAGGACAGCGCCCCAAGACGGTCGGCACGAAGCCGGGTCTGACGCACCGATTCCTCTCCCGAGATATACAGCACTCTTAGTCCCTGCGTGGTCAGTGCATGCGAGGTCTGCAGCAGCAGGGTCGATTTGCCGATACCAGGGTCCCCGCCTACCAATACCAGCGAACCCGGCACGATTCCGCCGCCGAGAACGCGGTTGAGCTCGCCGATTCCCGTCAAAATACGCGGCTCCTGATCACTTTCTATATTTATGATGGACTGGGGTTTTTCTTTACTATGAAAAACAGGGCCGCCGTTCATCCCTTGAGTCTTGACTACGCTTTCTGTTTCTTCAACCATGCTGTTCCAAGCCTGGCAGCCCGGGCATTTGCCGAGCCACTTCGGCGACTCATAACCGCACTCGGTGCAGTAAAACTTCGTTTTGGTCTTAGCCATAACTTCTCCTTCGGACAAATGTACCCTGAATGCCATTTATTAAAAAACGTGGATATTTAGCTTCCAATAAAAGTTTACCATTTAAAGAAGTGGAGCGAAAGAGCAAGAACCTCTTGGAATGAGCGAAATGCATGCAAAAAAAGAGAGCCGCTTCCGTACAGGAAGCTGGCTCTCTTGCTCTGATGCTGTGGCCTTATTGCAGGCCAAGCAGCTGTTTATTCGCCGTCTTTCTCCAGCGCGACCGGCTCCGCCTTGCGGACCGTCAGCTCGCCGTTCTCTTCGTCGATCTTGAGCGAATCGCCCTTCGCGATGTTGCCCTTCAGCATTTCTTCGGACAGACGGTCCTCGATATGCTTCTGAATCGCGCGGCGCAGTGGGCGGGCGCCGAAGGCCGGATCGTAGCCTTCTTTGGCGAGGAACGCTTTCGCGCTGTCCGTAAGCTCGAAGTCAACGTCGTATTCACGCAGCCGCTTGCGAAGCTCGTCGGCCATCAGGGTAACGATCTCAGCGATATGCTTCTCTTCCAGCGAGTGGAAGACGATGATTTCGTCGATCCGGTTCAGGAACTCTGGACGGAAGCTCTTCTTCAGTTCGTCCATGACCTTGCCCTTCATGTTGGAGTATTCGGCTCCGGCATCCTGCACCGCTGTAAATCCGAGTGTGGAATTCCGCTTGATCGCTTGAGCCCCAACGTTGGACGTCAGGATAATCAGCGTGTTACGGAAGTCGACTACGCGGCCCTTGGAGTCCGTCAGCCGGCCATCTTCCAGCACCTGCAGCAGAATGTTGAACACTTCCGGATGTGCCTTCTCGATTTCGTCCAGCAGGACGACCGAATACGGCTTGCGGCGTACTTTCTCGGTGAGCTGTCCGCCTTCTTCGTATCCGACATATCCCGGAGGAGCCCCCACCAGACGCGAGGTCGAGTGTTTCTCCATGTACTCGGACATGTCGATCCGGATAACCGCATTCTCGTCGCCGAACATCGCTTCGGCAAGTGCGCGGGCCAGCTCGGTTTTGCCGACACCGGTCGGGCCGAGGAAGATGAAGGAGCCCATCGGGCGCTTCGGATCTTTCAGACCGGCGCGTGCCCGGCGGATCGCCCGGCTGACAGCCTTGACGGCTTCATCCTGACCGATAACCCGGTCATGCAGCAGAGCTTCCATATTGAGCAGGCGCTCTGTCTCCTCTTCCTTCAGCTTGCTGACCGGAATGCCGGTCCAGCTCGCTACCACCTGAGCGATATCCTCTGGCGTTACCTCGGAATCGGTGCGGCCCTGCTTCTCTTTCCATTGGTTTCTCGTCGTGTCGAGCTCTTCGCGGATCTTCTGCTCCGTGTCGCGAAGGGCAGCGGCCTTCTCGAATTCCTGGCTCTGCACGGCGGCGTCCTTCTCCTTGCGGATATCGTCCAGCCGTGTCTCCAGTTCCTTCAGATTCGGCGGAATCGTGTAAGAGTTCAGCCTTACCTTGGAGCCCGCTTCGTCGATCAGGTCGATCGCCTTGTCCGGCAGGAAGCGGTCGGTGATGTAGCGGTCGGACAATTTGACCGCCTGTACGATCGCCTCATCCGTAATCTTCACACGGTGATGGGCTTCGTACCGGTCGCGCAGTCCGTACAGAATCTGTACGGCTTCTTCCGGAGACGGCTGATCCACCGTGATCGGCTGGAAGCGGCGTTCCAGAGCAGCGTCTTTCTCGATGTATTTGCGGTATTCATCCAGCGTTGTTGCGCCGATGCATTGCAGCTCGCCGCGTGCCAGCGCCGGTTTCAGAATGTTGGAAGCATCGATAGCGCCTTCCGCGCCGCCTGCGCCGATCAGCGTATGCAGCTCGTCAATGAAGAGAACGATGTTGCCCGCTTGGCGGATTTCATCCATGATCTTCTTCAGGCGGTCTTCGAATTCGCCGCGGTATTTGGTGCCGGCGACAACGGAACCCATATCGAGCGTCATAACCCGCTTGTCGCGCAGCGTCTCGGGAATTTCATTGTTGATGATCTTCTGGGCCAGGCCCTCGGCAATCGCTGTCTTACCTACCCCAGGTTCGCCAATCAGCACCGGATTGTTCTTGGTCCGACGGCTCAACACCTGAATGACGCGCTCGATTTCCTTGCTGCGTCCGATGACCGGGTCCAGGTTGCCGTCTTTGGCGTAGGCCGTCAAATCACGGGCCAAGCCGTCAAGCGTAGGCGTGCTGACATTGCTTGGGCCGCCGCTGTGGCTCGAAGCAGACTCGCTGCTGCCGAGCAGCTGGAGAACCTGCTGGCGTGCCTTGTTCAGGCTGATGCCGAGGTTGTTCAGCACACGAGCCGCAACGCCTTCTCCCTCGCGGATCAGACCGAGCAGGATATGCTCTGTGCCGACGTAAGTGTGGCCTAGCTTGCGGGCTTCGTCCATCGACAGCTCGATCACTTTCTTGGCGCGAGGCGTGTACGCGATGTTCGTCGGCTGTTCCTGTCCTCTGCCGATCAGCGTCTCCACTTCGTCCTGAATTTTTTCGAGGCCGAGGCCAAGGCCGATCAACGCTTTGGCGGCGATGCCGTCGCCTTCGCGGATCAGTCCCAGCAGAATATGTTCTGTGCCGATATTATTGTGTCCCAGCCGGACGGCTTCTTCCTGTGCCAGCGCAAGCACTTTTTGTGCGCGTTCCGTAAATCTGCCAAACATCATAACCCTGCACCTCCATAAATGATAAATATCTATAATTAATGTGTGGTCCCCAATGTCTCCCGGAGCAGCTTCGCCCGGTACATGTCGCGTTCGGCTGCGTTCAGCTTGTCGCCAAAAGTCTTTTGCAGAAAGCCCGGCTGTGTCTTCACATTCAGTTCGTTGAGAACCGAAATGGAAGGCTCTTGGAGAATTCCCACATCAACGCCTAGCCGCACATCCGACAGACGCTGGGAAGCTTCTTTAAGATCCATAACCG
Organism: Paenibacillus stellifer; assembly: GCF_000758685.1. Taxonomy (NCBI): domain Bacteria; kingdom Bacillati; phylum Bacillota; class Bacilli; order Caryophanales; family Paenibacillaceae; genus Paenibacillus; species Paenibacillus stellifer. The sequence continues at coordinate 5,057,742 of NZ_CP009286.1, forward strand.
CCGCATATTTCAGAATACCATAGGACCGCATAACCCGGTCGGTAATCCGCAGAGCGGAATCGTTCAGCAGACGCTGACGCGCATTCCGTTCATGCTCGATAATCTGAATGACGACGCTGTGCAGATTCTCGATAATCTCCGTCTCGCTCTGGCCGAGCGTAATCTGGTTGGAGATTTGAAAAATATTGCCCGCTGCCTCGGAGCCCTCGCCGTAAATGCCTCTGACCGTAAGTCCCACCTGATTGACGGCGGAGAGTATGCGCCCGATCTGTTGAGTCATTACAAGCGCCGGGAGATGCATCATGACCGAGGCGCGAAGTCCTGTGCCGACATTCGTCGGACAGCTTGTTAAATACCCTCTTCTATCGTCAAATGCGTAATCGACCGCTGCTTCAAAAATGTCATCAATGGACGTTGCCCTGTCCCAGGCCTCTTTGACCTGAAATCCGGGGAACAGGCATTGAATCCGCAGATGGTCTTCTTCATTGATCATAATGCTGACCGATTCGTCTTCATTCAGCAGCACCGCACCGCCGCGGGAGTCATTGGCCAGGTTGGGACTGATCAGATGCTTCTCGACCAGCACCGTTTTGTCCAGCTCTCCCAGTTCGTCGAGCTTCACCAGTTGAAATGTTCCGTAACCGGTCGCCTGATTCTCATCAATTACAGGAGCCAGAACATCCATGACCTTCTCGGCCTGCTCTTCATTAGCAAGGAGCGGAAAAGGATGATGCACGATATTACGGGCGATCCGCACTCGGCTGCTGATTACAATCTCGGAGTGGCTGCCGCCGCTGCGCATCCATTCGCTGAGCGCTTGCTCGGTAAAACGGAGATTAGGCATCGGGCATTCCCCCTATATATCTTAAGACTTTACTCTTGTGCTATTTCTTTTTCAAGTTTCCGGATCTGGTCTCTCAGCTCGGCCGCCGTTTCGAATTCTTCCTGGGCGATGGCCTGCTGCATGTTCTCCTTAAGCTCGTCAATTTGACGGCGAACCTGAATCTGTACTCCAGCCCGTCTCGGCACCTTGCCGACATGGGCGGTACTTCCGTGCACTCTTTTGAAGAGCGGGTCCAGACCTTTGTCAAAATATTTATAGCAGGAGCTGCAGCCGAATCGCCCCAGCTTGCTGAACTGTCCGTACGTCATGCCGCATTCCTCGCAGCGTACGTCCTGAACCGTTGACGCAGCAGCGGTTTTGCCTTTGCTTGCCCCCTCCAGATCCAAGAGGCCGGACAGCAGGCTGTGAATGGAGAAGCCGCCAGAGGTTCCGGGAATAAGCTCTCCCTTTTCCCTGGCACAGTGTTCACAGATGTGGAACTCCGTCTTCTCTCCGTTCACGATTTTGGTGAAATGAAGTGTTGCAGGTCTAGCGCCGCATTCTTGGCACACCATCACGAAATCCTTCCTTTCACTCCGCCTTATTTGTTAAGCAATGAGACCAGCATCGCCTTCATCATCTTGGAACGAATCTCGTCCCGAAGGGGAAGCTTGACCGCAAGGCATTCACGCGAAACGGCGGCACGCATCAGGCAGGCTTCACGTCTGGTCAAAAAGCCGGCTTCCTCAAGCTGATAAATCAGTCCTTCAGCGGTACTCTGGTCAATGCCAGAGCCTATGGTCTGGTTCAGATGAGCATGAAGCGCCGAATGCTGCGGCAGTTCAATGCGCTGAATGCGGATATAGCCTCCGCCGCCGCGCTTGCTCTCCACCAGATAACCTTTTTCAAGCGTAAAGCGTGTGCTGATCACATAATTGATCTGGGAGGGAACGCAGGAGAAATGGTCCGCCAGATCATTGCGTTGAATTTCCACTGTGCCTTCGGGACTTTCATGCAAAATATTCTTCAGATATTGTTCGATGATATCGGAGATATTGCGCATCACTCATCCTCCAGATTAAGAGCTTGCAAATGCAGAATGGTGGCACCGTTCCAATACCGGCCTTAACCCTTACAGGAACTTTAACCAAAGTGCAAAGAGCCGAATCCCGTTACAAACCGGCCGCAAGCCCGGGTTAGTCGCTTACGCTCAAGCCTTACTAGTGTGGCCCAAACTGTGCGCCGCATACTTCTTAACAAGCCGGGAGGGAACGTTTGAGTAGACACCTGCTGCACGCTCTGTTGACTTTGACTTTCTTTGACTTATTTAATATTATAGCACATTCTCACAAAATGCCAAGTCCCTGAGCAGAAAATTTCAAATCCTTGTTTTCAGAACATAGAACATCGGTTTCCGATTCTTTTTTCTATAATAA
>NZ_CP009286.1:5365000-5658798 GCF_000758685.1 Paenibacillus stellifer
GGGGACGCGATCCTGAAGGAGTTCGCCCGCCGTCTCTCGAGCATTTCCCGGACCTACGATATCGTGTCCCGGAACGGCGGAGAGGAATTCACCGTCATCCTTCCGGATTGTCCGCTGTATCAGGCGCAGAAAGCTGCGGAACGAATCCGTGCGGCAGTAGACGGCGTCAACTTCACGCTCCCTGCCGGCAAGAAAATCCACATTACCATTTCAGTCGGAGCGGCTTCCTATCCGGAGAGCATTCAGGACCCTGACGGAGCCCTGCTCTTCCAATACGCAGACAAAGCATTGTATGCCGCCAAAAATGCGGGCAGAAACAAAGTGTGCACCGCCGATTACTGAACAGATTCAAGGTCATAATCCGAGGCGTAACGATATCAAGAATCGTACAGGGTTGTATAAAGGCTTGGTATCATTATCGGCACTGATCCAACGGAATGTAACATCACCGGGCACATACAGCCGAACATATCGTTCATCGGCACGGGCACGTCCGACCTCGGACAGATGCGGCCCGCTACCTCATTTAACCGCCTTTGCCGATAATCCGGAAACCCGCCGGAGAAGCTGCGGAGAAGCTGCCCGGTCTCTTCATAATTCGCTCCCTGGCTGTTTCGGAGCCGCCGCAAGAACCTTTCATCACCATCCCCCTCTCTCCACTGCCGTTTCAAGTCCTTCCTGCAGATTGGCGTCTTCCGCTTCAATTCATGAAGTACACCCCAAGTTTCTATTCCCGCTTCAGTGGTAATAAATGAAATGATGACTGTATAATGAAGGAGGAAACGGGATGGACCCGGAGAATAAATGGCCGGAAAGTCTGCCGAAGCTGCCCAGATCGCTATGGAGAGAAACAACGGAGCTGCCGTCTTTTCCAAGACTGGCAGAGGATCATACGACCGAGGTAGCCATCGTCGGCGGCGGGATCACCGGTATAACAACGGCTTACCTGCTGACGGAGGCCGGCTATAAGGTCACGATCCTTGAAGGAGACAAGCTGCTGACCGGCACGACAGGCTTCACAACCGCCAAGATTACGGCCCAGCACGGACTGATCTACGATACGCTTGTGAAGCATTTCGGAGAAGAACAGGCGCTGGCTTACTTCCGTTCGAACAGCGAAGGGATGGAGTGGATTCTGCAAACAGCGGAGAAACTCGGCCTATCCTGTGGAATACGGCGTGAGGACGCCTATCTGTACAGTCCTCTCGGCGACGACAAGACGCTGAAGAGCCTGACAGAGGAATTCGAGGCTTACCGCAAGCTTGGCCTTCCCGGCGAATGGGTTGACTATGTGTCTCTGCCCATGCAGGTTGGCGGAGCAATCAAGCTTCCGGGGCAGGCCCGCTTTCATCCTCTCGAATATTTAAAGGGGCTGCTGCAGAAGGTTCTGGATAAAGGCGGAATCGTCTATGAGCATACGGTTATTGCCGAAAAAGTGGAAAGTGACGGCGGACTCACGCTGTTCACCGAGCGCGGCGAGCACCGGATCAAGTGCCGGCATGCGGTCTCGGCTTCCCATTTTCCTTTCTACGACGGCGGCCATCTGTACTTCTCGCGCCTTCACGCCGAGCGCTCCTATGCGCTGGCCTTCGAACCCGAAACGGATTATGAAGGCGGCATGTACCTGAGTGCCGGAGGACCGAAGCGCTCTCTCCGGGCGGTCGAATGGGAAGGCAAGCGGCTCGTTATCGCAGGGGGCGAGAACCACAAAACCGGACAGAGCAAGTGCACATTCGGCCATTTCGAGAATTTGGAGGTATTCGCCGGGGAGCTCCTGGGCATCCGGTCCATTCCCTTCCGCTGGTCAGCCCAGGATCTCGTAACGGTGGACCAGGTCCCCTATATCGGCCAAATGTCCGATGACAAGGAGATCTATGTGGCCACAGGCTTCGCGAAGTGGGGGATGACAAGCGGCACCCTGGCAGCCAGGCTCATCGCCGACCAGATCATGCGCAGGCGCAATCCGTACACGGAGCTCTATGATCCGTCCCGTTTCAAGGCAAATCCCGGCATCCGAAACTTCCTTGCGCAGAACCTGAACGTAGCGAAAGAGCTTGTGGAAGGCAAAGTGGAATTCACCCGCAGGAAACTGGAAGAGCTTCATCCAGGCGAAGGTGCGGTGGTCCGCCATGACGGCAAACGCGTCGGTGCCTACAAAGACCCCGAGGGCGGCCTCCATCTGGTGGACCGGACCTGCACGCACATGGGATGCGAATGCGAATGGAACGCGAGCGAACGTTCCTGGGACTGCCCCTGCCACGGCTCCCGCTACTCCTATGACGGCGAAGTGCTGGAGGGACCGGCAGTCGAACCGCTGGCCAAGGTGGAGCCATAAGCCCACCTTAGGCCAGCATAGGACAACAGGCGGAAGACACAAGAATAAACAGCTTAAACCCACTACTAATTCATGAAGGAGAGATTGGATCGATGGAACTTCGAGGAAAAACGGCTGTCATTACAGGTGCCGGCAAAGGTATCGGCAAGGCTCTGGCGTTGGCGCTGGCCAAGGAGGGCGCTAATCTGGGATTGATCTCGCGGACGGCTGCGGATCTGGAGGCGCTGAAAGCCGCCATTGCCCAGGAATATGATGTGAAGGTCAGCGTAGCAGTGGCAGACATTTCGATCCGGGAAGCAGCCGAGCAGGCAGTAGCCGCGCTTCAAAGCGAGCTGGGTACGTTCGACGTGTTAGTCAACAATGCCGGCGTGGCGACCTTCGGCACCGTTGCAGAGATGGACCCCGAGGTATGGAAGCGGCATATCGATATCAATCTGTTCGGAACCTATTATGTTACCCATGCCGCGCTGCCCTCGATGATCGAGCGAAAGAGCGGCAACATTATCAATATATCCTCCACTGCGGGAGAACGCGGATTCGCCACAGGCTCCGCTTACTGCGCGTCCAAGTTCGCGCTGATGGGCTTCACGGAAGCGCTGGCGCAGGAAGTGCGCAAATCCAATATCCGGGTCGTCGCGCTTACGCCGAGCACGGTCAACACCCCGCTCGCCGAGAATGCGGGACTGCCGATCGGGGACGAGGACCGGATGATGCAGCCGGAGGATGTTGCCGAACTCGCGCTGGCTGCGCTCAAGCTGCCGGACCGCGTGTTCGTCAAGACCGCCGGAATCTGGACGACCAATCCGCAATAGTCAAATGCCTGACGCCGGAATCCCATCACCATCACCTTGAGGAGCTGATAACATGCTGGTAGTCACGAACACGATCAAAGTGAAGGAAGGCGCCGGAGCAGCGCTGGCCGGGCGCTTCACGGGAAACGGCGGGGTACAGACAATGCCCGGCTTCGTCCGCCTGGAAGTATGGCACGGCGCTCCAAAGGATGGAGCGGAGGAATTGAAAATCTGCACTGTCTGGGAAAATGAAGAGGCGTTCAAGGGCTGGACATCGAGCGAGGCGTTCCGCCAGTCCCATCGCGGTGCCGGGAAGAACGATGACATCCTCGGAGCTTCGTTGGATAAATATGAGCTACTCGCCCGCGTCTCTCCGGGCGAGTAAGCGGTCTACGCCGGGGCGGCAACGGCAGCCCCGGCATAAGCGCGGACCCGCGTGAATAGCCAAGCCTGCTGCAGCGCCGGCTTGGCTATGGGCGGGTCCGCTCGCCGGGGCTTCGCGCAAGGCCCCGGCGGCTCTACACGCGCAGCAGCAGTCCGCGCTGCGCGTGCCACAAGCCCGGACGGCTCTGCCCGTCCGGGCCCGCAAATCCGGCGGCGCACAGGCCGCCGGAATGCTAAGAACCCCAGGCTCCGCATCAATTGCGGAACCTGGGGTTCTTGGCTGTGCCGGGCGAGAGCGCGGTACTCAGTCCGCGCTCTCCGCCCCGGCCTCCGGGACGGCCTTCGGGCGTCCCGGCCAGAAGGCCCGCTTCCCGAACAGCGTCGTGATCGCGGGCACCAGGAACGGCCGCACCGCAAAGGTGTCCAGCAGGACGCCGAGCGCGGTGATGACGCCGAACTGCACCAGCACCTGGATCGGCAGCGTCGCCAGCACGGCGAAGGTTCCGGCCAGAATCAGGCCGGCCGAGGTGATGACCGATCCGGTCTCGCTGACGCCTTCGGAGATGGCCTGCTTCAGCGGCATCTTCCGGCTCTTTTTCCAAATATTCGAGATCATAAAGATGTTATAGTCCTCGCCAAGCGCCACCAGGAAGACGAATGAATACAGCGGGATGGCTCCCTGGATGGCATCGGCCCCGAGCAGGTAATGAAGAATCAGCCAGCCCAGTCCTAGAGCCGAGAAGAAGGACAGAATAACAGTACCCACCAGATACAGCATCGCCGTGATTGAGCGCAGATACAGCAGCAGAAGCAGCGCAATCAGACCGATAACGACCGGAATGATCAAATCCTGATCCCGGTTGCCGACTTCCCGGTTATCGTACTGTGTTGCGGTCTGGCCGCCGATCCAGATGCTTGCCTCGGGATTCGCCAGCTCCGATTCATCAAGCGCCTGCTCCACCGTCGCCCGCAGTGCCGGGATATGATCCATGGCCTCCTGCGAATAAGGATTGGCCTTGAACAGAATCTCAAAAGACTTAATATTCGCGTTCTTCGCGCCGGATTTCGGATCGGCAACCGAATCCACATAGGACAGCGAGGACAGCACCGACTTCAAATCCTCCGGCGCAACTTTGCCCTGCGTGTCGACCATCAGGGTGACCGGCGCAAGCTCGCCGGGCGAGAATTGGCTGCCGATCAGGTCAAAGCCTTCTCTGGACTCCATGTCTTTCGGGAAGGAGGACAGCAGGTCATAAGTGAACTTGATGCCGCCGGAGAACGAAGCCAGAATGCCGAGCACGAGCACAGAACTGATAACAACAGTCCACGGACGGGATACGACGAGTCGGCCGATCTTTCCTTTGCGCGAAGGCTTCTGGCTTGGAGCCGGCTTGCCCTTGGCCGCTGCCCGTTCCTTCTCCATATCGCCGGTGCGCGGAATGAAGGGAAAGAAGGAGGCGCGGCCGAAGATCGCCAGCAGCGCCGGAACGAGCGTCAGGCTCGCCAGGCCCATGACGAAGATGGATAAGCTGAACGGAATCGCGAACCGGTGGTAGGCTCCGTACTTCGCAAGCAGGAGCGCAAGCAGTGCGAGCACTACCGTGAAGCCGCTCATCGCGATCGCGCCGGAGGAGCTTCCGAGCGCACGGGTCAGCGCACGGCTGACGCTCCGTTCTTCATGCAGCAGTTGACGGAAGCGGGAGATCAGGAACAGGCAGTAATCCGTTCCGGCACCGAACAGCAGCACGGTCATAATGGATACCGCCTGCGAATCAATCGTGATCACGCCCTCCTGCGCCAGCTTGCCGAGCAGCGGACCGGTCACGCCGTAAGCGAAGCCCACGGCAACAAGCGGAATAATCGCCAGCAGCGGCGAGCGATAAATCAGAAGCAGGAAGATCAGCACAAGCACGACTGTCGCAATCAGCAGTGAAACGTCGGCATCCTTGAATAATCCGGTGGCGTCAATGGAGATGCCGACGGGTCCGGACACCCGGAGCGTCAGCTCACCGCTATCCAGCTTCGCCGAGCTGACGTCTGTTCCTGTCTCCTTCCGGATCATTTCCTTCAGCTCGGATACGCTGTCCCCCAGCTTGTCGCTATCCGCGCTCTTGTCATACAGGAGAGGCGTAACCAGCGTGCTCCCGTCCTGCGAGAGCTCCGCCTTCAGCGCCTGCGGAGGCAGCTGGCCGAGCGGCGGAACGGTGGCGACATAGGCAGGCGGCTGCTTCGCCAGGTTGTTATACAGCGCTCCGATATGAGCCAGGTCCTCATCACTCATACCGCCCTCACGGTGCCACACCAGCAGAGCCGGAACGCCGTCATCCGACGGGAATTCCCGCTCGGCCACGGCCGAAGCCTGCACAGAAGCCGCGCTGTCCGGCAAATTGGCGGCATTGTTGTCTACCTGCGAATTGACTGCCGGCCACATCGCGCTTAATGCGCCGACGATGATGATCCAGACCAATAGCGTTACCCATTTCCCGGTACGTCCGGCCACCCATTGTCTATAACCTTTCATCGATTTCCTCCCCTTCTGAACGTGATGATAGTATTAAAATGAACGTCGGGTCATTTTCTCCAACTAATCATACCCGCTCTGCCGTTAAAGAGCAAATCATTACTTCAGAATAAGGTGCTCCGTCCGAATCAACAACGCCTCTCCCGGGCAGCCCTTCAGGGCCGCCGCAGAAGAGGCGTTCACTTCATAATGCTGCGTATGAAGCCAGAACGAGCTTGCGCGCGTCCAGGCTTATGTTATCAGCGCCGCTTAACTGACATCGGGCAGATCGCCCTCGGAGAACTGGCTGTTGTACAGGTCGGCGTAGAAGCCCCCTTGTCCCAGAAGCTCCTCATGCGTACCCTGCTCGATCACCGTTCCGTGGTTCATCACCAGAATCAGATCGGCGTCGCGGATTGTGGACAGACGGTGGGCGATGACGAAGCTGGTCCGTCCCTGCATCAGGGTGTTCATCGCCTTCTGGATCTGAACCTCTGTCCGCGTATCGACGCTGCTAGTCGCTTCGTCCAGAATCAGGATCGACGGGTCCGCCAGGATTGCCCGGGCGATCGTCAGCAGCTGCTTCTGGCCCTGCGAAATATTGGAGGCTTCTTCATTCAAAATCGTATCGTACCCTTGCGGCAGCGTGCGGATAAAATGATCCGCATACGCGGCCTTGGCAGCCCGGACGACATCGGCTTCCGAAGCACCCTCGCGCCCGTAGGCGATGTTGTCGCGAATCGTGCCGTTAAAGAGCCATGTATCCTGAAGCACCATGCCGAAGCGGCGGCGAAGGTCGCTCCGCTTCATGTCGGTGATATCGACGCCGTCGATCAGAATCTGTCCACCGTTCAGCTCGTAGAAGCGCATCAGAAGGTTGATCAGCGTCGTTTTGCCTGCGCCGGTCGGTCCGACAATCGCGATCGTCTGTCCGGGGCTGACTTGAATGTTCATATCCTCGATCAGAGGCGCATTCTCCTTGTATCCGAACTTCACGTGGCGGAATTCCACGGCGCCCTTATCCTCGGAGGCTGGCAACGAAACTGCCGTTTCCGGCACTTCCTCTTCCTCGTCGAGCAGTTCGAACACCCGCTCCGCGGAAGCGATTGTCGATTGAATGATGTTGGCGATGTTGGCCGTTTGGGTGATCGGCATCGTGAACTGGCGGGAATACTGAATGAAGGCTTGAATATCGCCCACATCGATCATTTTCTTGGTGACGAATATGCCGCCGACCACACAGACCAATACATAGCCCAGGTTGCCGATGAACATCATGAGCGGCATGATAATGCCGGACATGAACTGCGCGCGCCAGCCGGAATTATACAGTTCGGCGTTAATCCGGTCGAACTCTTGAAGCGATTTGCGCTCCTGACCGAACGCCTTGACGATCCGGTGGCCCGTATACATTTCCTCGACATGGCCGTTAAGCTGGCCCAGCGATTTCTGCTGGCCGACGAAATACGATTGCGACCGCTTCGTAATGGCCATAATAACCACAAAGCTGAGCGGCAGCGTAATGATGGTAATCAGTGTAAGCCATGGGCTGATCGTCAGCATCATGATGACCACGCCGATGATCGTGACGATAGAGGTAATCAGCTGGGTCAAGCTCTGCTGCAGCGTGGTGCTGATATTGTCCACGTCGTTGGTGGCCCGGCTGAGAATTTCCCCGTGGGTCCGGGAGTCAAAATATTTGAGCGGCAGCCGTTCCAGCTTGCTGTTGATCTCCTCGCGCATCGTGTATACGACGCTCTGGGCCACACTGGCCATCACATATTGCTGAATATAGCTGAACAGGGCGCTGAACAGATACAGTCCTCCCAGAATCAGCAGAATCTCGTTGATATAACCCCAATCGATGGAAGCTCCCGGGACACCCTTCATCATGGCGACGGCGCCTTCGAACAGCTTCGTTGTCGCCTTGCCCATGACCTTCGGGCTGAAAATGCTGAACACCGTACTGAGAATGGCGGTAGCCAGCACGATCAGAAGCTGGATCTGCTTCGGACGCAGGTAGCGGATCAGCCGGCGCAGCGTTCCTTTGAAATCCTTGGCCTTCTCAGCCGGCATGCTCATGCCGGGAGGGCCTCCTCCTCCAGGTCCGAAACCTCTGCGCGGCGGCTGCTGGGGGCGTTTGAATTCCTGATTGTTCTCGCTCATGCGATCTCCTCCTCTGACAGCTGCGAGGATACGATCTCGCGGTATACCTCGCTATTTGCAAGCAATTCGCGGTGATTGCCGATTCCGGCGATCCGGCCTTCATCCAGCACGATGATCCGGTCGGCGTCCATGACGGTGCTGACCCGCTGGGCGACAATCAGAACTGTCGACTCGGTTGTCTCTCCCTTCAGAGCGGCGCGCAGCTTCGCGTCGGTCTTGAAGTCAAGCGCCGAGAAGCTGTCGTCGAACAGATAGATTTCCGGTTTCCGCACAAGAGCCCGCGCAATCGACAGGCGCTGCTTCTGCCCGCCGGACACATTGCCTCCGCCCTGGGCAATCTCCGAATCGAAGCCGTCCTTCATCTTGGAGACGAAATCGAGCGCCTGCGCTACCTCGGCTGCATGACGGACTTCCTCGTCGGTTGCGTCTTCCTTGCCGTACTTGATATTTTCAGTGACAGTACCCGTGAACAGGACGGCCTTCTGCGGCACATAGCCGATTTTCGCCCGAAGCTCTTCCTGCGTCATTTCACGGACATCCACGCCGTCCACCAGCACCTGGCCCCCTACGACATCGTAGAACCGGGGAATCAGGCTGAGCATCGTCGATTTGCCGGAGCCCGTACCGCCGATAATGGCCGTGACTTCGCCGGGGCGCGCGCTGAACGTGATGTCCGAAATCGCCGGCTGCTCCGCTCCCGGATAGGAGAAGGAGACTTCCTTGAATTCCACATAGCCCCGAAGCGGCTGATCGGATTCCACTGCCTCGGTGAGGTCTGTCTCCGATTCGTTCAGCCCCGACACTTTAACCTCGGGATCGGTAATTTCCGGAACCATATCAAGCACTTCATTGATCCGGATCGCAGATGCGGATGCCCGCGGAATCAATACGAACATCATGGAGACCATAACGAGCGAGAACATGATCTGCATCGCGTATTGAATGAACGCCATCAGCGAGCCGACCTGCAGGTTCCCATTGCCAATGCGTATGCCGCCGAAATACAGGATAGCGATCATGGAAAAGTTCATCACGAACATCATCATCGGCATCAGCAGCGCCATGATCTTGTTAACCTTGATTGCGGTATCCGTCAAATCGCGGTTGGCCGCGGTAAAGCGTCTGTTCTCATGCTCCGTGCGGTTGAAGGAGCGAATGACGCGGATGCCGACCAGATGCTCGCGGAGCACAAGGTTGAGTTTATCCAGCTTGACCTGAATAGCCTTGAACAGCGGCAGCCCTCTCATGCCTACAGAAGCGATGGCCAGCACGAGCACCGGGACCACCACTACGAAAATAAGGGACAGCTTCGCATCCTCGGACACCGCCATAATCAGACCGCCGATCATCATCATCGGAGCGCCGACCATCATCCGCAGCATCATCGTGAGGACGGTCTGAACCTGCGTGATATCATTCGTCGTCCGGGTAATCAGGGAGGCCGTTCCGAGCTTGTCGAACTCGGTCAGCGTAAAATTCTCTACATGGTTGAACACACGGGACCGGATCCGCTGTCCGAAACCTACGGATACCCGCGCTGACAGGAAGCTCGCAACGATCGAGCAGATCGCGCCGCCGCCCGCAACAAGCAGCATGAATCCGCCGATCTGCCAAATGTATGACCGGTCTCCCTGAACAATGCCCTTATCCACGATGTCCGACATCAGTGTAGGCAGGTACAAATCGCCCATCGACTGGAGGAACACCAGCAGAAGAATCGCGGTAATCGGCAGCCAGTATGGCTTTAACTGTCTGAATAGTTTAATCATCTTCGTCATCTCCGTTCATCGGTAAGTCTTCAAGCCGGGGCGGCGGATTCTGACTGATAAATTCCTTAACCTTTATCAGCAGATCGGCCAGCCGGTCGCTGTCTTCCTCTCCCAGGAATTCGACCAGCTTGCCCAGCACATAATCTCTGTGCTTTCTGGCTTTGTCCGTAACCCTTATGCCCCGTTCGGTCAGAGCTACGCGTACGACCCGCCGGTCCGAAGGATCCGGTTCGCGCCGCACCATTCCTTTGGCTTCAAGACTGTTAATCAATTGAGTTACCGTAGGAGGCGTGAGACCCAGAAAACGGCTGAGCTCGGATACCTTGAGTCCCTGTACATTCTCGCTGTGATCGACATGATGAGCCAGGGAAATCATCAGCGTCATTTCGCTTGGCTTGTTGCCATCCAACCTCTGCTTCCAATCCGCTTTATGAAACTGATGCAGAGCGGCAAAAAGCTTATGCCCCGTCACCCGGTTATTCTCGTCCTTTACCCCAATGGTACTCCCTCCATTCCTTTGTTCATCCCTTCCATTTCATTAGCATGCCTATTATTTTGCAACACAAATAATTAAACAATGTATTATTTAGGCTACCTAATTATATTTCTGCAAAATACTTCTGTCAATTTTCGAAACCGCTCTCATTGTTACAATCTTTTTAAGATGACTTCGAGGTGTCCGCGCACAAAAAGACCCCGCAGCCGGTAACGGCAGAAGGGTCAGGGATTATATGTGGGGATTATTCGATTAGTTCATTCTTCTTCGGGAAGGAGGGGCCTCGCCATCATAAATCCCGCCGCCCTGGCGGCTGCGCAAATTCTCCATCATTTTGTGTTGGGCAAGCAGAATATAGCGGTCCAGGCGCTCACTTAATTCTACAACTGCACGGTCGCTGAGACTCCGTTCGCGAGCAATCTCAAGCAGCTCTCCGCGAAGACTCTCAATGGTCACCAGCAATTCCTCATCCCGGGATTCATGGATATATTCATTACGATAAATAGAATTCTGAAGCACCTTAGTCACCTTCTCTCTATTCCTGCTTCCCCTATTATAACGCATAGAACACAAAAAGATAATTTGCAGAAAAAGAAAATTATGTCGATGAATCAACTTTTTTCTTCCCCGGATCTCCTTTGTCCTTGAGAAGACCCTGGGCGAAGCCGATCCACTCACGGGCGGCGAACGATAAATACCGGTCCTTCCGCCAAATCATGCCGAGCTGCCAGGGAATGACCGGGTCAGTCATGGCCAGGATCGAGATGCGGGAACGGTCCATATCCCGGCAGATCGTCTGCGGCAGCAGGCCGATACCGAGTCCCGCCGCTACCATCTGGGCGATCAAATCCCACTGCGAGCTTTCATATACAACCCGCGGCTGAAAGCCTGCCTTCACGCATGCATCGATCACCCGGTCATGAAGTGCGAAATCCTCCTGGAACAGGACGAACTCCTCCTCCTTCAGCTCCGCCAGGCTCACCGACTTTCTCCCCTCCAGCCGGTGGCCGGCCGGGACCAGCAGCTCCAGCCGCTCCTCGGCGAATGTGAAGACATGGAACTTCGTCTCATCCACGGGAAGCACGGCCATGCCGATGTCCAGAATCCCGTTCTCCACGTCGTTCTCCACCTTCTTCGCGCCATCCTCATACAGACGGATCGTCACCTTCGGGTACTTCCTGTGGAACTGGCCGATGACCGCAGGGAAGAAGTTCGCGCCCACCATAGGCGGCAGGCCGATCCGGACATGCCCCTTCTTCAGCTTACGCAGGCTGTCCAGCTCGGAGGACAGACTGTGAAAGGACTCGACGATATTCTGGGCCTTGGCCAGCAAAATCTCGCCGGCATCAGTCAGCTTGACGCTTTTTCCTTCCCGGTAGAACAGATCGGCCCCGAGTTCCTCTTCGATCTGCCGGATCATTTTGCTGACGGTAGGCTGAGTGATATACAGCGCTTTGGCCGCTTTGGAGAAGCTGCCAAGCCGGGCCGCCTCCACGAAATACTGCAGTTGCCGAATATCCATGTACAGTCGCCTCCTATATAGATAAACGGAATGATTAATATTCGATATATTCATTTTACCTATGAAAACAATTGATGTAAAATTTCAATATAGCTTGAAAGGAGGCGGACCTTAATGAAAAAATATTTATTTGGAGTGCTGCAGGTAGGTGCGCTGACTATATTCTCAATGATCATGAGTCACCTTTCCTCTTGGCTGCATCTTCCGATTCCCGGAAGCATTATCGGCATGGCCGTACTGTTCATTCTTCTGGAGACCGGCGTCGTGAAGCTGAACTGGATCGAGGTCGGAGCTTCCTGGCTGCTGGCCGAGCTGCTGCTGTTCTTTATTCCTTCCGCGATCGGCATCATGAAATACGGTTCCCTGCTTGAGACCGACGGTCTGCGGGTGCTGTCCGTAGTTATCGCAGGAAGCTTTCTCGTTATCGCAAGCTCAGGATTATTGACATCCTATATCCACAAAACCAAGGAGGGAAGACATCATGCTGACCGGAACGCTGTTCCTAGCTCTGACTCTCGGGGTGTATCTCGCGTCTAAAAAGATCTATTTCGCCCGCAAGAGCATGCTGCTGTCTCCGCTGATCGTGACTCCCCTGGTAATCATCGCTTTTCTGCTGGTGACAGGGACCTCCTATACATCCTACAATGCGGGAGGCAAATGGCTTACCGATCTGCTTCAGCCGGCAACCGTCGCCTTTGCAATCCCTCTTCATAAGAACTTCAAAGTGCTCAAGAAGCATGCTGCCGAAATCGGGATCGGCGTGCTGACAGGCACGGTGACGGCGGTCGTGTCCTCCGTTCTGCTGGCCAGATGGCTGCATCTCAGCAACGATCTGGCCAGCAGCCTGGTGCCGCGCTCGGTAACAACACCGATCGCGATGAACATCTCGCAGAGCATCGGAGGCATTCCGAGCATTACAGCAGTATTCGTCATCATGACCGGCATCCTCGGAACGCTGATGGGACCGTCCATTCACCGCCTCTTCCGCATTGACAATGAAATTGCGCGCGGTGTATCGCTGGGAACCGCCGCGCATGGTACGGGCACTTCCAAAGCCTTTGAGCTGAGTTCGCTCACGGGCACCATTTCCAGTATCGCGATGATTCTGACGGCGTTGTTAACGCTTGGCGTGGCGCCGGCCGCTCTCGCGGTATTCCTCCACTAGGCCGTCCCGGCTTGGGCCGAAGACACCTCGATATATCGGTTATCAACCGACATAGCGGCGTGTCTTTTTTCTTATGAGACTGCGGGTGAGACGGCGGGTAAGCTGGCGGGTGACGCCGGTGCTTGAGACGGCGCGGCAAAAGCCCGGGAGAAAGAATCCCGGGCATGGACACGGATGGCGCGTTCGCGGTTACAGCTTCACCGCCGCTCCCTTCTTGGCCGACTCGAAGGCGGCACAGGTGACCTTCAGCGTCCGGTAAGCGTCTGCATAATCGCTCAGTATGCCGCTGCGGTCCCCTGTGCGGACGGCTTGCAGGAACGCCTCGCTCTCCGTCACATAAGGATTCCCGGTATTGGCATACTCCTGACTCTCGCCCTCCCGGGTCTCCAGCAGCCGCTGCGGGTTCCAGTCCAGCAGGCCGCGGTCATTGTAGAAGCTGAGCCCGACTTTGCCGACTTCGCCCGGCAGTACGCAGGTGTTGGAGATATTGGCCACGATGCCGTTCTCAAGCTTCAGCGATACGGTTCCGACATCTGCCACGTTAACGCCCTTATGCTTCTCGTGCATGACCCGGTTGCCGAACATGCCGTAGACCTCTGTGACCTCCCCGGCCAGATAGCGGAGCAGGTCCACGATATGCGTTGTCTGCTCGGTGAACTGCCCGCCCGACCTCTCCTGATCGCGCCACCACGGCGCCCCCGGCATGCTGCCCATCCACTGGCCAACCACCATGCCGATCTTGTCGCCCGAGAGCAGCTTCTTGAGTCGCTGCACATTTTCCTGGTAGCGGAAGTGATAGCCCACGGAAGTGAGCAGCCCGCTGTCCTGGATGTCCTGAAGAAGGCTCGCCGGTATTTCGGTGGTCACCCCAAGCGGCTTCTCGGTGAAGAAGGGAATGCCCCGGCGGATCAGCGTCCGCTCAATCGCCCCGTGCGCCCCCGGCGTCACGCAGACATAGACGGCATCCAGCTTATGGGCGTCCAGCATCTCCGTTATTTCTCCATAACCCTGCGCCGCGTAGGAGCGCGCCATTGCGTCGGCCTTGTCCTTGCTCGTGCCGCAAATGGCCGCCAGCTTCACACCCTCCATACCGGCAAGCAAATCGGCGTGAACCTTCGCGAACCAGCCTGTCCCTACCATTCCAATGCTCAGTGTCATCATCATTACCCTCCATTTCCGAAGTTCATTCTTGGCATAAATTATATCGCCTTAGCCCAGCACCCGGTAGTCTCTCCATTCTTCCGGAAGCAGCCAGTCATACGGGTGGCGCAAAAATCGGTCATCGGCCAGGATGATCGTCCCCGTATCGGACTCGCTGCGAATCAGCCTTCCTCCCGCCTGTAGCACCTTGCACATGCCGGGATAGACGTAAGCGTAGTCAAAGCCATTGTTGCTCCGCGAGGTAAAATAATCCCGGAGCAGATTCCGCTCCAGGCCGAGCTGGGGCAGGCCGACGCCGACGACCATGACTCCATTCAGCCGGTCCCCCGGCAGATCGATGCCCTCGGAGAAAATGCCGCCCATCACAGCGAAGCCGAGCAGCGTCTCCTCCTGATCCGGTGCAAAAGCGGCGAGGAACGCTTCCCGTTCCTCCTCGGTCATTCCGCTTCCCTGAATCAGCGTGCGGACGCCGGCCTCCGGGGGAGTGAAGGCGTCAAAGACCGTCTGCATATACAGATAGGACGGAAAGAACACCAGATAGTTGCCCTTCCTTGACGTCATATCCTCCAGCGCCCGGCAGAGCGGAGCCACGGAGGCCTCCCGGTCCTGATACCGCGTGGAGACCGGAAGAACGGCAACATCCCATTGGCTTCTGTCGAAGGGCGAGGGAACCGCAAGACTGTAATCGTCCTCGCCCGCGCCGAGCATATCCCTGTAATAATGCATCGGCGACAGCGTGGCCGAGAACAGAATGCGGCTGCGGAACCCCTTGGAAGATTGGGTCAGCAGATGGGAGGGGTCCAGGTTGAACAGCTTGAGGAAGACATCGCCTCGCCCTGCCTCGGCGTAGGTCACATACCGCTCGTCATAGAGCTTGAAGGTCCTCAGCATACCCTGAACCTCGTAGAAGACATCCAGCAGGCCGTCTTCCTCCGGTTCTCCCGGGGAAGGGCGGATCAGTTCATGCTCGGCCTCATGCGCGAACCGCTCCAGCAGTTCCGGGAGATCCTCCGGGCAGCGCTCCCATACGCCGGAGCCTCCCTCGCCGCAGGACTTGCGCAGCGCGATAAACCAGGCGTTCACCTCTCCAGCAGCCGCGCTTAATGCGCGGTTGCGGCCCTTGAACCGCCGTTTCAGGTCCAGAAAGGGCGCTTTGCGAAGGCTCGCAGAGAACATCTCTCTCCCCCGGTCCACCAGATTATGCGCTTCGTCGACGAGCAGAACGGTGTTCTTCTTCCGTTCTTCCGCAAGCCGCTTCAGCGAGATCCGGGGATCGAATACATAATTATAGTCGCAGATGACGGCGTCGCTGACGTAAGC
Organism: Paenibacillus stellifer; assembly: GCF_000758685.1. Taxonomy (NCBI): domain Bacteria; kingdom Bacillati; phylum Bacillota; class Bacilli; order Caryophanales; family Paenibacillaceae; genus Paenibacillus; species Paenibacillus stellifer. The sequence goes on from NZ_CP009286.1 coordinate 5,380,610, forward strand.
GGCGTCAAGCGACAGCTCGAACGGACAAACCATATGCTTGCGGGCGTAGGCTTCCAGCACGCTCCGGTCCATCAAAGTCTCCGCCTCCAGCATATCCATCAGCGCACCGTTAATCCGGTCGTAATAACCGTCGGCGAACGGGCAGTGCTCCGGGCCGCAAAGCCCCTCTTCCCGGAAGCAGGCCTTCTCCTTCGCCGTCAAAGTGACCGTGTGCATATGCAGGCCGCGCTCCTTCATCAGAGCAAAGGCGTCCTGCGCGGCCATCCGGGTGACCGTCTTGGCCGTCAAATAGAACAGGCTCTGCAGCAGGCCTTCTCCGACAGCTTTGATGGATGGGAACAGCGTGGAGATCGTCTTGCCGATCCCTGTAGGCGCCTGCGCGAACAGATTGACGCCCTCCGCAACCGATTTGTAGACGGCTCCGGCCAAATGGCGTTGACCCGTCCGGTAGGACGGGAACGGAAACTCCAGCCTCCGGATGCTCTCATCCCTCTGCTCCGCATGGGAAATCAGCAGCGCTGCATAAGGTGCGTAGGCGGCGACTGTACCATGAGCGAAAGCCTCCGCTTCCGCAAAGGTCACCTGTCGTTCGAGGCTCCGCTGCTCCCCCGTTCCGGTGTGCACGTAGGTGAGGCGGACCCTCATCCCGGGTAGCGACTGCTCCAGGAGAATCATATAGGCATACATCATCGCCTGTGCCCAGTGCACCTCTCTCCCCTCTTCCGGCAGCTCCGGCCCTCCGGTCGATTTGATCTCCTCGACGGTAAGCCCGCCGTCCTGAGACAGAAGCAGGCCGTCGCATCGCCCGAACACGGCGAGCACGAGCCTGCCGCACGGAATTTCCGTGCTGAGATAGACTTCCTTCTTGTCATTCTCGCCATACTGCCGTTGTATGCTCTGGTGGATGCGCGTGCCTTCGACAAGAGCGGCTGCGCTGCGGAAGCCCGACTCCAGACTGCCGCTCTTATAGACATGTTCCACCAGCGCTCTGACGGATATCGATAAGGCGGAAGACATGAAATCCACCTCCTCTCGGGTTATATGTATAATATAGGCAGCTGTTCCAGAGTTCGTTTTCCCCCATTTCGGGGCATTTCGGTCCATTTCCAGCCGTGAAAGCGAATACGTCCTTTTCGCAGACACTCCTGCTTGCTTCGGCTTCATGCCGCTGGTTTTGACATTCCCTTTACAGAACGGCATAATGAGTTTTGTTATGATGGCGTTTTATTTGTCTGATATCAAGAAAGAGGGCGAAACCGTGACATCAATCAACATCAAACGGTGGCTTACCAAACCATTTATATTTTTTACCATTATGCTTATCCTCAAAGGATGCCTCGCCTGGTGGGTCATTTTCGACAATGCGCTGCCCTGGAAATCGCTGCTGACGGAAATTCCGTTCGCCTGGGCTCTATTCTGCATTATCGAACGCTTTGCGTCCAAGCGCAAGCTCGGGTATTACATGACAGTCAATCTGCTGGTCACCGCGATCTTCTTCACAGCTATCATGTATTTCAAATACTATGGCGTTATTGTGACGTACCATGCGGCTGAGCAGGTGAACCAGGTAACCGCCGTCCGGAACAGCGTGTTCTCGCTGATGGACCCTTATTATCTGCTGATTTTCGTGGACGTTGTCGTGCTGGGCTATTTTTTTCTGCTCACCCGGAACGGACGCAACTTCAAGAAAGAGCAGATCAACACCGGACGGGGCAGCAACAAGCGCTCATTCTCGCTTCTGTTCGCAGCCTCGCTCGCGCTCTGCCTGTTCAATGTGCTGCCGAACAAGGCCAGCATGAACGAAATCAAGAAGGCGGAAGAGATGGGCATTCTTAATTATGAAGCCTACACGATTTTCGCACCGGAGAAAATCGACCTCGTCAAGGCCAGCGATATAACGCAGGAAGCAATCGACAAGGCCAAGGGCATTACGGAGCCGGCAAGCCCGAAGTACCAGGGAGCGGCCAAGGGCAAGAACCTGATTATCCTGCAGATGGAGTCGCTGCAGAACTTCCTGATCGGACTTAAAGTCGACGGCCAGGAAATCACGCCGAATTTGAACGCCGTCATGAAAGACAGCTTATATTTCCGTAACTTCTACCAGATGGTCGGCCAGGGCAATACGTCTGACGCCGAATTCGTCGTCAACACCTCCTTCTACATTCCGCCGCGCGGAGCAGCTACGCAGATGTATGTCGACAAGGTGCTGCCGAGTCTGCCGCGGCTGCTGGAAGAGAACGGCTACCAGACCGCCACCTTCCACGTCAACGATGTGGAGTTCTGGAACCGCGGTGAGCTGTACAGCTCACTGGGCTGGCAGAAGTACTATGATCACCAATACTTCGGCGACGAAGACGCGTTCTTCTTTGGAGCTTCCGACGAAGTGCTCTACAAGAAGACAACCGCCAAGCTGAAGGAAATGAGCGAGAGCGGCAAGCCGTTCTATGCGCAGGTCATTTCCATGTCGGCGCATCATCCGTTCACGATTCCGGATAAGTACTACAAGATGAAGCTTCCGGAACGCTATGAAGGAACCTTTGTCGGCGACTATGTCCGGGCCCAGAATTACGCCGATTACGCGTTCGGCCAATTCGTGCAGGAGCTGAAAGACGCTGGCCTGTGGGATAACAGTGTCATCATGATCTATGGCGACCATATGGGGCTGCCTATCTATTCCCTCGACAACGACGACAAGGAACTGATGACCGAAATCTACGGCCATGATTACGGATATGCGAATATGACCAATATTCCGCTGATGATTCACGGCGTAACGGGCGCCCAGCCGCAGACGCTGGATCAGGTCGGGGGCGAAGTAGACATTTTCCCGACAGCGGCCAATCTGCTCGGCGTCTCCACAGGCAACCATCTGCTTTTCGGCCAGGACATTCTGAACCAGCCTTACAATCTGCTTCCTGAACGCTACTATCTGCCGTCCGGATCGTTCATCTCAAGCTCCGGCCTGCTGATTCCGGGCAACAGCTTCGAGGACAACACACAGTATCCGATTGCGACCAGCAGCAAGCAGCCTGCGGCTACGGAGGACGAATATAACCGGGCGCTTCGCCTGCTCCAGCTGTCCGACAGCTATGTCTCCCAATTGCCGGAGAAGAAATCGGAATAAGAGACGCCCATCGCGACAGACGACGGCTTCACAGACTGAACACAGAACTCCAACAAGCCTTCAGGACCACATCTAGTGGAACTGAAGGCTTTTTTGACGGAAGTGATGCCCGGATTACAGGTTACAGGATTACACGTTACAGATTACAGGCTACAGAATTACAGGCTACAGAATTACACGCTGCTTCATCCCGTCCGGCGGTGGACATCGTCTTTTTCACAACAATTTAAAGCGCTTCCATAATTGCTTCAGAAGCGGCCGTTCTACGTCCGTCAACGCTTCTGTCTATCCAACAGGTCATAGCAATCCGCAAATTGGGCAAGCTCCTCGGGGGTGAGAATGGATAGATGCTCTTCAAGCAGAACGAGCGAACGTCTATGGCCCTCGCTTCGCACATTTTCGCCTTTCTCGGTCAGCGACACCACCACAGCTCTCCGGTCATTCTCATCCTGTTCCCTTCGGACCAGTCCGACCGCTTCCATCCGGTCCAGCATAACCGTCACGGCGCTCGATTTAACCTCCATACGCTCCGCAAGCGTGACCACTCTGGCCCGTCCCTCCCGGGCGATCATGTTCAGCAGCGAGAACTGCGGAAATGTAAGGCCAAGCTCCACATTCAAGGCGATTCCCGAAGCAATTCTCTTCTGTACCCGCCACATCGATAATCCAATCCGCTCCACCAGCGGGTTGATCTGTTCCGGCATTTGCGATTCAGCTCCCGTTTCTTTGTCCTGCTTCTAGCGTACCACTAGCGGCCGCCCCCCTTCAATGCGTGCTTATGAAAAAAAATAAAAAATTAAGTACTTGAAAGATGAAAGTTTTCTGAAAAATTTAGTACCCTATTCAAATCAATCTGACGGAAACCGTTAGTATACTTAGAGGACAACATAATTTGACACAGCCAAAGCCACCTCTTTCAGATATAATCTGGATTAGACTTTTGTCCTATAATCTGGTATTTAAAATGGGGGAAATGTATGAAATTGGCTACTAAATTAACATGGATGATGCTGCTCGTCCTTCTTCTTGTCGGCTCATCCATCGGGTTCTTTGGTTATCGGGCCGCCTACAATCAGTTGGATGAAGCGGCGGGAATCGAGCTTGTAGGCTGTGCCAACATTACGACCGGCCTTGTCGATCCTTCGCAGATCACGGCCCTCGCCTCCGGCGATACCGGCAATCTTAACGCTATTCAGGACCGTATTGGCTGGATTACCGGGCATAAACCGATCTTCAAGGAAGCTTTTATCCTCTCGCTAGATGGTAAAATCCTTGCCGCAGACAAAAATATGCAGGCACGCGGCTATAAAGCCGGGGACTCTTTCTACTTCAGCGAAAAAGATAAAGAGATGATCACTTCGATGAAGCATTCCACTTATTCTAAGGTCTACACCTATGAAGGTGTCTCGCTTAAGACCGGCTACGGCCCTATTTATCAAGACCATGATCCCACCAAACCGATTATCGCTCTCATGGCCATCAACTTTGACGGTTCACTCGTTCAGGACAGAACGCTTCAAATTTTGGTGCAGCCCTTTATTATCGGTGCCATTATTCTCATTATCGCCATCCTGACAGCCTATATTCTGATCCGCCGCATGGTCAGCCCGCTGTCCAAGCTGTCCCGGTCCGTCAACCATGTGGCTCACGGCGATCTGATGCAGGAGTCGCTTGTACTGAACAGCAAAGATGAAATCGGCACGCTGTCGCGTGATTTTCATGAAATGAAGGAGAATCTCACCCGGCTCATCACCGAGGTCAGCGATACTTCCGCTCATGTCGCTTCCTCTTCCCAGCAGTTGTCCGCAAGCGCCCAGGAGACCAACCGTGCCGGAGAACATTCCGTCAACATAACCATTGAGCTCGCCGAAGGCGCTCAGGCTCAGCTTCGCCATCTGGAGAGCAGCTATCAGTCGGTTCAGGAGATGTCCCGATTTATCGCAGAGATTGCCGCGAATGCCGATCAGGCGATGAGCGACGCCGTCAGCGGAGCGGAAAAAGCGCGGCTCGGCCGGCAATCGATGGACTCTACCACCAGCCAGATGACCATCATGAGCGAACAGCTGGCCGGACTGTCCGGCATCATCGGCACGCTGGCCGGCCACTCCAAGGAAATTGAGAGCATCGTCGGCACTATCGCCAGCATCGCAGCGGAGACGAATCTGCTCGCCCTCAACGCCGCTATCGAAGCGGCCCGCGCCGGAGAAGAAGGCCGCGGCTTCGCCGTTGTGGCGGGCTCGGTCCGCAAGCTGGCAGAACGCTCCGGCGATTCAGCCCGGCAGATCGGTGAGCTGCTCGGCCTGATCATCGCCCAGATGGATCTCGCCGAGGAGACCATGAACCGTTCGACTGTGGAGATGGGGCACGGAACGGAGATGGTAGCCGCCGCAGGCAGCTCTTTCTCGGAACTCGAATCCGCCGTAACGGGCATGGCATCCCAGAGCAGGGAGATCTCCGATACAGTCCGTCAGCTTACGGAAATTGCAGACGGCCTCGTCGAGGCTATCCAGAGCACCGTCAGCGTATCGAACCAGACCGCCCAGGGCGCCGAGAGCATGTCCGCTACTTCTCAGGAGCAGCTCGCGGCCATGCAGGAAATCGAAGCTTCCTCCGCCTTCCTCTCCTCGCTGGCGGACAAGCTCAACGGGCTGGTGGAACAATTCAAGGTAGCTTGATCCAGGACCCTGAAACCTTTCCTTCGGCACCTTGTTCAATCATACGCACTACAATAGACAGGCGGCCCCGGTTATCCGGGGCCGCCTGTCTATTGTTACGCATTCCGTTCTCTTGGGGCAGATGGAGAGCCAGTCTCCATAGTGCAGGGGTTCCCGCGCCTTCTCCCGTAGCCGGAGACCAGCAAAATTCCGGCCAGCACCAGGCCGGCTCCGGCGAAGTGCCGTAGATACAGCGGTTCACCCAGCACGAAATGGGACAATCCGAGCGCACATACCGGGATTAATGCCGTGAAGACGGCGATCGTTCCTCCCGTCACCTTGGCTGCCCCACGGAACCAGAGGATATAAGCAAGAGCGGTGACACAAATGCCGTAATAGACCACTAACGCCACATCTGCCGGATGAATTACCGGAATGCCCTGGCGCAGAAGTTCAACAGCAGAACCTGCCAGAAACATCGGCAGGGCAAACGCTGTAATATAGCCGACGGCAAGCAGGGAAGGAACGTCGGGAGACAGCTTTTTGCGAAGTACGCTCAGTCCTGCCTCAGAGACCACGGCAGCCGTCAGCAGCAGCATACCGGTCAGGGAAGCCGGCCGGTTCTCCCCTCCAGGCGCAAGAAACTGCGGTAGCTGGATGACCGCGATTCCGGCCAGCGAGCACAATACTCCCGTTCCGGCTCTGCCTGATATTCTCTCGCCGAGGAACCAGCGGGAGAGCAGGGCGACGGCAGCGGGTGTCAGCCCTGTGATCATAGCACCCTCTGCGGCGGAGGCATACCTCAAGCCGTAGAGCATGAATACCCGAAACAGAAACATACCTCCAAAGGCTGTAAGAATGAGCAGCAGCAAATCCCGGCGGCTGACTCTAAAGACGCCATGCCGATGCCTGATCCAGACCAGCGGGAGCAGGACAAGCAGCGCAATTGCAAGACTGGCGGCCTGCGACAGAAAGACAGGAAGCTGCGCGGCCGTTACTTTGCCGGCCGTCACAGAGCTGCCGATGATCAGCGCGGCGGCACCCAGTTCCCCGTAAGCCGACACGGTTCTTGGTGCCGGTTGATACATTTCGTTCACCTCTTTCTCCTTAGATGATATATACTCTAAGGACCGAAAGCGGTTCTTCCCAGTACCGCATATTCTCTATTTTCAGGGTACCACTTGATGCGGAAGGAGCCTCTCATCCCATGTGGATCACCATCGACAAGCATTCCGGACTGTCCCTGTCCCGACAAATTTACGGCGCCATCCGCTCCCGCATCCTTCGCGGCGAGCCTGCGGCTGGCGATAAACTGCCATCCACAAGAGAACTGTCCTCCCAACTCGGCGTGTCGCGGAATACGGTGCTCGAAGCCTATGAGCTGCTGCTTGCCGAGGGCTTCCTCGCGTCCCGGTCCGGTTCAGGAACTTATGTAGCCCAAGGTGCCGTTATGAAAGACGCACCCTTGGACCTGTTCTCCGGGCATAGGCATAGGCAATCCTCCCCCGTTCCTGTTACCGCTTCTCCCGATGCCGGGAGGCGTGAAGGGCGGGCTGTCATTTCGTTCAGAACCGGACTGCCTGAAATCGGTCATTTTCCCCGCAGGACGTGGGGCGATCTGCTGCGCACCGCCGCGCTCGATTTGCCGGATCTTGCATTTGGCTATGGAGATCCTGCAGGCGAGCCTCAGCTCCGGGATGCATTATCCCGCTACCTCCTGCAATCACGCGGCGTCTGCGTTCCTGCAGGCGGGCTGGCGATTACAAGCGGAGCCGTTCAGGGTATCCAGCTTGCCGCCAGACTGCTGCTCCAACCAGGAGATGAAGCCCTGATCGAGGAGCCCACCAACGCCGAGCTTAAGTCCATCCTTGCCTCCACGGGAGCGGTCCTGCAGGGGGTTCCCGTGGACGACTATGGGCTGGTTACCGAAGCTCTGCCGCGGCCCGGACGTTCCAGCCTGATTTACGTAACCCCGTCCCACCAGTTCCCGCTTGGGGGCATCCTTCCCATCCAGCGGCGGATTGAGCTTATTCGCTACGCCCGGGAAACCGGCAGCTTCATCATCGAGGACGATTATGACAGCGAGTTCCGGTTCGACAGCGCCCCGGCCCATTCGCTTCAGAGTCTTGCACCGGAACGGGTATTCTATATCGGAACCTTCAGCAAGATGATGTTCCCGGCGCTGAGAATCGGCTACGCAGTCATACCTCCTGCCTTTTTCGAACGATTTGCAGCGCTGAAGAAGCTGGCCGATTATCATACGCCCGTTCTGGAACAGATCGCCCTGGCCCGGTTCATCGAGGAGAGGAAACTGCATACCCATATTTTCCGGATGAGAAAAATTTACCGTGCCCGGCGAAACGCCCTGCTCGAAAGCCTGGAGACCCATTTTCCAGACCAACACCGCATTCTCGGAAGGGCAGCCGGACTGCATCTGACGGTCGAGCTTCGTACCCCGCTGCCAGACGCTCTCCCCCGGCTTCTCGAGCAGGAGGGGGTCTTCGCCTCCCAGATCCCGGGTCAACGGCTGGTTCTGGGCTATGGCCATCTGGAGAAGGATGAGATTGCCGAAGGTATTCGGCGAATTCATTCCGCGATTGCGGAGGGCTGAGCCGCAGTAAGTATCAGCATGAGCTTGAGTGATGCCGCAAAAAAGACCCGAAGCGATCGCTTCGGGTCTTCCTCTTCTATGTATGGGTGAAATGCGGCCTCACGCTATAGATGGCGGCCGTATTCTCCGTGAACCACTGTCCCAGCTCACTCACGGGCATCGGACGCCCGTAATAATAACCCTGCATGACCCGGCAGCCAAGTGATTGCAGCAGCTCGATCTGCTCCGGCGTCTCCACGCCTTCTGCGACAACCTCCATATTCAGGTTGCCCGCGATGGCGATAATGTTGCTGATAATCGCTTTTTTGGAATGCATTTTGCTCTTGCGGATGAAGACCTGATCGATCTTGAGTGTGTTGACCGGAATTTCATCGAGATTCCCGAGCGAGGAGAAGCCCGTACCGAAATCATCCAGCGATACTCTTACGCCAAGACTGCGAAGCTTGGACAACTGGGCGACCGTCTCCTCCATATTGTTCATGGCGATGGATTCCGTGATCTCCAGCTCCAGGAAATGTGGCGGCAATCCTGAACGCGATAAAGCTTCCTCTACGACTTCGTACAAATTTTCCGTCTCGAACATCCGGGCGGACATGTTGATCGATACAGCGACGGAGGCGACCTCCTCCTTATGCCAGAGCACATTCTGGCTGCACACCTCATGCAGCATCCAGTAGGTGATCGGCACGATCAGTCCCGTCTCCTCCGCAATCGGAATGAACTCGCCGGGTGAAATGATGCCGTGCTCGGGATGCCTCCAGCGCAGCAGCGCCTCCAGACCGACGGTCACGTTCATAAGCGAATCCCATTTGGGCTGATAGACGACCATGAATTCCGATCTTGCCAGCGCTTTGCGCAAATCCTTCTCCAGCGACATCCGCCGCAGCTGATGACGGTTCATCTCCTGGTCGAAGATGCTGAATTTGTTCTTGCCGGAGTCCTTGGAAGTATAGAGCGCCGTATCGGCCGCCTTCATCAGCGAAGAACGGTCCGTGCCGTGAGCAGGCGCCATGCTGATGCCAACGCTCGCCGTCACATAGAGCTCGTTGCCTTGAATCTTGTATGATTTCTTGATCTCCTGCAAAATATGCCGGGCTTCCTCAGCCGCGTCCTCGGAGCTGAAGTAAGGCTCGGCGACCAGAAACTCATCGCCCCCAAGCCGGAATACATTCCCTTTCGGACTTACGCTCTGCCTCAGCCGCTCCGCTACTTCCTGCAGAAGCATATCGCCGATATCATGACCAAGCGTATCGTTGATCGATTTGAACCGGTCCAGATCGACGAAGAATACCGCCCCCGACTTCCCAGCGAGAAACGATTCCTTGAAGTAGCGCTCCAGCCCGTGCCGGTTCGGCAGCCCGGTAAGCGGATCGCTGTAAGCCATCCGTTCCAGCACATTCCGGTCCAGAAAGACGGCGCCTCCCGAAATGCCGAACATAAACAGCGTGACAAGGGATACGCCCAGCAGGAGTATGACATCGGTCTGAATTAGCGAAGGCTCGGTGCCAGGCCAGCTGTCATAGGTAAAACGGCTCGTCGCCATGCTCGTATAATGCATTCCGCCGATCGCCAGCCCAAGCAGCAGCGCGGCGAGCAGCTTCCAGCGGCTGAAGCCGGTCGTTCCTCTGAATCTTCCAAACAGCATAAGGCTCATCCAGGAGGCGGCCACTCCGATCAGCACAGCCAGGCTTTGTAAGGCCAGCTGGTAGTCGAATCTCGCCTCCATCACCATGGAATAGATGCCTATATAATGCATAATGGCAATCCCCGCTCCAAGCAGGAGACCGCCTCCGGTATAGCGCCAAAATGTTCTGCGTGACGACAGACAGAAGGCCAGTCCCAGGTAACAGACGGCAATGCCGACCATCATGGACAAAATGGCTCTGCCGGGGGTATAGCGAACATCGAACGGCATTCGGCTGGCCATCATGCCAACGTAATGCGCGGACCAGATGCCGCATCCGAGCACACAGGCGCTCGACAGCAGCCAGAGGCTGCGCGTCCGCCGGGATGAGGAGGGCACCTGACAGATCAGATTCAACGCGGAATAGGATGCCGTGACCGCTAACGCGAACGACAGCAGTACGATCCAAATATTGTAGTGGATTCCCAAATGGTCCATAGGACGACCTCTTTACCGGTTAGTTATAGGCTGGATTGTCGCTGCGTTGAAATGCCCGCTATCCGATTTGGCCGGAAAGCTGCAATATATAAGTAGTTAGCTTATTCTACCTTGTATCCGATAGGCTGTCTAAGTAAATAATGGAACTTGTGCCCTTTTTTCGGACAGCAGAAAGCAATGTCGGAATTTAGAAACACGTTCACAATTCGACCCTTCTTCTGCCGGTCGCCGAAGCGAGGCAGGCACCCAGCAGCTTCATGTTCTGAATCGCATCCTCCGGCTCATAGAGCGGCGGCGCTTCGCCGAATACGGCGGCGGCAAACTGGTCGGCCTGCCGGGTGTACGGGTTGGCGCCGGGCGCGGCAGCCTCTCGTCGGCCATTCTCCCCGTGGACAATGAAACCGGCATCTTCCGTCCGGGCGTTGAACGGCATCGGAATCTCGATGAGCCCCTTCGTCCCGATGATTTCCAGCAATTGACGGTTATAGGCCCACATTCCGCATTCGAACAGCAGACTCAGGCCTCCCGGGAATTCGACCAGCCCTGAGGACATCATGTCCACGTTGCCGTGATCCGGAGAGAACAGGGAATGCACCGTAACGGCTTCCGGCTCGGCATCAAACAGCATACGCGCAGCCGTAAGCGGGTAACATCCGATATCATACAGCGATCCTCCGCCCCACTCGGAACGGAACCGGATATTGGAAGTGTCGGAGGCGTCATTATACGTAAAAGATCCCCGGATCGCCCGCAGCTCTCCAATTTCTCCCGACTGCAGAACGTTTCGGATCTCCTCATATCGCGGATGATGACGGTACATGAACGCTTCCGCCAGATGGACGCCGGCCTTCCGGCAGGCCTGAACGATCTCCTCCGCCTCTGCGGCATTCAGTGCTATCGGCTTCTCGCACAGCACATGCTTGCCCGCTTCCGCCGCGCGGATTGCCCACTGCCGGTGCAGATGATTGGGCAGCGGAATATACACCGCATCCACCTCCGGGTCCTGCAGCAGCTCCTCATAGCTTCCGTAAGCGCTCTTGATGCCGAACTCGCGCGCTACGCGCCCGCTCTTGTCCAGCCCCCGGCTGGCTACCGCCTGCACAACAGCGGACTCTGATTCCGCGATTGCAGGAATCACGCTCCCCGTTGCGATCTGGGCACAGCCCAGAATACCGAATCTCAGTTTGCGCCTTGTGGCCATACCATCCACTCCTTCCTGATCTCAATGGCTGCATGTATCCGTTTCATTATAAGCCAGTCCAAGGGCGGCAGGCTATAACCGAAACAGCAGCGCCATCAGCAGAACAACGATCCGGGAACCATTCAGCAGCATAAAATTCCGCACCACCAAAATAAAAGTGGCGCCCTTCTCCTGCCTTTCGGCGAACTTCGCCAGGTTGCGGCGCAGGGGAATCAGCGTTGGCAGCACCAGCAGCAGTAGCAGCGGATGTACGCCGAGAATGAGCAGGATAACAAGATCCGCGTAAGAGGCATAGTACAGCGTGCTAAACAGCAGCAGCGCATTCGGCTTCCCGATATAGACCGGGAGTGTATAACGCCGGTTCTCGATATCTTCCTCCACATCGCAGATGTTGTTGGCCAGCATGATGTTGGCGATGCAGAGCACGGCCGGAATCGAGAACCCGAACAGGAAGAGAACCTCAAGCAGGTTCAGATCGAAATGCACCCAGCCTCCCTGCAAGTCCAGGGACAGCACGGCGAGCGCATCCCCCGCGTGAATGTAGGCCGAAATGAAGATAATGACAAAGCCCATGAAGAGTCCCGAGAAGAGCTCGCCAAGCGGCATCCGGGAAATCGGCACCGGGCCGAAGGAATACAGAATGCCGATCATGAAGGAGAGCCCGCCCAGCGCCAGGACGAGCAGTCCGGTCCGGGCCACAAGCAGCAGGCCGCAGCCCACCGCAAGGACCAGCAGAATTAGTATGACGCCGACAACTACGGCCTCTTTCAGTTTGTGGCGGACGATGGGATTATGCGTCTCATAGCCGTAGCCATGAGTCCGCTGCGCTTTTTTGAAATCGTAATAGTTGTTGATGGCCGTCGTCGCCATATCGAAGCTGAGCAGAGACACCAGCATGAGCAGGAACTTCCCGGCATCGAAGCTGTGGAACCGGTACAGCGCGTACAGCGTGCCCAGGGCGAATGGAATCATGCTGGCGGCCTTTGTCTGGATTTCCACCAGTCTGAGAAAACTTCTGATATTCACCGCTTCACCCGGCCTATTCCTCTGAGGTCGTAATCGTTGAAGTTGTAATCGTAACCGGCGTCCATTCCCCGATCACGGTCTGTCCATGCACCGATACGCTGCCTTCCGGAGACAAGTCTTTCTCCGTCATGATGCCCAGCGCCACGGTGAACTTGTTCAGCTTGACCGGAATCCCGGTCTCCCGGCGCACCTCGCGTCCGTTGAGGAAGAATACCGCCTCGTCCTTGCCCCGGTGATAGGTGATCTTGTACGTATTGAACTCCCGCGGCTTGAAATCTGTGTCTTCCCTGAAAATGCAGAAATACTTCGTCCGGTCCGTCTCCGGCACCGTAACCCCGGGGAAAGGCAGAATGCCGTAGACCGTGGCGTACGTATCGTTGCCGGCGAAGAAGTCCAGAGCGGCCCCTGTCGTGAAATCAAGCAGGTTCAGCGACACATAGCCGTCATACAGGTCCCCCGGCGCCGTTCCCGAAGTCCGGGCGCGTATTTGGAGCTCGAATGAGATTTCACCCGCCTCGGGAACGTCGAACTCCTCGGCGGAATAATACATATGCTTCGCGTTGTCCAAAATCTGCACCTGATGGTGCTGGCGGCTGAGCGGGGCCCGCACATACAGGATGCCGCCGCGCACGATGACGACGGCGTTCGGCTCCCGGTATGCCCAGAACGAGCCGTCCGGCAGAGCGAAGCCCCCGGTCTTCCAAACCTCGCCTTCATTCAGAATGGTATGAAAATCGCCGATAACCCGCTTTTCCATCGTCTTCATCTTCTTTCCGTATAATGTAAGTTAGCATTTATGTTTCCCGATCAGGCTAGCTCCAATAGTTCCCGACAAGACCCTGAATAAGAAGGGCGGCGGCCATAATGGTGCCGCAGCGGATCGACGCTTGCCGCGAAGCGCCCATGAGCGGCAGATAGGCGGGAGAAGCGTTATGCCGCTTCAGCCCGCGGTAGACGCCGATCGGCCGAATCGCAGTAAGCAGCGCAAGCAGCGCGTAGACAGGCAGCACCCCGATGCCGACGCAGACGACAAGCGAGACGTAGGCCGTGTACAGCAGAATGCGCGAGAAGACCAGCGCCCGCGCTTCGCCGAGCACGACGACAAGCGTCTGCTTGCCGGCCTGCTTGTCCGCACTCCAATGCAGGAAGTGGTGATTGAACAGCAGCAGCGTCGTCAGCAGACCGACGGGCAGCGACAGAAGCACCGGCTTGATTCCGAAATGCCCGGTCTGCACGAAATACGAGCCGAGCACGGGCATCAGGCCGAACGCGACGAAAATCGCCAGTTCGCTGTATCCCTTGCCCCGGTAACCGAAGCGCAGCGGGGGCGCCACATAGAAATAGGCCAGCAAGGCCCCTCCGGCGACGAACCACAGCACCTGCCAGCCCGCATAGAACGCCAGCGCCGCCCCGCATAGAACGGCAAGCAGAAGCAGCCCCCAGGTCAGCAGCGCGAATCTCCGCTCGGAGATCAGCCCGCCGGACAGGAAGCCTGAATTGGTCGTAATAACGCCGGGTGTATTCTTCGCCTCCATATCCGCGCCGCTGCGATAGTCCCACAGATCATTCACCATATTGGAGAACAGGTGGGCCGCAGCAGCGCCGATAAAGGTGAGGATAAATAAAAAAGGATGAAACACATCCTCCCAGACAAAAGCTCCCAGCGCCCCGAGAACAACCGGCACGATCATTACAGGAATGACGCCGAACCGGGAGGCTTTTTTGAAAAATGTCCATTTATTCATTGCCATAACTCTCTCCTTCAGGCCTTATCCTGCTGCCAGTTAAGAATAATTCCAATCTACCTCATTATACACGCCCCTCCGAACGAATGTCACAATTTCCACCAAATTTCGACGGCATACGAGAATTCCAAGGATAGGCAAGCCCAGGACGATGTGATATGATTAGCTGCTGGTACGCCTGCAACACTAAATCTGTGGAGTTCGTGCGACGCTGTTCGCGCTGTAGAAGCGGTTGAATTCCTTACTGTTAGGCGTGAACGCGTACTGGAATCATAATATTGATAAAATGGAGGCTTTATTGTTCATGTCATCGCAACCCTCGTCATCCCGTTCCGCCAAAACGGCCGACGGCACGAACCACCACCCGGCGGCCCAGCCGGTCAAGATCGTTACCGCCGATCCCGGCGCAATCGGCCTGTTCGGTCTCGCCATCGTGACCCTGGTCGCATCCTCGCAAAAGCTTGAAATCACAAGCGGCCTCAGCTATGTGATTCCCTGGGCAGTCTTCCTTGGCGCTTTCGCCCAGCTCTTCGCCAGCATTCAGGATGCGAAGCATAACAACACCTTCGGCATGACCGCCTTCGCCGCTTACGCCTTCTTCTGGTTCGGCATGGCGGGAAGCTGGCTGATCAAGCTCGGCGTGTTCGGAACCGCCCTTGCTGAAGCCGTCGATCCGAAGCAGCTCGGCTTTGTCTTCCTCGGCTACCTCGTCTTCACGCTCTTCATGACGCTTGGCGCTACCGAGGCGAACAAAGTGCTGCTGCTCATTTTTGCACTGATCGATCTGCTGTTCCTGGGTCTGACCTTCGACTCCTTCGGCATCGCTGCTGAAGCCTTCCACAAGCTGGCCGCCATTTCGGAGCTGTGCATCGGCATCGTATCCCTGTATGGCTGCGGCGCCTCGGTGCTGAACGCACATTTCGGGCGGGTATTCCTCCCTATGGGTGCGCCGCTTCGCATCTTCAAGAAATAGTCCATGGCGGATCGTCTCCCTTCTTCGAAGAGACGGTCCGCTTTCCATTTTCCGCCGCTAAAATCTTGTTGACGCCCCCGCCCGCTTGAGACATTCTATATAATAATCACTATTAATTGAGTACGAGTTTATTGTATCGGAGGCAGTTCATGGCTCTCCTTAGGAAAAAGCCCTTCATTACCCTTGCTGTGTTTATCGCCTTGCTTCAAATTCTGCTATTTTACTACTACTCCCTGTCAGTCAAACAGGAAATACGGACCATCAGGGCCGATTTGTTATCCCAGGCCTCTATGCTGACCTCAAACATCGAGGAACGGGTGTCCATCGTCAGCGGCATCAGCTCCTTTATTCAGACCGTTGGCTTCGACGCGGAGCCTGCTGTCATCGACAGCTATTTGTCCACCGCATACCGAAGCACCAATCACCTGATGAATATCGTCGTCGCTCCCGGCGGCATTATCAAATATCTGTATCCTCTCACCGGAAATACAGCTGTGTATAACAAAAACCTGCTGCTCGATCCCGAACTGGCCTCGCCCGGTCTGATCCAGGAGACCATCCGCTCGCGCGCCATCACCATCGACGGTCCCCGCACCCTTGCCCAGGGCGATTACGGTCTCGTTATCCGGCAGGCGCTGTTCCAAGGCAACACCTTTCTCGGCATCGTATCCGCAACGCTGCGGGTAGACGATATTATCAGCCATTTCATGACCGGCGGCGCCCAGGTGTATGTCACCCGGGACGACAATACGTATTTGTTCGGCGCCCGGCCGGAGAGCGGGGGAACCCTCATCAGTCTTCCGGTTCATCTCTACAACCAGGACTGGGTGCTCCACACCAGCTTGACTCCGGGAAATAAAGGCAGGATGCTTCTCAGCGTATTCCTTATCGATCTCGCCTTTCTGTCCGTTATCATTTCCATCCTGTACTCACTCAGCCGGCAAAAAAAATTCAGCCGGGAGCTTGAGCATACCGTCACTATGCGGACACAGGATTTGCGAATCTCCGAACGGCTCTATGAGAAGCTGGCCCACTATGACAGCCTGACGGAAATTCCGAACCGCAGGTTCTTTATGGAGGAGTTCGACCGGCTGCTCCAGACGGCCGAGCCCGGTCAGACCTTCACCCTGCTCTTCTTCGATCTCAACCGGTTCAAAGAGATTAACGATACGCTTGGCCACTCCGCCGGAGACAAGGTGATCCGGGTTCTGGCCAGAAGGATTCACGACGCCCGGCTCCCCTGCCGGCTGTTCGCCCGCACAGGCGGGGACGAATTCGTCATGCTCTTCGAGGATCTTCCCCGGGATCGCATCCCTGAAATAGCCGAGCGGCTGGCTGACCTCGCGGCGGAGCCGCTGGAGATCTCGGGAACGTATCTGGCCCTCTCCACAAGCATCGGCATTTCCCTGTATCCCGAGCATTCCACCAAGAAAGAAGATCTGCTGAAATACGCCGATATGGCGATGTACCAGGCGAAGTCCCAGGACGGGCAGGGCTACTTCGTGTTCAATGAGCAGCTTCACGAGAAGCTTCAGAAGAAGACGATGATCAGCAAGTACCTGCTTACCGCTCTGAGAAAGCATGAATTTGTCCTTCACTACCAGCCGCAGGTTCATGCCGCCACAGGCAGGCTGACCGGCATGGAGTCGCTGATCCGCTGGAATCATCCGGAGAAGGGGCTGCTTCCTCCCG
This sequence comes from Paenibacillus stellifer, assembly GCF_000758685.1. Taxonomy (NCBI): domain Bacteria; kingdom Bacillati; phylum Bacillota; class Bacilli; order Caryophanales; family Paenibacillaceae; genus Paenibacillus; species Paenibacillus stellifer. The sequence continues at coordinate 5,397,758 of NZ_CP009286.1, forward strand.
GAGCCTTCATTGCGGCTGTCGAGGAAGCCGGGCTGATGACGCAGCTGACCGATTGGGTCATCCGCGAAGTCTGCCGGCAGCTGGCCGACTGGAAGCAGGAAGGACTAGACATCCCGCGCATCTCCATCAACATCTCGAACAGCTGGTTCTACAACCGCAATCTGCTCCCGGGGCTGATGTCCATCCTGGAGGAATACGAACTTCCGCCCGAAGTGCTGGAATTCGAAATCACGGAGAGCACCGCTCTCCTGGAAGAGCACTATCCGCTTCTTCAGGAAATGCGGGACCGCGGCATTATCGTGTCGGTCGACGATTTCGGGACCAAATACTCGTCCCTCAATTACTTGAAGCATTTTCCCGTGAGCAAAATCAAAATCGACCGCACCTTCATCACCGGAATCGGCATAAGCCCCATCGACGAGACGATCATCAAGTCGATCGTATTCGTCGCCTCCCAGCTCGGCTACGACCTCGTCGCCGAAGGGGTGGAGAACACAGAGCAGGCGGCTTTCCTGATGTCGCTCGGCTGCATGAATGTGCAGGGCTACCTGTTCTACCGTCCGCTTCCGGCCGACGAAATCCGGGAGCTGCTCATGCGGCATACGGATGGACGAGCCGGCCGGATCGGCTCGCTATAGCGAAGGCGGATGTTACCCTAAGCCGCCGGGCCGCTTCTTGAAAATGTAAAGCGGCTTCGTCCCTGGAGGAACGTCACCGTCCGAGGGCCGGAAGCAGCGCATATCGGATGAATAAGGGCGCTGGTGCCCAGAAGCCGAACGCCAAGGAATGAGATCGTCATCCGAAAGACCGGACCGCCATGATTGGCGGACGGTCTTTTTTTCTGCCCAAAAACAGGGTACGCAGGGATAGCTTTCTTCCGCTGGCTCATACTAAGGTCATTCTGTTACGGAGGTGGCGATGGACATATGAGCCGGAAAATGAACCTGCTGATGTTCAGCGGTGAATACGACAAGGCGATGGCCGGGCTGATCCTGGCCAACAGCGCTCGGGATATCGAGGTGGAGGTGACGATGTTCTTCGCGTTCTGGGGTCTGTTTCTGATCCGGGACCCCGAAAAAATGACGCTGGAGGACAAAAGCATCTACAAAAAGCTGATGGATGTCATAACGCCGAAGGGACCGGAGCAGCTGCCGCTCTCCCGCATGAACTTCAGCGGTCTCGGCAAATGGATGCTGGAGGAGATGATCGAGGATCAGGATGCGCCGAAGCTTATTCATTTTCTGAAGGGGGCGCGCAAGAAGAACATCAAGTTCTACGCCTGCAAGCTGTCCGTGGAAATCATGGGCTTCAAGCCGGAGGAACTGCTGCCGGAAGTGGAAATCATCGACGCCGCGGCTTATTTGAAGGACGCGCTGGACAGCGACATGCAGTTGTTCATCTAAGGCGTAAGGCAGCTTAAAGAGGCGGCGGCTCCCTCTACTGCCTCTTTAAGCTGCGGCGGGTTGGGCATGGGCATTAACCTATTTCAGGCACCGGCATATACTGAGGCAAACGGAACCACCTTGCTGGAGGGATTGCCTGTGCTTATTTCTACCCCCGTACCGGCCTTGGAAGCGGAGGAACGGCTCGAGGCGCATTTTCGCCCATACCGCGAACGCACGGTCGGACTGGGGCACCCCATTACGACCCCATACGGCAGAAAAAACCTGCTATACGCCGACTGGACCGCCAGCGGCCGTCTGTATGAGCCGATCGAGCGGATCATGCTGGAGCGGTTCGGTCCCCTCGTCGGTAATCCGCACACGGAAGCGAACGCAACGGGCATGACGATGACCCGGGCCTATGAGGAGGCCGGTGCGATCATCAAGCGCCATGTGGGCGCGGGTCCGCGCGACGTGCTGCTGTCATGCGGCAACGGCACGACGGGAGCGGTCAACAAGCTCCAGCGTCTGCTCGGGCTCAGGCTGCCCGAGTGGCTGAGCCCGGCCGTTCTGGCGCCGGAAGAGCGGCCGGTTATCTTCGTCACCCATATGGAGCATCATTCCAATCTGCTGCCCTGGCAGGAGACAATCGGCGAAGTGGTCGTCCTGCCTCCCGGCGAAGGCGGCGCCCCGGACCCCCGGGAGCTGGACGCCGCACTGCAGGCTTACCGGGGACGGCGGCTCAAGATCGGCTCCTTCTCCGCATGCTCGAACGTGACCGGCATCGAGACGCCGTACCGGAAGCTGGCCGCCGTCATGCACCGCCACGGCGGACTATGCTTCGTCGATTTCGCGGCGAGCGCGCCGTATACGGAAATCGACATGCACCCCGAAGCGTCCGAGGAGAAGCTGGACGCCATCTTCTTCTCGCCGCACAAGTTCCTGGGCGGCCCGGGCACGAGCGGCATCCTCGTATTCGATACCGGCCTGTACCGAAGCCTCCGCCCCGACGAGCCCGGCGGAGGCACGGTGTCCTGGGTAAGCCCGTGGTACGGCCCCCGCTATTTCGCCGGAATCGAGGCGAGAGAGGACGGCGGCACGCCGGGCTTCCTGCAGCGGATCAAGGCCGCGCTCTGCCTGCGGCTGAAGGAAGAGATGCGCCAAGACAAGATCGGTGCATACGAGCGCATCCTCGGCGGGCGCCTGCTCGCCGGTCTGCGCAGCATCCCGGACATTACCGTCCTGGAGGGCGAGGCCACCAATCGGATCGGCATCGTCTCCTTCACCGTCCGGGAGATGCACTATAATCTCGTCGTCCGCCTGCTGAACGACGTCTTCGGCATCCAGGCCCGGGGAGGCTGCTCCTGTGCCGGCCCCTACGGCCATTACCTGCTGTCGATCGACCGGAAGGCCTCTCTTGAGATGGAGAGCGCCATCCGCACCGGCGACCAGTCGCTGCGGCCGGGCTGGGTTCGGGTGTCCGTGCACCCCGTCATGACCTTGAAGGAGGTCGACTATATCGTTGAAGCCCTCCGGACGCTGATCGGCCGGAAGGCGGAATGGCAGGCCGCGTACCGGTATAACCGGAAGACGAACTGCTGGATTCATCATTCCCGGGGAGATGCGGAGACGATATCCGCAGCGGAAGCGGAGACAGCGGCGATGTTCGAGCTGTAGCCAGCTGCCTATCCGGCAGGTGCTGACCACAGATGCCGCTAGGCTGACGCTGCCCAACCGGTGCTGCCGCATAGATGTCGCCCGACAGGTGCCAGCCGCTCGACAAATGCCGTTCACGGGTGCCTGCCCACAGATGCCGCTCGACATGTGCCGTCCACGGGCGCCTGCCCACAGATGCCGCTCGACATGTGCCGTTCACGGGTGCCTGCCCACAGATGCCGCTCGACATGTGCCGTCCACGGGCGCCTGCCCACAGATGCCGCTCGACATGTGCCGTCCACGGGTGCCTGCCCGACAGATGCCAGCCGCTCGACAAATGCCGTCCACGGGTGCCTGCCCACAGATGCCGCTCGACATGCTCTATCCGGCAGGCGCTGTCCGACAAGTACGTCAGGGCGTTCTTGCGGGACTTCCAATCGTTATCATGCGTGACCCGGCTGTATTGGCATGGCAAAAAGCCCGCTGACGGAAGGCTGTACATCTCCCTTCCATCAGCGGGCTTCTATGCGTTGTTCCATAACGCAGCAGCAGCAGATTTACACCCCGGTTACCATATCGAGGTCGGCCGCCTGCGCGTTCGAGATCACCTGGTTCACATCCTTGCAGCCTGGAATGACGCTGGTCACCGCCGGATGCTGCAGGCACCAGCCGAGCGCCCACTGCGCCATGTTCAATCCATGCGGCACTTCGTTAGCCGCAATCTCGGCGACGAGACGAAGCTGCTCCTCCCGCTTCTTCGCGTCATGGTTCGCCCGCACGTCGCCTTCGGCGAACGTCGCGCCGGCCTTGTACTTGCCGCTCAGGTAGCCGCTCGCGAGCGGTACGCGGGCAAGCACGCCGAGGCGATGCTCATCCGCGAGCGGGAACAGTCTCTCCTCCGGCGCCCGGTCCAGCCGATTATAGACGACCTGGATCGCTTCGGCGCCGATCCCCGGAGCCGCGCTTGTCTGATGTACGCCGTCGTTCGCGGTGCTGATGGAGACGCCGAGATGGCGGATTTTGCCGGCCTGCTTCTGCTTGTCCAGCATTGTCCATAGCCCGTCGTTATCGAACTGGGCGTCCGTTCCGGAGTGGAACTGGTACAGATCGACATACTCTGTCTGCAGCGCGCGCAGCGAATCGTCGAGCTGCTTCAGAACATCGCTGGCGCTCCACAGCTGCTCCCGCTGAAGATGTCCGTCAAAGTGATGACCGAACTTCGTGGCAACAATCCAGTCTTCCCGCTTGCGCCGGCTCAAGTAGCCGCCGATCAGCTTCTCGGACAGATGGTCGCCGTAGCATTCCGCCGTATCGATAAGGTTGATGCCGAGCTCAGCCGCCTTGTCGAACATGGCGTCCACTTCATCCTGCGTGAAATCCTTGCCCCATTCGCCGCCGAACTGCCAGGTGCCGACTCCGATTACCGAGACATTCAATTCCGTACTGCCGAGCTTGCGGTATTTCATTATCTTCAACCTCTTTCTTTAATGGATTTGATCCGTGACAAATACCCCTCCACCGACCGGACGCCCCACAGCGACAGCAGCACAAGCAGGACGACAGCCAGCAGCTCCAGCGGGTTTCGGAGGAACCGGCCCGCGTCGTTGCCGATATAGGAGACAGCGAGAACCATTATGGCTTTGCCGGAGGCGAGAGCCAGAAGATAGGGACGCAGCCGCATGCCGGCGAGTCCGGCAGCCAGATTGATGACGACAAACGGCCCGACCGGGAACAGGCTGAGCAGGAATACATAGCTGAAGCCGCTGCGCCGGACCCATTCCATGCCCCGGGCCACCTTCGGCCGTTCCGCCCATTTCCGCAGACGGTGATGGGAGGCGATGCGCCGGATGATCAGGAAGGCGGTCAGGCAGCCCGCCACAAGACCCAGCCAGGAATACAGGAAGCCGAGCCACAGCCCGTAGACGGCGGCGTTCATCCCGACGATTACAATGGTGGGCAGCGGCGGAACGAACGACTTCAGGAAGGTAAGTCCGATCCCCGGAAAAGGACCCAAGGAGCGGTATCGCTCCAGCCAGTCCCGCAAATTTTCTTCCGTAACCCAAGACATGATATCCAGTGCATACATAACGGCAGACCGCGCCCCTCTTCGGTTTCGATTCTATCCCACTCATTATACACGATCGGGAGGCGGATGGCCTGATAGAGACAGATCGCCACTTATGCCCTATACTGATGTAAATTTCGGTAAAGGGTGGGTGATTATAATGTCTGAATCGGAAAAGATTGAACTTAAGATAATCGAGCCTGAGATAGTCATGCCTGTGTTGATCGAATCGGCCAGGCTAATCCTGCGGAGAACGGAAGAGCGCGACCTGGCTTTTGTCGCAGAGGCGGAGAGCAGCCCGGAGAACAAGCCGTTTATCGGGCAGTGGAGCCTGGATGAGCACCACGAAGCGCTGACAGATCCCGATCTGCTGCACCTGATTGTCCAGGAACCCGGCGGCGAACGCATCGGCTATGTGATCGTGACCGGCCTCCGGGACCCCAATCTGTCCGTATGCATCAAGCGGATTGCGATAGAAGCGAAGGGCAAGGGCTACGGCTCCGAGATGCTGCGGAGTCTTCGCGACTGGCTCTTCCAGAATACGGGCGTACACCGGCTGTGGCTGGATGTGAAGACCCATAACGCGAGAGCGCAGCATGTGTATGAGCGCGCCGGATTCCGGGCGGAAGGCATCCTCCGGGAATGCATCAAGGTTCAGGATACCTTCGAGTCGCTTCAAATCATGTCGATCCTGAGAGAAGAATACGAGCGGCTGCTATAGACTATAGACTGCCCGGCTGCTCCAGAAGCTTCACCGACACGGATACTTCCATTGTGCCGCCGCCACCCCGGTACACCCCCTGAAGGGGGCTGACATCGGCGTAATCCCGTCCCGTTCCGACGCGAATATGATTGGCGAGCGCCTCCACATTATTCGTCGGGTCCAGCCCGATCCAGCCGATGCCCGGCACCATCACTTCAACCCAGGCATGGGTCGCGGCATCGCCCTTCAGGGCGGAATCCTCGCCGACATATAGATAGCCGCTGACATACCGGGCCGGAATGCGGGCCGCCCGAAGGATGCCGATCATCACATGGGCCAGATCCTGGCAGACGCCCTGCTTCAGGTCGAAGGACTGACGGGCCTGCGTGTCCACATTCGTCGCTTCTCCGCTGTAAGTGAAGGTCTCATAGACGTATTTCATCACTTCCAGCGCATAGGCAACCGGATTGTCCATTTCGCCGAGGACGCGTTCCGCCTCCTTCACCTGCTTTTTGTCCAGAAGCGTATAATCGGTCTCATTCAGATAGGCCAGATAATGCTGCCGGAACAGCCCCGTATGAAAAATCTCCCGCATCCGCCCCGAATACCGCAGCTCATGGATAAAAGGGCTCCGCTGCACACTGACAACCGAAGTCGTCTTCACCTCCAGCGAATCATGCTTCTCCGGAATGAAGAACGTCTCCACCTGGTTGCCCCAGACATCCGTATATTCCCGGGTTAGCGAGGCCGGCGTAATGTCCGCCCGGTAGACGAGCAGCCGCTGGACCTCATCCGTCAGAGGCTTCAGCCTGATCGTGTTCAGGCTCTGATCGACCTTTGTCTCGTACTGAAAGGTATTGGTATGCACAATTTCATATTTCATAACAGGCAGGGCTCCTTTGGAAGACTCTGAGGGTACATTACCCACTGGAGAACGGCATGCAAACGCCGATAGAGCGTTATACCGCCATTTTCCCCCTTCCCCGCCGGAATTAGCCCGCCACACCTCTTCATTTGCAAAAAAAAGAATCCCGCCGCAGTCGGCAGGACTCTTGGTTAACAGAATTCTGAGTTCATTCAGCGTAATTGTGCCGCCAACTTAAAATGCGGGAACAACAGCCACGCCGTATTTGTCCTCGATAAATTTTTTGACATCAGGACTTGTCAGCGCTTCGTCAAGCTTCTTGATTTCCTCACGGTTCTCGTCTCCCTTGCGGACGACTACAACATTCGCGTAAGGCGAGTTGGCGTCTTCACGGAACAGCGCCGACTTGGGATCGATACCCGCTTCAAGGACGACATTGGTATTGATGATCGCTCCGTCGAGATCAGGCAGTGAACGGGGCAGCGTAGCCGCATCCGCTTCAACGAACTCCAGTTTATGCGGATTCTCGGCGATATCCTTCGGCGTAGCCTCGTAGGTCGTTAGGCCGTCCTTCAGCTTGATCAGCCCCTGCTGCTGGAGCAGTACGAGCGCCCGGTATTCATTGGACGGGTTGTTCGGAATGCCGATCTTGGCGCCGTCCTTTATCTCATCCTTGAATTTCAGATTTTTGGAGTAGAAGCCGATCGGCTCCACATGCACCTTGGTCGTAACGACAAAATCATAGCCTTTCTCACCCTTGATGGAATCCAGGTACGGAACGTGCTGGAAGTAGTTGGCGTCGATTTGCTTCTCCTGCAGCGCCGGATTGAGCTGGCCGTCATCATCCAGTACAACCACTTCGAGGTTAATGCCCTCTTCCTTCAATTTCGGCTTGATGAACTCCAGAATTTCGGCATGCGGCACCGCCGAGGCCCCAACCTTCAGCGTTACCTCCTTGGCTGCGGCCGGACTGGCTGCTGCCGAGCTTTCCGCTGCCGGACTGGACTTCGCGGTGGCTGCCGCCGATTCCCCGTTTCCGTTCTGCGATCCGCAGCCTGCCAAAATCCCCGTCAACACCATGACCGCGGCCAGCAACAAGCTTCCTCTTCTCTTCATCTTAATCCCTTCTCTCCCCTAGATTATATGTAAAAAATAAGTACTACCCGTTTGGAAAAATCGGCTGCATTAAGCGTCTATCAAGATCCCGCGGATCAACCGCTCTTGCAGCGTTTCCGGTCAATGGAACGGGCGATAAAATCCCCGGACCACTGCACGATTTGAACAATCAAAATGATAAGCAGAACTGTTCCGAGCAAAATATCGGTTCGAAACCGTTGGTACCCGAAGCGGATCGCCAGACTGCCCAGCCCTCCCGCGCCGATCGCGCCTGCGACCGCCGTGAATTCGGTGATGGAGATTACGGCGATGGTCATGCCCCGGATGAGGGCGGGCAGCGCCTCCGGGATCAGTACCCGGCCGATAATGGTGAACGGGCCGGCGCCGACCGATTTGGCTGCCTCAATCTTTCCGTTCTCCACCTCGCGCAGCGCGTTCTCGATGATGCGGCCGAGAAAAGGCGCCGCGCCGATCGACAGGGAGACAATCGCCGCTGTCGGGCCGAGCGTAGTGCCTACAATCAGCCGTGACAACGGCAGCAGCAGCACAATCAAAATGATGAACGGGACCGAACGGACCCCGTTGATCGCGGTAGCGATGATACGATTGACTGCGGGCGCGGCAAGAATTCCTCCTTTTTCCGTAACCACCAGCGTAATGCCGAGCAGAGTGCCCAGCAGCAGCGCGAATACCGACGACCATGCGGTCATATACAGCGTCTGCCGAAGGCCCTCCCACAACAGGCCGGGTACATCATCTCTCATCGCAGCACCGCCTCTCTTTCCTTCCGCCCTGGCTCTTCGCGGTAGCCGTTCTTGTAGAAATTGAAGATTCCGGCGAACCGCTGGGCCGTATCGCTCTGCGGATGAGAGAACAATTGGTCGACAGGGACATTCTCCACGATCCGCCCCCCTTCAATGACGGCCGCTCTGCCGCAAATATGCCGCAGCACATCCATTTCGTGGGTAATCAGCACAATGGTAAGGCCAAGCCTCCGGTTAATGTCGCCAAGCAGCTCCAAAATGGAGAAGGTGGTCTGCGGATCAAGCGCCGAGGTCGCCTCATCCGACAGCAGAACGTCCGGCTCTCCCGCCAGCGCCCTGGCGATGCCGACTCTCTGCTTCTGGCCGCCGCTCAGTTCCGACGGATAGCTGCCGGCCTTTTCACCCAGCTCGACCAGATCGAGAATTTCTCCGACACGGCGTTCGATCTCGGCCTTCGAATAGCCCGCCGTCTTCAGCGGGAAGGCGACGTTCGCAAAGACCGTTTTGGAATCAAACAAATTAAACTGCTGAAATATCATGCCGATCTTGCGGCGGGCGAGCCGCAGCTCACGCTCCTTGAGTCCGGTGATTGGCTTCCCGTTGATCGCAATGGTGCCGGAATCGGGCTCCTCCAACCGGTTGAGACAGCGGATCAGCGTGGACTTGCCGGCGCCGCTGAATCCAATGATGCCGAAGATCTCTCCTTTTTCGATCTGCAGATTGATATCCTGAAGCGCGGGAACCACGCCTCCCCGGGTCCGATAGCTCTTGTTCAGGTTGGTGACGGTAATCATCGAACCGCCCTCCTTCTTCGGGAAAATAAAAAAAATCAAGCCTTCCCCGTCTTCCGGCGGTTTCGCAGCTTGATTTCCAGTTAACTGGTCAATCATAATTCTGATTATTTCAATGTGTTTAATTGATGTTTAATAATATAGAGCAGTTGCAAGATACTGTCAATCCGTAATTTCATTTTCCCCTTCGATAAGCAGCGGTTCGCAGCCACACAATAAAAGCGCGCATCCCGATTGAAGGGATGCGCGCCTTTATTGTTTTGGAAGTCATATTCGGCTTGACCCTGCGATTAGGGATCGCGGAGGCTCAAGCGCCCCTGGCTGCCTTCTCCTGAAGCTCTGCGAACACCAGCGTCGTCACATATTTCCGCGCGTCGGCCGTCTGCAGGAACAGCTCGGCGGTTTCAGACGCTGGCTGCGCCTGACGAAACCTCACCTTGGCGCCGTCCAGCGTCTCCAGCATGCCATCCACGGCATAGCCCCGGGACAGCAGTCCATCGATCTCCAGCTTCTCCTTGAGAAAATCATCGTACGCAGACATCAGACCACTCCTTCGGCTTTCGGCTTCGCCGGAAGAGCGCCCGCCGCTCCAAACCGCTTGCGCTGCAGGTATTTGCCTGCTCCCGCCTTGCCGACGAACCGTTTATCCTTGATGACGAACTCGCCCCGGCTCAGCACGGAGACCGGTTCGCCTTTTACCTCAAAGCCTTCAAAGGCGTTGTAGTCCACATTCATATGGTGGGTTTCTGCGGAAAGCGTCCGCTTCACGTTCGGGTCGAAAATAACAATATCGGCGTCGCTGCCGACGGCGATCGTGCCCTTTTGCGGGAACAGGCCGAACAGCTTGGCACTGGACGTCGAGATGACATCCACGAACTTGTTCAGGGAAATGCGGCCCTTCTCCACGCCCTCGGAATACAAAATCGTGAACCGGTCCTCGATCGTCGGACCACCGTTCGGGATTTTGGAGAAATCCCCAAGGCCCAGGTCCTTCTGTCCCTTGAAGTTGAAGGAGCATTGGTCGGAGCCGATCGTCTGAAGACTGCCGTTCCAGAGTGATTTCCACAGCACATCCTGGTTCCACTGCTCCCGCAGCGGAGGCGACCACACATATTTGGCTCCCTCGAAATTCGGCTTCTCCAGAGCCGTCTGATCCAGCACCAGATACTGCGGACAAGTCTCGCCGTAGACGCGCAGGCCTTTTTTGCGGGCCTCCTCGATCTTCCAGGCCGCTTCGGCGCAGGTGACATGCACGACATAGAGCTGGGAGTCGGTCAGCTCCGTCAAGTAAGCTGCGCGTCCGGTCGCCTCGCCCTCCAGCTCCGGAGGCCGGGTCAGCGCATGGTAGATCGGATCGGTGTTGCCTTCGGCCAGCGCCTTATCCACGAGGTATTCGATCACGTCGCCGTTCTCGGCATGAACCATGACGAGCGCGCCTTCCTTCTTGGCGGCTTGCAGCGTTTTGTAGAGCGTGCCGTCGTCAGCCTGGAAGGTGTTCTTGTACGCCATGAACACTTTCAGCGACGTGATGCCCTCGTTCTCGATGATCTCCGGCAGCTCTCCGAGCACCTTGTCGTTCAGCTCCGACACCATCAGGTGGAAGCTGTAGTCGATCACCGCTTTATCCACGGACTTCGCATGCCACGTATCCACCGCCTGCTGAAGCGGCAGGCCCTTGCTGGTGAGGCAGAAGTCGATGACCGTCGTCGTGCCGCCGTAAGCCGCCGCGATTGTTCCGGTCTCGAAATCATCCGCCGTAACGGTGCCGCCGAACGGCATATCGAGATGCGTATGCGGGTCGATGCCGCCAGGGAAGACATAACAACCGGAAGCGTCGATCACTTCGGCGCCCTCCGCCTCCAGGTTCAGGCCGATTTCCGTAACAACTCCGTTCTCGATGGCGATATCGCCGGTGAACGTATCCGCCGCCGTTACCACTGTTCCATTCTTGATGATCTTCTTCATCCCTCAAACCACCTCCGCTTCGGAATAGGAACCGCTCAGATTGCCGACGACGCGCTGACGCTCATTCCAGGTCATCGGCGGAAGGCCGCTGTCGATCTGCACCATATCGATCGCGCCATCAGCCGGACAGACGATCGAGCACAGGTTGCAGCCGACGCAGTCCTCCTCGCGAACCTTCAGAACCGCTTTGCCGTCCGCGCTTGTCAGCATGTCGATGCATTGATGCGAGGCGTCCTCGCAGGCGATATGGCATTTGTTGCAATTGATGCAGTTGTCTTCATTGATGCGGGCGACAACTTTATAGTTAAGATCAAGATCGCCCCAGTTGGAATACTTGGCCACCGATTTGCCGATCAGCTCGGTGACGGAAGCCAGGCCCTTCTCGTCGAGGTAATTGTTCAATCCGTCGATCATCTCTTCTACAATCCGGAAGCCGTGATGCATGACGGCGGTACAGACCTGAATGCCGGTCGCGCCCATCAGCATGAACTCGACCACATCCTGCCAGGTGGAGATGCCGCCGATGCCGGAGATCGGCACGCCGACCTGCAGGTTGCGCGCGCATTCCGCGACCATGTTCAGCGCGATCGGCTTGACGGCCGGTCCGCAGTAGCCGCCGTGGGCTCCCATGCCGCCGACATGGGGAATGGTGTTCCAGGTATGAATGTCCACGCCGGCCAGACTGTTGATCGTGTTGATCATGCTGACCGCGTCGGCGCCACCCTTAACCGCGTGACGGGCGACCACCGTAATGTCGGTGATGTTCGGCGTCAGCTTCACGATAACCGGCGTCTTCGCGACCTCCTTCACCCAATACGTCTGGGCTTCCACCAGATCGGGCTGCTGGCCGGAAGCCGCGCCCATGCCGCGCTCCGCCATCCCGTGCGGACAGCCGAAGTTCAGCTCCAGACCGTCAACGCCAACGTCTTCGACCCGCTTGACGATTTCATGCCACTTCTCCTGCTTGGGCTCGACCATCAGGGAGGCGATCACCGCATGATTCGGGAACCGCTTCTTCGTCTCGTAGATTTCCTTCAGATTCACATCCAGCGGACGATCCGTAATCAGCTCGATATTGTTGAAGCCCGCCACGCGCTGGCCGTTGAAATTGACGGCTGCGAAGCGGGAAGATGTATTGATGATCGGGTCGCCGAGCGTCTTCCAGACGGCTCCGCCCCAGCCCGCCTCAAAGGCGCGCTGTACTTGATATCCGGTATTGGTAGGCGGCGCGGACGCCAGCCAGAATGGATTGGGCGACTTGATCCCTGCGAGATCGATACTCAAATCTGCCATAAGTTATTCCCTCCCTGATCGGTATAGATTAGACGGCTGAGCCTACAACGCCGCCTTGCTGCGGCATGAACTGCTTCACAATCGCGTGGGCGGCGATTTTACCCTGCTGTGCAGCGGATACAACCATCGCTTCGCCCTTGCCGGAGCCAAATACGATATCGCCTGCGGCGAAGATCATCGGATCAGAGGTGCGGTGAGTCTCCCAGTCTACCTTGACGACGCCCCAGTCATGTTCGAGACCCAGATGCTCGATCAGACTATTATGCCGCTTCTGCCCGATAGCCAGTACGACAGCGTCGACCGGCATGATGAATTCCGAGCCTTCGATCGGCACCGGCTTGAGCCTGCCGTCGCCTCCCGCCTCGCCGGACAGCTCCATACTGACGCATTCAAGGCCGGTCACGCGGCCCAGATCGTCGCCGATAATGCGCTTCGGCAGTGTCAGCCAGCTGAATTCCACACCTTCCTGCTTCGCGAATTCGTACTCGAAGTCGTAAGCTGTCATCTCTTCCCGGGTGCGGCGGTAGACCATCTTCACGTTGTCTGCGCCGAGTCGCACCGAGCAGGTCGCGGCGTCAATCGCCGTGTTGCCCGCGCCGATAACGGCAACGCGCTGTCCCAGCAGCCGGATGTCGGACACGCCTGTCTTCGTCGATTCCACCAGCTTGATGGCGTCGTAGACGCCGGCCAGTTCCTCGCCCGGTATGCCGAGCTGCGGCACATATCCCATGCCGGCGGCCAGCACGATAGCGTCATACTCCGCTTTCAGCTCATCGACGGTGACATCGGTTCCTACCTTGACGCCAGTGCGGATCTCAACGCCGAGACGCTCCACCTGCTCAACTTCCCAGAGAGAGACGGACTGCGGAAGCCGGAAGGACACGATCCCGTGCGTATCCAGACCGCCGGCCAGCTCTCTTGCTTCGTAGATCACAACGGCGAAGCCTTCGCGGGCAAGCTCGCGGGCTGCCGACAGCCCTGCTGGACCGCCGCCGATGACGGCGACCTTGCGGCCGACCGGCGCTCCCGCCTTGAACAGCGCAGCGCCGCTCTTCACCGCCCAATCGGTCGCATAGCGCTGCAGCAGGCCGATCTCGATCGGCTTGGACGCGTCATTAAGGACGCAGGCGCCTTCGCAGAGCTCCTCGGTCGGACAGACGCGGGCACAGCTTGCGCCGACCGGGTTTGATTCCATGATCGTCATGGCCGCGCCTTTCAGGTTGTCCGTGGCGATTCTTTTAATGAAAGAAGGGATATTAATGCCCGTCGGGCAAGCCTTGATGCAAGGAGCATCATAGCAGTAAAGGCAGCGGTTGGACTCTTCAACAGCGCCTTTTTGGGTCAATCCGGCCTCGGCTTCTGCAAAATTTCGCATGAACATATCGGGTGAAAATGCGGTCTGCGGAGAAGTGTGCTCCATCGGTGATCCCTCCAGATATATGTTATATAATATAACACAATTACGATATTCGCCTTAAAAAACTACTTACTTTGACAGATTTATATAGTAAAATAATCTGTATCACTGAAAAAACCGCTTATCTCTACCGATATAGGTTAGTTATTCTAACATCCTATATTCAAACTATAGTCAATTCATTTTTTCGTTACATTAGACATAATGTCTAATTTAGGATGCCTATTTTTTACGTGTGAGAATGAATTGAGAACGGCTATTAGACAGGGAGGTAGAGTATGGACTGGGAGTTAGTATTCACCATTCGCGAAGCGCTGAAAAGACCCCTGTTCGCCGACGCCTCGGTCGTAGGGGGAGCCTCCGGCCTGGACCGCGCGATCCGCTGGGTTCATGTGCTGGAGACCCCCAACTTCGAGAGCATGATTCACGGCCAGGAAATGATTCTGACCACGGGAATCGGCATGAGCGCCGACCTCCCCGCCGCCCTTGAGTTTCTGGAGTACCTGATCGAACGCAATGCCGCTTGCCTGTGTATTGAGCTCGGAACTTACTTTAGCGCCATTCCCGATGAAATGATTGCTCTCGCGGACCGGCATGACTTCCCGCTTATCGTCTTTGACCGCACCGTTCGCTTCGTCGATATTACACTCGATCTGCACTCGCTGATCATCAACCGCCATCACCGCATGCTGGAGGAACTGGAGAGCATCTCGCGCGAATTCCACCGGCTGACGCTGACCTCCCAAGGGACGGTCAAGGTGCTGCAGCTATTGTCCAAGAGCACGCGCACGCAGGTGCTGTACATGCAGCTTCAGGGCAAGCCGCAGTTCTTCCCGGCGCTGCCGCCGGAGGAGCAGGGAGATCTGCTGCGCTTCTTCTCGGCATTCTACGAAGAGACGGGCGCCGCGCACCAGCCGGACGCCGCGCCCGCATTCCGGGATTACAACGGCCGGACGGCCGTGATCAAGCCGGTCGGAGCCCTGGACCAGACGTGGGCGTATATCCTGATGCTCTGTCCCCACAAGCCGCAGGAGTTCGACTGCCTGCTGCTCGATTCCGCCTCGCTGTCGATCGCGCAGGAGCTGCTGCGCACACGCTATATGGAGGAGCGCAAGCTGTTCTCCGAGAATCTGTGGGTCGACGAGCTGATCAACGGGCGGATCGACGACGAGAACCGGCTTAAGAGCCTGATCGGTCCGGACTTCGCCGTCGTCAACGAGCTGCCCTACCGCGTATGCCTGATTGAAATCGAGAATCCCCGGAATGCAAAATGGAACAGCTCGGAGAACGAATGGGAATCGATAACATTCCACCTCTCGCTCGTCCTGCGTTCCATTTTCGAAAAATATTCGTTCCGGCCGCTCATCACGCTCAAGAACAACCGGCTGACCGTGATCGCGCTCGACATCCAGTCGAAGCAGCCCGGCCGCTCCCGGCTGCAGCAGGCGCTGGAATCGCTGAAGAATATACGCTCCGACGAGAAGCTGAAGGATCTCCAGCTCGTCGTCGGCGTCAGCAAGCGTCATACCCAGCTTCGCAATACGCCTGCCGGTTACCGGGAAGCGGTACAGGCGCTGTCGCTCTACCCCTGTCACCAGCAGCCGATTCTGTTCTACGAGGAGCTCGGGGTGTTCCAGCTGCTGCTCGGCTTGAACGACGGCAAGACGCTGCAGAACTTCATCCGCACCTATCTCGGCCCGCTGATTGACCATGACCAGCAGAAGGGCAGCGAGCTGCTGCTCACCCTGCGCGTCTACCTCGATCATGACGGCTCCAAGCAGATCGCGGCCCGGAAGCTCTTCATCGTGCGGCAGTCGCTCTATTACCGGCTGGACAAAATCACCGAGCTGCTCGGCGAGGACTTCATGTCGCCGGAGAACCGGATTTCGATTCAGGTCGCCCTGCGCGCCTATCAATTCCTGTACCCGGAGAAGCTTACTCTGCCCAACTCCCGTTCATTACCTCTTTGAACGTATCCAGAATGAACTGGATATCTTCATCGGTCGAGGCAAGCGGAGGCGCAAATGTCAGCACATTGTTGTAGCCCGCTACTGTGTCGCCGTTCTTGCCAATGATCAGCCCTTTCGCCTTGCAGTCGGCAATAATTCCTTTGACCGTATCGAGCGGAGCCGGCGTCTTGGCCTCCTTGTCGGATACAAGCTCGATGCCGGTGATCAGGCCGAAGCTCCGGATATCACCGACCAGCTTGTGACCTGCAAGCTCCGATAGCCCGGCGTTCAGGCGCTTGCCGAGAATATCGCCGCGTTCCACCAGCTTCTCCTGCTCCATCAGCTCCAGGTTGCGCAGCGCCAGCGCGCACGCCGCCGGGTTGCCGCCGAAGGTGTTGATATGGCGGAAATAGCCGTAATCGTCGCTCTTGTCCTTGAACACCTCATAGATCTCCTTGCGGACCGCAGTGGCTGACAGCGGCAGATAAGCGCTCGTCATCCCTTTGGCCATCGTCACGATGTCCGGCTTCACGCCGAAATTATGATGGCCGAACCGCTGCCCCGAACGGCCGAAGCCGCAGATGACCTCGTCGATAATAAGGAGCACGCCATATTTCTTGCAGATTTCCTGAACCCGGTCCATGTAGAGCTGATGCGGCACGATAACGCCGCCGCCCGTAATGACCGGCTCCATAATAACAGCCGCGATCGTCTCGGCGCCTTCCCATACGATGGTGTCCTCGATCTGCTGCGCCATCAGAAGATTGAATTCCTCCACCGACTGGCCTGCCGGACGGCGGTAGCTGTCGGGAGGCGCCACATGCAGGAAACCGCCGCTGAGCGGCTCGTATTTGTATTTCCGCTGGGCCTGCCCGGTTGCGGACAGCGCGCCAAAGGAGTTGCCGTGGTAGCCCCGGTAGCGCGCGATGAATTTGTGGCGGTAATGCTGGCCGATCTGCTGCTGATATTGGCGCACCATTTTGAAAGCCGTCTCATTCGCCTCGGAGCCGCTGTTTGAGAAGAAGATCACGTATTCGTCGCCCAGCCACTCGTTCAGCTTCTCCGCCAGCAGAATCGCGGGCATGTGGCTCTGCGTCAGCGGAAAATATGGCAGCGACAGCAGCTGGTTATACGCAGCTTCCGCCAGCTCCTTGCGGCCATAGCCAATGTTCACGCACCACAGCCCCGACATGCCGTCCAGGTATTTCTTGCCGTCGATATCCGTAATCCAGGCCCCGCTGGCGGAAGCGGCGATCATCGGCGGGCTTGCTTCGCTGTATGGCGAAATATGATGCCACAGATATTTCCGGTCTTTGCTGATTGCGAGCTCGCTGTCCATTCCTGTATTGATCATGGGCTTGTGTCCCCTCTCAAGCCTTGCGGCCTTTTATTTTTTATACAAATGAACTGAATTAACAGCGGATCAATAGCGGGCGGTCACCATTTTTTTGCGTGTATAAAATTCCACACCGTCGCGTCCGTTGGCATGCAAATCGCCATAGAACGATTTCTTGTAGCCGGAGAACGGGAAGAACGCCATCGGCGCGGGAACGCCCAGGTTAATGCCCAGCATCCCTGCGTCAATCTCCTCCCGGAATTCGCGGACCGCCTTGGCGCTGTCCGTGTAGAGGCAGGCCCCGTTGGCGAACGGCGACTGGTTCGTTACAGCGATGGCCTCGGACAGATCCTTGACCCGGATCACAGCCAGCACCGGCGCAAAGATTTCATCCTGCCAAATCTTCATGCCAGGCTTCACATGATCGAAGATCGTCGGACCGATGAAGAAGCCGTCGCCGCTGCTGGCGGCGTCCAGCCTTCCGTCCCGCACAAGCTTCGCGTTCTCCAGCTCGCCTGCCTCGATATAGGAAATAGTGCGCTCTTTGTTCGACTGGCGGATGACCGGCCCCAGGAATACATCCGGCTTCGAGCCGTCGCCGATGTTGATCTCATCTGCGGCGGCGGTCAGCCGGGCCACCAGCTCATCGGCAATCGCCTCATGGACGACGACGACCGAGCAGGCCATGCAGCGCTCGCCCGCCGAGCCGAAGGCGGCGGCCGTAATGTTCTTGACCGCGCCGTCCAGATCGGCGTCCGGCAGCACGATGGAATGGTTCTTGGCGCCGGCCAGCGCCTGAACTCTTTTGCCATGAGCGGAACCGGTCTTGTAGACATGCTCCGCCACAGGCTGGGAGCCGACGAACGAAATCGCCTTGATCTCCTCATGCTCCAGCATCCCGTTCACAATCTCATGCGCGCCGTTCACGATGTTCAGCACGCCGGGAGGGAAGCCAGCCTCGGCGAACAATTCGGCCAGCCGTTTCATCAGGAGCGGCGTCCGCTCGGACGGCTTCAGGATGAACGTATTGCCGCAAGCGATGGCCAGGGGGAACATCCAGCACGGCACCATCATCGGGAAGTTGAACGGGGCGATGCCGCCGACTACGCCGAGCGGGTAACGGTACATGCCCGATTCGATGCCCGTCGCGATATCAGGCAGCTGGCTGCCCATCATGAGGGTTGGCGCGCCCGCCGCAAATTCCACGCACTCGACGCCGCGCTGCACCTCGCCGCGCGCTTCCTCCAGGCTCTTGCCATTCTCCAGCGTAATGAGAGCCGCCAGTTCCTCCGCATGCTTCAGCAGCAGCTGCTGATAGTCGAAGAAATAGCGGGCGCGCCGGGGAACGGGAACTTTTTTCCACGATGTATACGCTTTCCTGGCCGCTTCCACCGCAGCATCAAGTTCCTCCCGGCTCGACAGAGGCACATAAGCAATCACTTCGCCCGTCGCGGGGTTGAACACCTCTTCCTCCCGCCCCGAAGCCGACTCCACCCACTCTCCATTGATGAAATTCTTCACTTTCCCGGTTGGTCTGGCCAGCAGAGACATGCGAGAAGCACCTCTTTTCAGTAAAATCGCTCCGCCGGGCGGTCAGCGTGTGCAAGCTGGGGCGCGGCGGCGGAGCGGCTTGTATGCGGCTTATTTTTTCGAAGCCATATCCATGATTTCGTTCGTGTAGGCTTTGGTGAGATCCGGTTCTTCCTTGATGACGCCGAACTTCTTCGCGATGTCAGCCGTCTGCTTGAATGCAGCGTCGTCCGTGTAGCCCAGCTTGGAGAGGTCGAAGCCTTCCGGCTTAATCAGCTTGGCGACTTCCTCCATCATCTTCAGCTGATGATCCTTGGTCGTGCTGCCGGATTCGGCTTGCTCCATTACGATGTCAACGGCTTCTGACGGATTCGCGATGGCATCCTGCCAGCCTTTGAGGGACGCGCGGACGAATTTGGCCGCCGTCTCTTTATTCGCTTCCAGCCATTCGCTGTTCGCGAACAGATTGTCCTCCAGCATCGCCACGCCCTCGTCGTTCATGTCGATGACATTCAGCTCTTCAGGCTTGATGCCGGACTCCAGCACAACCTGATATTCGTTGTACGTCATGGCCGATGCGGCATCCAGCTCGCCGCCCAGGAACTGGTCCATCGTGAAGCCCTGCTTCGTGAACTTGATGTCCTTGTTGGAATCGAGCTTGTATTTGTCGAACAGCGCCAGCAGCTCGAACTCATTGCCGCCCATCCAGTTGCCGACGCGCTTGCCCTTCAGATCGGCCGGGCTGTTGATGTTGGCCGACTTCTTGGATACGAGCACAAGACCGCTCTTCTGATAAATCTGGGCGATCTGGATCAGCGGCATGCCCTGCTCCTGGCTCGTCAGCAGACTCGCTACCCAGTCGACGCCGATATCGGCGGAACCGCCGGCTACCTGCTGCTCCGGCACGATGTCCGGGCCGCCCGGCAGAATGGAAACGTCCAGACCTTCATCCTTGTAGTAGCCTTTCTTGAGCGCGACATAATAGCCGGCGAACTGAGCCTGAGGCACCCATTTCAGCTGCAGCTTCACCGGAACCGGATCGCCTGCCGGAGCTTCGCTTGCCGCCGGAGCCGCCGATGCGGCTGTGCCGCTTCCGGAAGAAGCCGCCGGCTCGCTAGCCGAAGCCGAATTTCCGTTATTGTTGCCTCCGCAGGCCGCCAGCATGGACATAACCAGCGCCATAACCGCCATCAACAGCACACCGCGAAACATTCTCTTGTTACCCTTCATCAAACTGATTCCCCCTACCCGTTTTTTTGATTTCCTTTGAAGTGATGAATGTCAGGAACTGTGCTGTACTCCCATTGGTGCGCTGTATGCCAACGGCCGCAGCGTTGCCCTGTAGGATTAACCAAGGCTTCGCCAAGACGGCCGGTTCAGCCGGTTATGCATAATGAAGATTTTAGTTTAGGCCCGCCGCGAAGGATGCCAGCGGATGAACACCTTCTCCAGCCGCTCCACCACCAGGTAGAACACAACACCGGCGATGGCGGCCAGCACGATGCAGGACCAGCCGAGCGGCATTTTGGCGACCTTGATCGAGTTGGAGAGCAGATAGCCGAGCCCCCGCGAGGAGAAGAAAAATTCGCCGACGATCGCACCGATCATGCTGGCGGTCGCGTTGATCTTCAATGCGGTGAAGACATACGGCAGGCTGCTCTTGATCCGCAGATGGCGGAACACCGCCGATTTCGGCGCGGCGTAGGAATGCATCAGATCCAGCGCCAGCGGGTCGATCGCGGCCATGCCTTTGTAGGCGTTGATGGCCATGGCGGCCATAGTCGTCGCCGTTACGATGGCGATCCGCGATCCCAGCCCGTCGCCGAACCAGAGGTTCATAATCGGCGCCAGCGCCACGATCGGAACGGCGTTCAGCGCGGCGACCAGCGTCAGGCTGCCGCCGCCCCATCTCGGCCAGGCCGTGGCGACCAGCGCGATGATGAAGCCGAGCAGGGAGCCGGCCAGCATGCCGAGCACCGCTTCGGAGAGCGTGTAGCCCGTATAGGAGAGAAGCAGACTCATATTGTCGCCCATCGCCTCCCAGATTGCGGAAGGCAGCGGAAGCTGATATTTCTTGAGGTCGAATATTTTGTGGAACACCTGCAGTTCCCACAGCGCCAGAAACAGGACGCCGGCGAGAACCGGCAGCAGAATGCGCAGCACAGGAGCCGTACGCGAGCGCCGGCGCGGCTTGTTCGAGGACGCCGGGGCGGAAGCCGGCGCCGGTTTGGCTTCTGCGCCGGCGGTTGGCCGCGTTCCACCCTCCTGCCCGTGAGGCGAGACAAATGAAACCTCCGAAGCGGTATTGCCTTCCATCATCGGCTGCCTCCTTTCGGCCGGAATTCAGGCTGCCAGGGAGCAACAAGACGCTCAATGAGGCTCATCAGCCCGTAGCTGGCCATTCCGAGAAATGCGCCGACCAGAATTGTCGACCAGAACATATAAGTATGGGAAGGACCGTAATAGAGATTGCGGAGCATAATGACGCCAATGCCGTGCTGGGCTCCCATCAGCTCAACCAGAATCGCGCCGGTTACCGCCAGCGGAGCCGCAATCTTCAGCCCGCTGAATAATCCCGGAACAGCGGCGGGCAGCCGGAGCTTCCAGTAGACGGCCCACGGTTTGGCCGCGTAGGAATGCATCAGCTCCAGAGCGGAGAGATCGACGCTGCGCAGCCCGCGCAGCATATTAAGCGCCACAGGGAAGAACGTGATGTACCCGGATATGATAATCCGCGAAACTTGCTCGTCGCGTACGATGCCGTAGATAATCGGCGCCAGGCCGAGAATCGGGATCATCTGCGAAGCGACGGCGTACGGGAAAGTCAGCTGCTCGATCGTCTTCGAGACGCTCATCAGCACCGCGAGCAGGACGCCTGCAGCAGCGCCGAGGAGGAAGCCGATAGCCGCGTTGCCGAAGGTCGCAGCCCCTTCCTTCAGCAGCGTGCCGCCGTACTGAAAGAGGGTGGAGACCACCTCATGCACGTAGGGCAGCTTCGATTGGGCGAGCGGCGCGTGCGCGACGTTCAGCAGCGCCCAGGACAGGCCCTCCCAGAGAATCAACAGTCCGGCTACCCATACCAGCAGCGGAAGCAGCCGCCCTTTGACCAGCATGCCGTTACCTTTCATAGCGTTACACTCCCTCGAAGCTGTCGCGAATGCCCGCGATCAGATCAAAAAATTCCGGGCTGTTCCGCATTTCGGCTGTCCGCGGACGGGGGAGCGGGATGTCGACGATTGCCGACAGACGCCCGGGATGCGGAGACAGGACGAATACCCGGTCGGACAGGAAGATCGATTCCGGAACGCTGTGCGTGACGAACACGACCGTACTGCCCACCTTGCTCCATACGGCAAGAAGCTCTTCATTAAGGCGCTCGCGTGTGAACTCATCGAGTGCCGAGAACGGTTCATCCATAAGCAGAATTTCCGGCTCCATGGAGAGCGCCCGCGCGATGGCGACACGCTGCTGCATGCCGCCGCTAAGCTGCCAGGGATACTTGTCGGCGAACCCCTTCAGCCCCACCAGCTCCAGCAGTTCCAGCGCCTTCTCGTCCCGACGCGCCTTCTTGACGCCCATCAGCTCCAGCGGCAGCGTAATGTTGTCCTTGACCTTCCTCCAGTCGTACAGAACGGGACTCTGGAAGACGATGCCGTACTTCTGGGCAAGCCGGGCTTCCTTGGCGCTCTTGCCGGCTACTGTCACCCGTCCTCCCGTCGGCTCGATCAGATCCGCCATCAATCTCAGCAGCGTCGTCTTGCCGCAGCCGGACGGACCGAGCAGCGATACAAACTCTCCCTTGGCAATATCGAGACTTACCTGGTGCAGAGCGAGAACCTCCGCCGTATCCGTCTGATAGCGCATCTCCACATTCTCCAATTGGATCTCAGGAACTCTTGTCGCAATAAGTGACATCTCCACTCCCCCTATTCCTGAATTATTTGTATTGATGTCATGTTAAATGACGTGAAATCATCATTTTCGCGATAACTCCAAATCCGATGTAGCTTTAACTAACATGTTACACTGACCCCCTTTCATGGGCACTAGACAAAAAGTAAAATTGCTGTGCGGAAATTCCGTCATTTTGTCCAGCCTCTTTCGATTTATTGTCAGAAAGCGGCCGGTCTGCCGATATATCCAGTAAAGATGCATGTCTGCCCAAGGCTTGCCGCTTCCGTACCCGAAAGCCGGGATGACCGGACGGCTCCACTCATCCCGGCTTTTACCCGCAGCTTGCCCTTTACGAAAGGAGGCGCCTATTCATCGGCACTTTTATCTCCACATATATTGTCATCGTAGCTATATCGGGCGTCCTGAGCGCGCTGCTGGCTCTCTTCGCCTACTTCAAGGATACGGATTTCTCCGGAATCAAAGCGTTTATCGTCAGCTCCTGCGCTTCGGCTATCTACACTTTCGCCTTCGCCTTCGAGCTGTCGAGCGGCTCGCTGTCGCAAATCAGCCTGTGGACCAAGGTTGAATATATCGGGATGCCTTTTATCGCGCCTTCAAGCCTGTTGATGGTGCTTCATTTTGTAGGAATGGACAGGCTGATTACGAAATCGCGGCTGATCTGGCTCTACTCCATTCCCTGCATGACGACGGCGCTTGTCTGGACCAACGACTACCATCATCTGTTCTACCGGTCCATATATTTGCGGACCGACTCGCCGGCCCCGCTGGCCGATATCGTCATGGGTCCGGCTTACATCGTTCACGGCAGCTTCACCTTCGGATGCCTGCTGGCCGGAACCGTGGTTATGCTGTATCAGTGGAACCGCATGAAGCAGGTGTACCGCCGCCAGCTCGTGACGCTGCTGCTCGGCCTGCTCCTGCCGACGCTCGGCGCCTTCCTCTATCTGATCGGCCTGTCCCCCTACAATATGGACCCGGTGCCGATCATCATGAGCATCACCTCCACCCTGTATATTTGGGCCATTCTGTCGAGGGGCATGCTGACTGCGGCGCCGATTGCGCGCGGCAGTCTGTTCGAGAGCATGCGCGACGGCGTTCTCGTCATGGACCGCTCCGACCGGCTGATCGACTATAATCCGGCCGCGGCGGGCATGATCAGAGGACTTGATGCCTCTTACATCGGCCATCCGCTCATCCGGCTGTTTCTGACGGCCGGCAAAGACGCGGTCGCCTACGTGATGGAGGCGGACCCCCTGGTCCAGGAGGAGCGGGAGCTGGAATGGGAGAAGGGCGACGACATCTGCTACTATGAAATCCGCTCTTCGCCCGTCCGCAAGCGGGGCGGCCAGATCGCCGGACGAATGATTATGCTCATCGACGTAACGGAACGCAAGCGGATGCAGGACAAGCTGCGGCAGCTTGCGACAACGGACAGTCTTACCGGTATATGTAATCGCCTCCATTTTATGGAGCGAAGCGCCCGGGAGCTAGAACGCCGCGATACCGAAGGCGGCAATCTCTCCCTGGCGCTCTTCGACGTCGACCACTTCAAGAGCATCAACGACCGCTACGGCCACAGCTGCGGGGATATGGCGCTTCGCCATATTACGGAGGTCTGCCAGGGACTTCTTCGCCAAGGCGACATTTTCGGCCGTTATGGCGGGGAGGAGTTCGTGCTGTGCCTTCCGGATACGCCCCTGGAAGAAGCGGCCAAGCTGGCTGACGTTCTTCGGGCGGCGGTCGAAGTGGAAGGCCTGCGATTGCCTCAAGGCTGGATCAGTGTGACCGTAAGCTTCGGCGTAGTCTTCGCGGAGCCGGGAAAGCCGCTGGAGGAGCTGCTTAAGGAAGCGGATCATGCGCTGTACGCATCCAAACGGAGCGGACGCAACACGGTGCATCTTGCCGTCGAGCACGGCCTTGTCCGGTTCCCCTAGAGCGATGCGTCCTATGCCAAGGCGGCAACCGAATAGAGTCGGTGTACGAAAAGACCGTCTTCCCAACCGGGAAGGCGGTTTTACTGTTGGCGGATATGCCCCATTCCTCCACAGCCGAAGCGATCCGTCTCCCCCGCCCGCCTGACAAAGCCATCTTGCAGCGGCCTGTTTGCTCTCTCCCCTTTTACGTTTAAATAGGGATATGCAGGTAATGTTCGAGGAACTTTATGCCAACAATAGGAAAAAGGAGGAGACGCCCATGATCAAGATCGGTTTGACGGGATTCGGCGATCACGAAGGGCTGTACGGCAAAGTGAAGCCCGAAGGCCGCCTGCCCGCCTACAGCGCGCATTTTTCAATCGTAGAGATCGACAGCTCCTTCTATGCCGTTCAGCCGGTCAAGAACTTCGTGAAATGGGTCGGCCAGACGCCCGAGGGCTTCGGATTCATCGTCAAGGCTTACCAGGGCATGACCGGGCATCTGCGGGGCAAAACGAATTATTTCAACACTGCCGGGGACATGTTCCAGGCGTTTCATACCTCGATTCAGCCGGCTATTGATGCCGGAAAGCTGATCATGACCCTTTTTCAATACCCGCCGTGGTTCGACTGCACGAAGGAGAATGTAGATACGCTCCGCGAAACGAAGGAACGCATGAAGGATGTTCCCTGCGCGCTCGAATTCCGCAATTCCACCTGGTACAGTCCGCAGTACCGCGATCGCACGATTGAATTTATGAAAAAAGAAGGGTGGATTCATACCGTCGTCGATGAACCCCAGGCTGGAATCGGCTCTATCCCGATCGTGGCGGTCGCCACCTCGAAGGAAGCCACCTATGTGCGCATGCATGGCCGCAACCCCAAAGGCTGGCATCAGAGCAGCCATCCCGAATGGCGGAAGCTTCGCTATCTGTACCGGTACAGCACGGAAGAACTGGTGGAATGGCAGGAACGCCTGAAAGAGCTTGAACGCGGATCGCGGAATGTGTACGTAGTCTTCAACAACAATTCGGCCGGCGACGCCACACCTAACGCCAAGGAGCTTCAGACCCTGCTCGGGGAGGAAGACGGCGGGCTTGCCCCTCTCCAGCTGGACCTGTTCAGCCCGTAACCCATCATGATTGGCGTAACAGTCAGCAGTGAATATCAATACGAAGCAGGGGGCAAATCATGATGAATCGGAATCATACAATGATGCAGTTCTTCGAATGGCATGTGGCCGCCGACGGCGAGCACTGGAAGCGGCTGGCGAAGCTTGCGCCCGAGCTGAAAAGCGCCGGAATCGATTCGGTATGGGTGCCGCCGGTGACCAAGGCGCTGTCTGTAGAGGAAACCGGGTACGGCGTCTACGATCTGTATGATCTGGGCGAGTTCGACCAGAAGGGCACAGTGCGGACCAAATATGGGACCAAGCAGGAATTGATCGACGCCATCGCCGAATGTCAACGGCAAGGAATCGCCGTGTACGTCGATCTGGTGATGAATCATAAGGCCGGAGCCGACGAGACGGAGGTCTTCAAGGTTGTCGAGGTCGATCGGAACAACCGGCTTCAGGTCATCTCGGAGCCGTTTGAAATCGAAGGCTGGACCAAGTTCACCTTCCCCGGAAGAGGCGATACGTACTCCGCTTTCAAGTGGAATTTCGAGCATTTTAACGGCACCGATTACGACGCCAGGGAAGGAAGAACCGGAATCTACAAAATTATCGGAGAGAATAAGGACTGGAACCAGAACGTAGACGGTGAATTCGGGAACTACGATTACCTGATGTTCGCCAACATCGATTACGGTCATCCGGTTGTCCGCGAAGAGATGCTGGAATGGGGAAAATGGCTGGTCGATACGCTCCAATGCAGCGGTTACCGGCTTGACGCCATCAAGCATATCAATCATGAGTTCATCCGGGAATTTGCAGCCGAAATGGCCCGCAAGCGCGGCGAAGACTTCTATATCGTAGGGGAATTCTGGAATTCGGATCTGAAAGCGACCCGAACCTTCCTGGACACCGTAGACTATCAGATCGATCTGTTCGACGTCGCCCTGCATTACAAATTCCATGCGGCTTCGCTGGCGGGCCGGAACTTCAATCTGAGCACCATTTTCAATGACACGCTCGTTCAGACCCATCCGACCCACGCCGTCACCTTCGTCGACAACCATGATTCCCAGCCCCATGAATCGCTCGAATCCTGGGTCGGCGACTGGTTCAAGCCAAGCGCGTACGCGCTCATTCTGCTCCGGCAGGACGGCTATCCCGTCGTCTTCTACGGCGACTATTACGGCATCGGCGGGCCGACGCCCGTTCCGGGTAAGCGCGAAATCATCGACCGCCTGCTGTGCGCCAGGTATCACAGGGCTTACGGCGAGCAGAACGACTATTTCGACCATCCCAATACGATCGGCTGGGTAAGGCGCGGAACGAAGGAAATCCCCGGCTCCGGGTGCGCGGTTGTCGTCTCGAACGGCGACAACGGAGAGAAGCGCATGTTCGTCGGGAAGGAACGTGCCGGAGAAGTCTGGATCGACCTGACGCTAGGCCGCAAGGAGACGGTCAAGATCGGCGAAGACGGCTGGGCCGTCTTTCCTGTAACCGGAGGCGGTGTGTCGGTCTGGTCGCTCCCGGTGGACCTGTCGGGCGGGAAAGAAGGGGCTTGAGCGGTCAATGCGCATAATGACACGTATTAATGATGAAGCGGCCTGCAAGAGAGTAGGCAGTCGCTGGTAAGCCGAAGCGCCATGCAGAATAAAAGCAACAGGATCAAGAAGAATGTCTGTCTGGCGGCAGCTTGCAGACACGGGCATTTGCGAGAGACAAACCAGCGCTTGAGCTGATCCCGGATCTAATACCAGGAAAGGCCCTGTCGCAAGCGGAGGACTCAGTGCGGTCCGCAGCTATTCAAATGGAATCTTTGCTATTCTTGAACAAAGCCCCGTCCCTTCGCATTGTGCAATGCGAAGGGACGGGGCTTTCGGGTGTGACGATTTTATTGGCCTTTCACAGCGGAGGAATCACTGCTGGACCACGCGGAAGCCTTCCGGCTGCCCACAATCCGTTCGATTGGATATACTTTCCATACACCGGCAGCGACCGAAGCGCACAAAGCCGCTTTCAGGAAATCGCCCGGCAGGAAAGGCAGCATGCCGGCAGCCAGCGCCTTATAGAGCGTATCGAGCGAAGGCACCGAATGAGCCAGCCAGGCCACGCCAGCCGGATACACCAGCAGAGAGCCGAAAACAACATTCACGCCCAGGAGCTTCGTGAACGTATACCGGTTCTGCGTCATCCGTTGGGCGAACCACCCGATCAGAGCGGCTGCAAAGGGCCAGGACCAAATGAAGCCCGCTGTTGGCCCGACGAGAACGGAAATGCCGCCTCTTCCGGCCAGAACAGGGAATCCGGCCGCCGTCAGCCCGAGAACGATCAGAACGGCAAGCGCTCCGTATCTGGCGCCAAGGATGGAGCCGGCCAGCATGACGGCCAGCGTCTGCAGCGTGATCGGTACGGTTGAGAACGGAAGATCTACTTTCATGGAGCTTAGAGCGATCATGACGCCCGCGAAGAGCGCGCTGAAAATCAGCCCGCGCAGGGACCATTTATTCATCGTGCAAGTTCCTCCATTTCTTCTTGAGTCTAGTAGGTGTAACATGTACCCGAACCAATATACCATCCGCACCGCAATACATCAATGCGTTAATTTGATATAATCGGGGATGGTTATCCATCCATTCCGGAAAGAGAGTCGAACAGCTATGATTCATGCCAGCGGCCTGAGCCTGTCCCTCCGGGACGGCCAGCGCGTTCTGCCGGTGCTTCAAGATATCGATTTACATATAGACACGGGAGAGTGGGTGACCCTGACAGGCGCCAACGGCAGCGGCAAATCCAGCCTCGTCCGCATTGTGAACGGGCTGCTTCTCCCTACTGCCGGCGAGGTCGCGACGAACGGCCTCGATCTGCGTTCTCCCGGCAACCGGAGACAGGTCAAGCGAACGGTTCAGACCGTCTTTCAAAATCCGCTGTCCCAAACGGTCGGCTCGACTCCCGAGGAAGATGTCGCCTTCGGCCTGGAGAACCGGGGCATTCCCGGAGAAGAGATGCACCTGCGGGTAGCCCAGGCGCTGAAGCTGACAGGCCTTGAGGACAAGGCGTCCAGACCTGTGGAGGAGCTGTCGGGCGGGGAGCGGCAGCGGCTCGCCATCGCCTGCTGCATGGCGCTGGAGCCGGAGCTGCTGATCTTTGATGAGGCGACCTCCATGCTGGACCCTATTTCCCGGAACGGCATCTTCGCGCTCGCCCGGGAACTCTGGAAGCGAGGCGTCACCGTTCTGTGGGTGACCCAGCGGATGGAGGAGCTGGCCGCCGGCGAACGGGCGCTTGTGCTGGAGCAGGGCCGGCTTCTGTACGACGGCACTCCCCGCGGCCTCTTCTACGGCTCCGGACTGCCGGCGGCGCTCGGCTGGGAGGACCCGCCCGTCGTGGCGGTCGGACGGGTCATGCAGGACGGTGGCTGGCCGCAGGGGCAGCTTCCGCTGACAGAGCATGAACTGGAGGAAGCCCTATGCCGGTTCAGCTGACCGCCGTATCCTATCGCTACGGCCCCCTCCCCGCCCTGACAGATATTGACCTGGAGCTTCCGAAAGGCAGCCTAACGGTGCTGTGCGGCATGACAGGAAGCGGCAAGTCAACTCTGCTGCGCCTGCTGGCCGGACTTGCCGAGCCTTCCGGCGGCACAATCGCTTATTCGGAGGAGGCATCCTCCCCTTCCGTCTCGATCGTCTTTCAGCATCCCGAGAGCCAGTTATTCGGCGGAACGGTGCTGAAAGACGTCGAGTACGGCCTGGAGCAGTCCGGCGTCCGGCAGCCGCAGCGGAGCCGCGAGGCGGAGCAGGCGCTCAGCCAGGCCGGCCTCGCGCCTGACAGCTACGGGCCGCGCTCGCCCTATCTGCTGAGCGGCGGCGAGAAGCGCCGCGTGTGCATCGCCGGCGCGCTCGCTCCGAGGCCGGACCTGCTGCTCTTGGACGAGCCGACGGCCGGCCTTGATCCGCAGGCCGCGCGGGGCCTGCTCGAAACCGTGCGCGAGCTCCGCGATGCAGGCTACACCATCGTGGCCGCCACCCACGATCTGGACGCCTTCCTGCCGCTCGCGGACCAGACCGCCGTCCTGGCGCAGGGACGGCTTCGCTACGCCGGCCCGACCGCCGGCTTATGGGAAGAGCCCCGCGTGCTCGAAGACGCGGGGCTTGCCCCTCCGGCCTATATCCGAATCGGCCGGATGCTGATGAAGCGCGGGCTGCTGGACGCGCTGCCCGCGAGCACTGCCGGGCTGCCGGACGCTCTTGCGGGCCGGCTGGCCTATCCCGGGGACGTCGCGCAGCGTCCCCGGGACGCCGGGGCGGCGCCGGCTGATGCGCCGCCGCCCGGCAGGAGCGCGTCCGGAGACGGCGGACGCGCAATTCTCCCGGACGCGGCAGATGCGTCCGGGCAGCCCGCCGCCGGCCTGGACAAGCCGGCGGTCAGGCCGATGACCGGGGCCATGGTCCGGTCGCTGGACCCCCGCGTCAAATGGCTGGCCATGGCGCTGGGCTCGCTTGTCCTTCTGGGCATCAACGGCTTCCCGCCGCTCGTTCTCGCCGCTCTGATGATTGGAGTGCTGCTTGCCGCAGGCGGGATTTCGCGGAAGCGGGCCCGCTGGTTCTACCGGCCATTCCTGCCTATGTTCCTGCTGCTGTGGCTGCTGTCCGCCTTCTATTGGAACTCCGCATCCGGCGGCCTGGCCTTCTCGGCAAAGGGTGCCGAGGCGGGCGGCCTCTCCGTGCTGAAGCTCCTGCTGCTGCTGTCGCTCGGCTTTATCTTCACGGAGACGACATCCGGCGCGCCGCTGCGGGAAGGGCTGGAATGGGCCATCTCCCCGCTGCGCAGATTCGGCGTCCGCACGCGGAACTGGTCACTGGCTGTATCCGTTACACTGCAATTCGTCCCCTGGGTGCTGGAAAAAGCGGATGAGCTTCACCTTGCGCTGGCCTCGCGGGGGGCCCGCAAGCGCGGACTGGCGCGGTGGACGCCAAAACAGCTCTCGCTGATGGCCGTCCCTCTTATGCTGCAGGTCATTACTATGGGCGATGAGCTGTCTACCGCGATCGAGGCAAGAGGCTATGATCCGGACAAGCCCCGTACTCCCTGGCTTCAGCTGAGATGGCAGCGGCAAGATACGTTCGCCTTGATCGTCGTACTGCTCGCCGCGGCGCTGCTGTATGGCATCGCTCTATACGGGTGAAGTTGGTGAGTTCCCTTGCCGTCTTCAAGCCCTACGGCAAAAAGCCTGCCCGGACCCAAAGTCCAGGCAGGCTTCATGTCTTCATACGGCTCCCCACCTTACATCTCCCGATTGCCGAAAGACCCGGTGCAGTCCCGTATTACTCTTCGATCTTGATGGCGGCAGGCGACGTATCGCCGGTCTCCGCCATGTCATCAAGCGCATATTCTACCAGCGCCTTGAAGTTGTTGGAGGAGGTTGTCGCCCCGCTGACGGCGTCCACAGAACCGATCTGCTGCTTATCGATCAGCTGCTTCTCCAGTTCCTCCGTATATTTGGCCGGATACGTCTTGCTCTTGGCCTCCATCGCCGTCTTGTAATCCGCATCCTCGGTCTTCAGCTTGCCATCCTTGTTCACATAGTCGAACTGGACGCCTGCAATTTGATGATCCTTGATATCAAGATCCAGCTGCGGCTTCCATCCATGGTCGTCGAACGCATCGGCGCTTACCTTGTATGTTCCGTCCTCGTACAGCGGCACAACGGCGGCCGCTGTATCCCCGGCCTTCGCCTTCTCCAGAGCGGCAGCAGCCAGCTCGTTAAAGTTTCTGGAAGAGTGCGTCGCTCCCGATACAGCATCCACTTCGGCGCTCTGTGAAGCGACCAACTCCTCCCCGAGCTTGTCGAATGCTTCGCGCGGCGTAAATTTATTGGCTGCGGAGAAGCCTTTGATATAGGCCTCATTCTTGCTTCTCAGCTCACCCGCGTCATTGGAATAGTCATAGTAGGCTTTGGTGATTTTGCCTCCCTCTACCGTAAGCTCTACATAAGCTTTCCAGTTCCGCACATCGTTGCGGTCATATTGGGCTTTGTAGACGCCGTCCTTGAAGGCGCCATCGGCCGCTGCGGCAGAAGACGCCGCCGTTGCCACTGAGGTCTCCGCCGGCTTGACGCTCGGCTCCGCACTGGGCTCCGACGCATTATTGCTGTTCCCGCAAGCTGTCAGGCCAATCGCCATCATGAGTGCGAGCGCGGCCCATGCTGTTGTCTTCTTCATACTCCAATCCCCCCGTTTGTTAGAGTCGTGCACGACCATTCTAACATTGCCGGGAACTATTTTTGTATGCGCTTTCTTTCACAAAACACATGAGATTTTTCGATTGTTAAAAAGATGCCACATTTGCATAATTCCAGAAAACCGTCTGCGTGCTCCAGGTCAGGGAAGCGCAGACGGCTCTCGGCGGAATTGAAGATGATTTTGAAGACGCGAAGCCTATCCACTCTTAAAGCGGACGGCATATTCTTAGACCGGTTCGGCAAGCTGGTGAAGGCCACCGCCTCATAAACGGGACATCTGTATCTATCGGGCGACTTCGCGTCTGGAGTATGCCGGTCAGAAGATTTCGATCTGTCTATGTATTGCGTCTTGAAGCGTTGATCCTGAATGATGCAATGCTGATGCCTACAATGAGCCGTACTAAAATAGCCTTTCATTAATGCCTTTCATTAATGTCTCTCGTCAACAGCCTCTCATCAATGGCCCTCATCGCTTCATGCGCTGCCCGCTATACGCGAACGTCGAAATGCCCCTCGCTGTCCGTAGTCGCCGTCTTGGCGGCCTCCGCATCCAGCACCTGACCTGATCCCGACGCTTCACTTGTTCCCTCCGATTTCCCGGAGGCGTTTGCGGCTTCCTGCTGCTTCAATTGGGCGATCTGGGCATCCAGCAGCTTAATCTGCATAGTAAGCTGCTGCTGCTTCAACTGTTTGGTCTTTTCGTCGTCTTTGCTGGAATCCAGCTTCTTGAGATCATCCTCCAGCTTCGACTTCTGCTTCTCCAGCGCGGCTATTTGTCTGGATGCGCTGCTCGAGCTTCCGGCCGAACCGCTGTAGGACTGCACCGATGACGATGATGAGACGGAAGATATGTTCATTTAAATCCCTCCTTCATGTACTTCTTCCACTATAATCCTTTTTGCCTTGGACAAGCTTAAGACGGGCTGAATGTTTGCTTAAAGCTTGAGATCCGGCCCCGTTGTGTGAAAAAAAGAGCCGCTCTCACACGGGAGATCGGCTCTGTACTTACAGATCACGCGTTCTCGTTGTCTTCTCTCCGGGCTTTCGCGCGCGCCCGCTAATCAGAGCGATTCCCGCCAAAATAACCGCGAGTCCGGCTACAGTCGTCCAATAGATGCGCTCATGCAGAAAAAGAGCGCCCCAGAATATCCCGAACACCGGAACCAGAAAGGTCACGCTGACGGTCTTGACGGGCCCGACGCTTGCGATCAGCCGGAAGTAGAGCAGATAGGCAAAGGCCGTGCAGACAAGCGCAAGCGCGAGGACGGACAAAATGACGGCAGCGCCCGGCATCTCTCTCGGAGGCACGGCGGGAAGAAGCGGCAGCAGGCATATCGCCGCGCCGAGCTGCTGGCCAGTGGCCACGGTCAATGGCGGCACCCCCCTGCCAACCCGGGCAGCGTACAGGCCTCCGAAGCCGTAGGCCAGGGCGGCGCCCAGCGAGAATAGGACGGATATAATCATCGCCCGGTCCAGCGGCTCGGGACTCCAGCCGACGAGCACGGCGACGCCTCCGAGTCCGAGCACCAGTCCAATCGCCCGGTTCAGGCCCGGCCGCTCTCCGCCCGTCCACCAGGCCGCAAGCGTTGCGAATATCGGCGTCGTCGCATTGAGGATTGCAGCCAGGGAGGCATTCAGATGCAGCTCCGCCGCGCTGATCAGCGTAAAAGGAAGCGCGGCGTTCAGCCCGCCGAGGAGCAAATATGCCTTCCAATTACTCCGAATATCGAGCTGTATGCCTGCAATCCGCGCGTACAGCAGCAGAGCCGCTGCGGCTATGGCTACTCTCAGCTCGGTCGTAAACACCGGCCCCAGCACCGGAGAAGAGATTCTCATGAAGAGAAACGAAGAGCCCCAGATGAGGGCCAGGAGCACCAGGCCGGACAGATCCTTACGGCTCATCAGCGTCCCCTCCTTCTCACCAGCAGGCTGTAGCAGAGCAGCGAACAGATACCGGCAGCCGCAATAATGGCGCCCATGGGCAGAGCTGTATCACCGCCGCCCAGACCGACGAGCGGAGAGATCAACCCGCCGGTCAGGAGCGGCAGAAGGCCGAGCATCGCGGAGGCGCTGCCCGCCCGGTCGCCCTGGTCCTGCATCGCCAGCGAGAACGTGGTCGTGCCGACTATGCCGACGCTGGAGACGACGGCGAACAGGGCCGGCAGGATAAGCGGCAGTCCAGCCGAGGTCAGAATGGCGAACAGGAGCAGCAGACCTCCGAGCGCGCACTGTACCAGCCCCCACACCATCAACCGGGCTTCGCCCAGCCTGCCGGACAGCCGTCCCGCGATCTGGCCGGTGATGATGATGCCGAGCCCGTTCACGGCAAAGATAAGGCTGTACATCTGCGGAGATACGCCGAATATATTTTGCAGAACAAAGGACGACCCCGATATGTAAGCGAACATCGCGCCGTTCACGAAGCTCTGGGACAGCACATAGCCCATGAAGGTCCGGTTGCGCAGCAGCTTGCCGAAGGAAGCGACGGTACTGCCAAGTCCGCCGTTAGAACGGCGTTCGGGCGGCAGCGTCTCCGGCAGGCGAAGCCAGATCATGAGGCAGAACAGCACGCCCGCCCCGAACAGCACGAGGAAGACGCCCTGCCAGGTCGTAAACCGGAGCAGCTGGCCTCCGATAACCGGAGCCGCGATCGGCCCCAGGCCGTTGACGATCATCAGGAGAGCGAAGAACCGGGTAAGCTCCGAGCCCGAATACAGGTCGCGGACGGCGGCCCGTGAAATCACGACACCGACCGAACCCGACAGGCCCTGGATCAGACGGAACACGACAAGGACGCCGATGGAAGGGCTGAAGGCGCAGAGCAGCGACGACACCGTGTATACCATCATGCCGATCATCAAGGGACGGCGGCGTCCATACACATCGCTCAGTGGACCAGCGAACAGCTGGCCCAGCGCCAGCCCGATCAGGAAGCAGCTCAGACTGAGCTGGACAAAAGCGGCGGAGGTGGCGAAAGATCGCTCCAGCTCCGGCAGGGCGGGCAAATACATGTCGATCGACAGCGGGCCGATCGTGGCGATTGCCCCCAGAATGCCCGCAAGCTGAAGTCTCAGCTTTCTGGAGGCTCGAATGGCCTGTACATCCAAAGCGGTTGATTTGATGCTCATTTTCTTATCTGCCTTTCTGCTGCAGCCGGCGCGTAGGCCGGGTATTCTGGAAATCCATATTTCTTCATACTACCTGAAGCCCGTCCTGAAATTCAATGAGAATTCAATGAGAGTTCAATGAGAACTTTCGGACTCTGCAGTTTCAGGATATCTTAAGCTACCTCCTGTATAATAACCCCAGCAATTGGATAAGAGGAGTGAAAGCTGTGAATGGGATCAGACAGCATAAATGGATCGCCGGCCTGTCGCTTGTGCTGGCGGTTAGCATTGGCATCCTGATATACTCGCTCGCACATGTGGATGGAAGCACCGCTGGCAATTCGGAGGCAGGCTTCCAGCAGCGCATCCGGCAAGGAGGCTTCGGCCCCGGCGGAACAGAAGGCAGCTTCCAGGGCGGCAGGCAGGGCGGATACTGGCAAAATGCGGCGCCAGGCGGAACAGGCGGCGCCGCCAGCTCCCAGGGCGGGGCGGCCGACTCGCAAGGTGGCTCCGGCGCGGGTTCGCCTGGCGCAGCGGCGGACGGCTCGCAAAATGCAGCGGCCGATCCGCAGAGCGGCTCCGTTGCGCAGAGCCAGCCGGGCAGCGCTTCCGGCAACTCGACTTCCGGCGGACCCGCGGGCTTTGGCGGCGGAGGAGCGGGCGCGCAGGGCAACAGCGCTCAGGCCCCGAACGGCGCAAGCGGCTTCTCCCGCCAGGGCGGTATGAACGGCAGCTTCGGCGGCGGCCGTCAGGGCGGAGGCTTTGGCGGAGGCTTTGGCGGAGGCTTCGGCAGCGACGGCCAGTACGGCACGGCGCTGGCCATCTACGCGGCGCTCTTCGCCGGACTGGTGGGCGCAGCCTTCTATTATGCCCGCAAGGGAAAGTTCGTCATCGGCGAGTCGCGCAAGGGCACGGTCGTCCTGCTGCTTCTGGCGGCCGGGTTCTGCCTGAAGCTGGCGGCGGCTCCCTGGATTTCCGGCTATCGCGGCGATATCCGGTTCTTCACCACCTGGGCGGAATCGGCGGCCAAGGGACTCGGAAGCTTCTACGAGAACAGCTCCAGCGATTATCCGCCGCTGTATATGTACATTCTGTGGGCGACAGGCAAGCTCGTGACGCTGCCGCAGATCGAGCCTTATCTGCTAACGCTGATCAAGCTCCCCTCGATCGTCGCGGACGCCGTCACCGCTTTCCTGCTGTACAAGGCAGCCTCACGCTTCCTCAAGGCGGAGACGGCGGTGCTGATCGCGGTCTTCTACATGTTCAATCCAGCCGTACTGATCAACGCTACGTTCTGGGGACAGGTCGACTCCTTCTTCACCATGATTGTGGCTGCCGCCATCTGGGCGCTGTGCAGCCGGAAGCTGGGCTGGGCCTCTCTGTTCCTTGCGCTGGCGGTATTGATGAAGCCGCAGGGCATCATTTACACGCCGGTGCTGCTGTTCGCGCTGCTGGCGGCGCGGTCAATCGGCCCGTGGCTGAAATCCGCCGCGATCGCGGTTGCTGCCGCAGTTGTCGTGGCGCTGCCTTTCACAGGAGGCCGGAGCCCGATGTGGCTGTACGAGCTCTACACCGGAACCGTGAACGAATACCCGTATGCTTCGGTGAACGGCTTCAATCTATTTGGGCTTCTCGGGGCCAACTACAAGGATTCGTCGTCGACGTTCATCATTTTCAGCTATCACGCCTGGGGCATGATCTTTATCGTGCTGACTACGCTGCTGTCGGGCTGGCTCTACCTGCGAAGCCGCAAGCCGGCGTTCGCCTCCCTCTCGGCCCTGCTGCTGATTGCCGGGGTATTCACCTTCTCGTCAAGCATGCACGAACGGTATCTGTTCCCGGCGGCGGCTCTGGCACTCCTGGCCTACGGCCAGTTCAAGGACAGACGGCTTCTGTGGCTCGCCTTCGGCTTCAGCGCCACCATCTTCATGAACACTTACGCCGTCTACTACGGCTATACAAGCACCGACGGCCATGTCGGGTTCCTGATGTTCTTCTCGGCGCTGCTTAACATCGCCATGTGCATCCTGCTGATTAAAATCATGCTGGATGCATCGCGGCATACGGCGAAGGATGCCGGACCCTCGATCGCGGAACTGCCGGAGCACGCATAGCGAACCTGTTTCACTTTTTCGCTTAGCGGCGGGATAAGACGGGCAACTGCCCGGTCATGTCCCGTTTTTTATATGCGACAGTCCTCCTCCCCGCTCTCTGCCGCCTGTCCAGACTGGCCTTTATTCTGAGTCGGAAGTCCCCGGGGACAGTGATGAAATGCAAATCCCTTAATAAAAATTGTTATTTTTCTATCTAATTACCCATGCGGAAAGACGATATAGATAGTAGAGCTAGTACAGCATCAGCTTAAAATCTACTTGTCCAGGACTGACTGCTTACCGAGGAAAGGCGCCTCATAACCAGCCTGAGATTTCAGAGATCGAAATATGCAGCAGCCTATGCTTTCCCGTTTTGCTAGAAAGAGTGACGCTGCGCTTGTCTATTGATTCAGCCTTATCAGCGAGGTGTTTACAATGTCCGGTTGGCTGTATCTGCTTTCCCTTCTATGTTTTATGATTCCGACGGGCTTCTTCTTCTATATTGCGGTCGAAACCGGCCTTCGCAACCGCACGACGCTGAACCGGCTTTCTTCCGGATTGTTTTACATAATCATGGTGTTCTTTCTGGCTGATGCGCTGGTCAATCTGATTCCTGCCGAATTTGCCCCGGCCGTAACGATCTGGATGAAGCTGGTCCCGGCCTTATTGATGATGTCAATTTCGATACATCTCACTATGCGAATGACGGACCGTCTTGATCATTGGCCAAAGGCACGGGTCGGATTGTTCGGTTATGGGCCTGCTTTTTGCGCCTTATTTCTAATCATGCCCTCCTCCTATGTGTATGTCGACGTCACGCAAAGGGGGCCGTGGACCGATGTGATGCCAAGCCCCGCAGCATTCAATGCCGTGATGATATCGGCGGTCTATACGTTTGGCGCCTGCCTCTACTTTCTCTATCAGGGCATGACCTATGTAAAACGAAGCGGGCTAACGCAAAAACGCAAACAGCTGCGTCTGCTTCTGCAGGCATATCTCTACGGCGGGATCTCCGGCATAGGGCTCGCCAGCTTCAACCCTTATTTTATGACCTCTGAAAGCTTCAGCATGCCTGAGCCCAGCACGCTTGGCCTGATTCTGTTCGCCTTCATGATCCGTTACGGGATGGTCCGCTACGAGCTTCTGCCTTCCATCGAACGAAAATATAAGGTACTGTACGACCGCTCCCCCATGGCCATCGTGCTGCTGAACCGGTACGGGCGGATTATCGAGGCCAATTCCGCCGCGCTGTCGCTGTTCGGACTGCGGGAGGGCGACCTTTTGCACAAGAAATTTGAACGGCTGGCCCCTCCTTACGACAAAGACGGACTCCTAGCGGGCACGGATAAAGAGACTGTCCGGATAACCTCGGTATCCGGCAGAAAGCCCCGAATTCTCCAGACTGAACATGAAAGCATCGAGTCGGGCGGGGAGCCCTTTGAATATGTATTGATACGGGACATTACAGACTATATCAAGGCGGAAGAGCGCATTATCTATATGGCCTACCATGATCCGCTGACCGGCCTTGGCAACCGCAGAAAGTTTCAGGAAGTGCTATCGGATCTGCTGCGGGCGGGAGAGCAGGACGGAGAGACCGTCAGTCTGATCCATATTGATCTCGATTATTTCAAAGACCTGAACGATGCCCGGGGACATCATGTCGGCGACCTGCTGCTTCAGCATGTCGGAAATGTGCTGTCTCGGAGTGCCGCATCGGCCAGCATCATATCCCGATTGGGCGGAGATGAATTCGCGCTGCTGTTCAAAGGAGCTCACCAGGAAATCGCCGAAGAGACCTGCGAAGCCATTATTAAGGGTCTGAAAGAGCCTTTTATTTATATGCAGGAGTCTTTTACCGTGTCGGCCAGTATCGGGATTTGCCAGTCCCGGCCGTACGGCTCGAGCCCGGAGCAGCTGCTGCAGTACGCCGATCTGGCGCTTTATGAGGCCAAGCGGCATGGCCGCGGGCAATACCGCGTGTTCACAGAGGAAATCAAGCTTAGACAGGAACACGGTCTGCTGCTCGGCAAGCAGATGAATGCCGCTCTGAGGGACAACCGGTTCAGACTGTATTTTCAGCCTCAGATCGACTTGGCAACCGGAGGAATTTGGGGCGTGGAAGCCCTGGTCCGCTGGATTCAGCCTGACGGATCGGCCCTTCCTCCCTCCATATTCATTCCCTATGCAGAGGAATCGGGACTTATCGTGCCGCTCGGACGGCGGGTTCTGGAGCAGGCCTGCATGACGGGAAGCTCCTGGCTTCAGGCGGGGAGAGAAGAGCTCGTGATCTCTGTCAATGTGTCCAATAAAGAGCTGGCGGCCGGCGATTATCTGGAGAACCTTAAGGCCATCCTCGCCGAAACCGGGTATCCTCCCCGGCTCCTGCAGCTGGAAGTGACAGAGAGCTCCAACATGGTCCAGAGAGAGCAGCAGCTGCGACAGTTCCGCGAGTTGGCCGACATGGGCATTCAGCTGGCGATGGATGACTTCGGCACCGGCTATTCAACCTTCTCAGTTATTCAAAGCCTGCCGTTCCAGGTATTTAAAATCGACAAGTCCATGACTGACGGGATTGACGGCGATTCCAAGGCCCGCAGCATTGTCCAGGCGATGATTGTGATGGCCCACAGCCTGAACCAGCAGGTTGTCGCCGAGGGCGTGGAGACCGCCGGCCAGGCCGAAGTTCTTCGGTCATTGGGCTGTGATGCCGTGCAGGGGTATTACTTCAGCCGGCCGCTGCCGTTGGATATGCTGCTGGACTGGATGGACTCCAGGGAAAAAGGGACGGCTTGAAGCAGCCTAAGCAGCAGCATCGGCCTGTCAGCAGCACCACGAGTTCGCTGTACCATACCGGGACTTTCCAAGCCGCCGTCACTACCCGCTGCAGCCTCATATCAGTTGCATCGCAATCATCACACCATTACCGGCACACGCCAAAAAACGCAGACCGGGGCAGGCTGTCCCTTGTCTGCGTTCTAATATATTAACGGGCCTGGACGGCCAGGCCCCGGAAGGGTAAGCGCCGCTTGAGATGCTGCCCGGGCACCCTGGCGGCCCGATCGCTTCAGGGGCCTGGTCGCTTCAGCAACTCATTGGCTTCACTGGTCCGATCGCACAGCAGCTCAGCTGTTCCGGCGCTCCAGCCACAGCCGGGCCGCTTCCGCTTCGGCGGCGCTCAGCCGATGCCCCTGATTGCCCCAGTGAACGGTTACTTCCGCGCCCGCTCCTTCGAGAAGTCCCTGAAGCTCCTCCGTCTCCTCCTTACGGAGCAACGGATCATTGAGGCCGGCGCCGATGAAGACCGGCGTCCCTTCAAGGGAAGGGAGGTCCATGCCGCGCAGCGGAACCATCGGGTGCAGCAGCACCGCCGATGAGAAGAGACTGCCGTAATGCATCAGCAGACTGCCCGCGATATTGGCTCCATTGGAGTAGCCGACAGCAATCAGCTCGGAAGCATCCAGATTATACTTGGCAACAGCCTCATCCAGAAACTGCTTTACTTCATGCGTCCGGAAGACGAGATCCTCCTCATCGAACACCCCCTCCGCCAGCCGGCGGAAGAAGCGGGGCATGCCATTCTCCGACACATTGCCCCGAATCCCCAGAAGAGCCGATCCCGGAGACAGCATCTCCCCGAGCGGGAGCAGGTCCCGCTCATTGCCGCCCGTTCCGTGGAACAGAACCAGAACCGGCTTCGAAGCATCGCTTCCAGGCTTAAAGATATGAATCATTGACGCTTCACCTCCAGCTCACGCACCGTAAAGGGTGCCAGATTGCCCTCGATTGCCGCGCGGTGCGGCTCATACCAGGACGGGAGCATAAGCTTCTGACCGAGCTTATCCGGCTCTTCGTCATTGGCGAATCCGGGCGGATCGGTCGCGATTTCGAACAGAATGCCGCCCGATTCGCGGAAGTAGATGGCGTTAAAGTACTGGCGGTCTTGAACCGGTGTAGGATGGAAGCCGCGGCTTGCCACGAAATCCTGCCATTCCAGCTGCTCCGCGTCATCCTTCGCCCGCCAGGCGATATGATGCACAGTGCCGCTTCCGCCGGCGCCCAGCGGCAGCGGATCGATTTTGATATCGACGACATTGCCCAGAGGACCTTCTGACCGCAGTCGCACATACCCGTCTTCGTCAGCTACGCGTTCAAAGCCAAGCGTATGCACGAGCGTATCCACGGTGCTCGCAGGAGCGGCGCTGTACAGTACGGCCCCGCCGAAGCCCTTGATGGCATGCTCGACCGGAACGCCGCCGAACGACCAGGTGCTCTGCGGACCTTCCTCCCGTTCAACCAGTTCAACACGCAAGCCGTCATAATCGGCCAGCGACAAATACGTCTCGCCGATCCGCTGAATTTTCGTAACCGGAATATCGTAAGCGTTCAGGCGTTCCTCCCAGAAGGAGAGCGAGCCGACAGGGATAGCATACACCGTTACGCCAACCTGTCCGCTGCCGATCCGGCCCTTCCGGCCCACAGGAGACGGGAAGAAGGTAATGATAGTGCCAGGCGCTCCTGCCTCATTGCCGAAATACAGATGATAGACTTCGGGAGCGTCGAAGTTGATTGTTTTTTTCACCAGACGAAGTCCCAGAATGCCTGCATAGAAGTCCGCATTGCGCTGCGCGTCCTGTACGAACGCCGTAATATGATGAATGCCAGCCGTTTGAAGTTTCATGATTTATTTCCCCTTTCTTGGCCCCGCGGCCCCACATGATTAAATTAGAACAGCAGATGATCCAGAGACAGCGAGCCCGGTCCCGCAAGCGCGATGGCAGCCGCAACTACAAGCAGCATAAGCGGGTATTCGTAACCGTTCGCCGTGGCCCAGAAGCCATTGCCGGCATGAACCTTCAGCGCTCCCGCCATCGCCAGAACCAGCATCACGGCTCCGACCGGAGTGAATAGTCCCAGCGCCAGCAGCAGTCCGCCGCCCAGCTCCAGCACGCCCGCCAGCACCGCCATCGCCACGCCGGGCTTGATGCCGACGGATTCCATCCAGCCGCCCGTTCCTTTAGGGCCGTAACCGCCGAACCAGCCGAACAGCTTCTGAGCCCCATGACCGATAAAAGCAATACCAATAAATAAACGAATCAGCAATAATCCTACACTTACCATTTTAGATCGTCTCCATTCTCTTTGGTTTAATAATCTTTATTTTAAGATATTAGGCAAAAAAGAAAGCCTTTCTCGCCATCCGCCGCCAGTCTGTCTTCATTCCGGCACGGGTTCTGCGGATCCCATGGCTGACCTAGCGTTTCACGGGATCCTTATCCTTAGGCCGCATATGCGGCCTGCTAAGCACCGGCCCCTTTACCGAGACGCTTCAACATCCCGATCGCCTGCTCCTTCTCCGCCGTATCCAGTCCGTCCATCATCTCATGCAGTGTCGCTACATGCTTCGGAAAGATTTCGTCGAACAGCGCCCGTCCCTCTCCGGTGATCTCGGCGTAGGTTACGCGGCGGTCCTCACTGCACGGCACGCGCTTCAGCAGCCCCTTCTTCTCAAGCTTGTCGATGTTGTAGGTGATGCTTCCGCTTGTCACGAGAATCTTCTCGCCGATCTGCTGAAGCGGGATTCGGGTACGGTGGTACAGCACCTCCAGCACCATGAACTCGGCGGAGGACAGCCCGTGGCTCTTCATATCCTTGACCGCCCGGTCCATCAGGCTCCGGTAAGCCTTGGACAATACGACGAACAGCTTAAGCGATGCCGCCTCATCCCGGCCGCTAATCTCTTCGGCCACAACCTGCTTCTCATTGCCTTCGCTCATTCCCTCTCACCTCCGTCATTTATCTTTGAATTAATTATCTTTAACTTAAGATAAATATACACCCCGTTTTTTCTATTGTCAACACCTTGTTTAAAAATTATGCCAAATTGACCTTGCCCGGCAAAGGGGTGTATCCTTTTCTTCGATATGATACCATTTACGCTTCTATTTATAGAAAGAACAAGCCGAAGGAGGCTTTGCTGATGAACGATGCCAAGGAGCCGCGCCCGGACTATATCGGGCAGCAGGCCTATAGCCGGCCGGAACCTGAAGCCGGCGTCCTGATCGTCACGGCGGTGGAGGTGGAAGCCGACGCCGTCCGTCGCGGTCTCGGCGGCGCACCCGGCTTCACCGTGATCGCGGCCGGGGCGGGTCCGGCCGCCGCAGCAGCCGGCACGGCCGCCGCCCTTGCCGCCGGCGCCGGACGTTATGCCTGCGTCGTCAGCGCCGGCATCGGCGGCGGCTTCCCCGGCCGCGCCGCCGTGGGCTCGCTGGTCGTAGCCAGCGAGCTGATCTTCGCCGATCTCGGAGCCGAGACGGCGGAAGGCTTCCGCGGCGCGGACGAGCTCGGCTTCGGCCGCGTGCGCTACCCGGCCGACACCGGCCGGGGCGCAAGACTCGCCGCCGCGCTTGAGGCGGCGGGCCTCCCCGTGAGCACAGGCCCTGTGCTCACGGTCTCGACGGCGACCGGCACAGCGGATACGGCCGCCGCTCTCGCGGCGCGCGTACCCGGCGCGGCCGCCGAGGCCATGGAAGGCTGCGGAGTCGCCGCAGCCGCAGCGGCGCTGAATCTCCCGGTGCTGGAGATTCGCGCCATTTCGAACCCGGTCGGGCCGCGCGACCGGGACGCCTGGCGGATCGGCGAGGCGCTTGCCGCCCTCGCCGCCGCCGGGCCCATACTATCGGAGGTGCTGAAATGTCCGCAGAATTGAATATTGCTTACTCGCCATGCCCCAACGATACGTTTGTCTTTCATGCCTGGGCCGCCGGGCTCGTTCCCGGAGCGCCCAAGCTGAACGTAACCTATGCCGATATCGACATCACCAATGGCCTCGCCGCCGAAGGCGCG
Source organism: Paenibacillus stellifer (assembly GCF_000758685.1). NCBI lineage: Bacteria > Bacillati > Bacillota > Bacilli > Caryophanales > Paenibacillaceae > Paenibacillus > Paenibacillus stellifer. Next base: position 5,441,816 of record NZ_CP009286.1, read on the forward strand.
GGGCCGGAGGTGCTCAAGATATCGTATGCCGCTCTGCCCTGGGTGCTGGAGCGGTACAAGCTCCTGCCCTGCGGCGGCGCGCTTGGCCGGGGCTGCGGCCCGCTGCTGCTGACTGGCGGCGGAACAGGCGCCATCCGTCGTCCGGAAGAACTGTCAAGGCGGCGGGTTGCCGTGCCGAGCGAACGCTCCACCGCCTATTTGCTGTTCCGCCTTTGGGCGGCCAGCCATGTTCCGGGCGGGGTGGGCGAAATTGTCGTCATGCCGTTCCACGAAATCATGCCGGCCGTGAGAGACGGCATCATCGACGCGGGACTGGTCATCCACGAGGCCCGCTTCACCTACTCCGCTTACGGCCTTCATATGCTCGTAGATCTGGGAAGCTGGTGGGAGACCGATACGGGGCTTCCGATCCCGCTCGGCGCCATCATCGCCCGCCGGGACCTGGACGCCGGAGCCGTCAGCGGCTGGATTCGGGCTTCGCTGCGCTATGCGTGGGATCACCCGGAAGCCTCGCAGGATTACGTGCTGAGCCACGCGCAGGAGCTGTCGCCGCAGGTGGCTAAATCACATATTGACCTCTATGTAAATGATTTTACGATGGAGCTGGGCGATAGCGGATATAACGCCATTTCCAGCCTGCTGGATCGGGCAGCCGATGAAGGGCTTGTGCCCTGGATCGACCCGGGTCTTCTCCGCTAGCCGCCTTCTTTCACGCCTGATAGAGACCTTGCTGATCGGCGCAATAGCGGATCAGTGCAAAGCCTGCAAAAGCCCCCAATCCCTTGCTATGAAAGGGTTGGGGGCCTTTTGCATCGGGAATGAAAATCCAGCGAAAAGTCTTTTCTATTAAAATGTGCGAACAAGCCATGCCATTCGTCGCCGCTTTGCTAGATTTCAAGCATACCATGTACTATCAAACAGCAAAGGGGGTCTTCCGAAATGGCTATTCTTCTGCCGCAGCAGTTCTTCAACCTCGCAGCAGGCACCGGCAAATCCTATTACGAAAATCTCACAGGCGGAATCAACGCAGCCGTTACTGTGCAGAACAACTCCACTTTCCCTGTCAATCTCGTCATTACACGCGTCAACGCTCCAGTTATCACCTACACGATTCCCGCCGGCAACAGCCTGACGCTCTCGGTTAACCTGCTTCTCGTCGCCGCTCTGCTCGCTACCGCGGCCGGTCCGGTCTTCGGCTTCATCCAAGTCGCCACTTCCGATTTCTAACATCCTACGCCGCAGCCGGCAAGCATCACCCGCAGTTCTCTCCCTCTCGGTGTTAAGGCACTCCTTGAGGCTGTCCCAAAAGCCATGAAATGGCTGCTTGGGCCAGCTTCTTTTTTTATACTAGGATCAACGTAGTCGCTTAAATGGACGCTCCGCGAACGGACCGTTGTTCCAATCGCTGTGCTCTCCAGATTTTTTTCATTCCCTTCAACGGTAAAAATCCGGAGAGCAAGGCGACCGCTGCCGCTTCTGCGCAGGTCGTTCCGTCCTCTCCGCTGCTTTAAGCGGAAAAAGAGTCTACAAACCTATCTACCATCACAAAAAAGAAATCGCCCCTTTTGGGAAAAACGAAAGTACCACCAACCACCTCAAAAGGTGGCTGGCGCCTGCCCATAATCTACGAAAGCAAGCTGCAGTAGACCAAAAACGCAGAGCAGCGATCCTCAAGTAATCGGAGAGTCACCGCCTCCCGGCCATAGCCGGGATTCCGCATGATGCTTGCGGACGGTTCGGAGCATGACTTTCCACAACGACTCACTTGGCATCCAGCTGCTCCGAACATCGAAAACTGTTCGAAGCATCCCTTCTTGCCAAAAGCACTATCCGTTCACCAGAAACGGCGCCTCCAGAATGAGCGCCACGCTGCCGTTGCCCAGGATGGTAGCTCCCGAGAGATGATTCATCTTGCCGAGATATGTTCCCAGCGACTTGATAACCACTTCCTGGTTGCCGATAATCTCATCCACGCCGAAGGCGGCGCTCTTCTCCACCGATTTCACAATGACCACCGGAATCGACTTCGCTGTCCGCTCGGTCCGGTGATAATGAAGCTTGTCATGCAGCCAGTACAGCGGAACGATTTTGCCGTGATTGATAATGGCTCTCTGGCCCTGAATGCTCTGCACGTCGTCCGGCGAAATCCGGACGATCTCGGATACATTGTACATCGGAATAATGACCAGCCTGCCCGCCACTTTGACGAGAAGCCCCTTGATGATAGCCAGTGTGAGCGGAAGACGGATTGTGAATCTCGTGCCGGCACCGGGTCGGGTATCAATGTCGATAATGCCGTTCAGTCTGCCAATCTGGCTGCGGACGATGTCCATGCCGACGCCGCGCCCGGATACTTCACTGACCTGGGAGGCGGTGGAGAAGCCGGGCTCGAAGATCAGATTGACGGCCTCCGCCTGGGTAAGACGGACGGCCTGCTCTTCCGTAATCAGCCCTTTCCGGATGGCGCTGGCCTTGATGATCTCTCCATCAATGCCCTTGCCGTCGTCCTCCAGCATAATCACAACATGATTCTCCTCATGGAACGAGGTGAGGGAGATGCGGCCTTTCTCCGGCTTGCCCGCGGCGGCGCGCGCCTCCGGGCTCTCGATTCCGTGATCGGCGCTGTTGCGGATCAGGTGAATCAGCGGATCGCCGAGCTCCTCGATAATCGTGCGGTCCAGTTCTGTCTCTCCGCCCTGAATGACCAGATCCAGCTGCTTGCCCAGCTTCTGGGACAGATCCCGGACCAGCCGGGGGAACCGGCTGAACAACTGGTCGATCGGCAGCATCCGGGTCTTCATGACCCCGTCCTGCAGCTCCTTGATCACCCTGCTCATGTGATCCGATACGCCGCCGATCGTATTAAGCGCCTGTGCCGGGTCGCCCCGCAGGCCCTCAGTCCGAAGATCGGCGAGCGAGGTCTGGTCGATCAGCAGCTCCCCGACCAGGTTCATGAGGTGGTCAAGCCGGTCCACGCTGACCCGAACGGTCTGGGACGCTCCCTTCGCAGGCTCTCCTCCGGAAGGCGCGGCCTGCCGGCTCGGAGCCTGGGCCGGAGCCGAAGCCTCTGCGGGATGAGGAGCTGGGGACTGTTCGATGCAAGCCGCTGACGATGCGGACGCAGCGGCAGCCCCGGCGGTGAACGGCAGTACCTCTACCGACTGCACATCCGAGAATCCCGACAGCTTGTCCTGCAGCGCTTGGGCCTCCAACTGCGTCCCGATCACGAAGGCGAACAGCCGGTACGTCTCATCCTCTTCCTCTGTAGCGCCGGTTCCCTGCAGCGGCTGTGTCGAGGCAATGACGGTTCCGAGCTCATCCTCGCTCCGGTTCATCACGATCTGGTATCTCGCCGCCTTCATCAGGCAGTCTCCGGCCAGCTCGATCCGGACCTCCAGCAGCGTTCGTCCCGCTGCTGCCTGTTCGTCCGCTTTTAGCGTCTCCTCCGGTCCCAGCACCAGCTGCTTCCGCTGCGCAGCCGCCATCTCTCCGGAAGGACGGCTGATCAACGAGCGGATCTCCGATACGAGCGCGGAGAAGTCGGAGAACGGTCCGCCCCCGATATATTCGTCCCGAAGCGTCTTCATGGCGTCCAGCGCTCTAAACATCAGATCGATGAATTCGGAGCCGATGGCGGCATTATTCTCCCGAACCCATTCCAGCGCATATTCCACCTGGTGGGTCAGTTCGCTCATTTCACCGAAGGCCATAGTGGATGAGGAGCCTTTGACCGTATGGGCCGAGCGGAACAACGTCTGCACATACTCAGGAGAAGGCGAACGCTCCAGCGAGAGCAGCGTCTGGTCCATCCTCTCCAGCTGTTCGTTCAGCTCCTCTATAAAAATATCCCGGTACGCCGATAAGTCCATCATAATTGCCTTTTCCCCCTATCCGCCCAGGATATCTTCAAGCTTCAGAATACCGATCAGCCGGTCGTCACGCTGGCCGATCCCCTGATAGACTCCCGCATGGGGGATGCCGGTTTGTCCGGTTGGAGGGTGAATCTCTCCATAGGTCGTAACCCGGTTCACCTTGTCGACAATCATGCCGACAAACTCCTCCTGGTAACGGACGACGATGATCCGGGTCGCCCTTGTGTACGGCTCATCGGGCATGCCAAGCAGATTCCTCAGGCTCATGACCGGAACGACTTTTCCTCTCAGATTGACGACTCCCTTCACCTCATGGCGGCTGAAAGGGATATCCGTAATGGCGAGCATCTTGATAATTTCATGAACGTCTTCAATGCGCATTGCGCAGGTCTCGGCGCCTACGGCAAGTTCAATATATTGGTCTTGCTGAAGCGAGGTCATAGCCATCCCTCCTCTAACGGATTTTAAATACAGCCGCAGCTGCGGCCAGATCCTGGGACAACTGGGCAAGCGATTGGCAGGTTGCTGCCGTCTCTTCCGATGCGGCCGCCGACTCTTCGCTTGAAGCGGCGATGGACTGTACGGCCTGCATGACTTCCGCCGCCTGGGCCGACTCTTCCTCGCAGGCTGCGGCGATTTCATTAACCTTGATCGACGAATCATTAACCATGCCGATAATCCGTTCGAACGCCTCTCCTGTCCGGGAGGACTGCTGCACGCTATCGGCGACCGCTTGTACGCTCTGCTTCGTATTATCCTGCATCGCCTTGATAATCGTCGTAATCTCCTTCGTTGCTTCTCCGCTTCGCTCAGCCAGCTTCCGCACCTCATCGGCCACAACGGCAAAGCCGCGCCCCTGCTCGCCTGCGCGCGCCGCTTCGATCGCCGCATTGAGCGCCAGCAGATTGGTCTGCTCGGCGATATCGTCGATCACTTCGATAATGTCGCCGATCTTCTGGGAGTCGCTCTCCAGCTGGGCCATTTTACCGTTGACTGCCTGCATTCCCATCAGCGAAGCCTCAACTACCTTGCCGCCCTCACGCGCCGTCGCCACCGTTTCATTGGACAGATCCGCTGCTTCTTCCGCGCTGTTGGCCACAGAGTCGATAGCAGTGGACAGCTCTTTGAACAGATGGGTAATATTCCCCGCCTCAGTGGACTGGCTGGTGCTTGTGCTGGCGATTTCCTCGGTGCTCGCCGAAATCTGCTGCGACGATGCGGCCACACTTTGCGAGTTCATCACGATGCCGTCAACCAGTCCTCTTAAATTGTCTACCATCCGGTTAACCGCCGAGGCCAGCTGCCCCGCTTCATCTTTGGTGGATATCGCTACCTGCTCGGTCAAATCGCCATCCGCCACTTTGCTCGCGACCCCGACCATCTGAAGCAGCGGCTTCGAAATGGATCTGGCGATCAAGGTGCCGATCAGAATGCTGAGAACGAGGGCGACAATGATGATGACCACAGTTACTGTGATGCCCGTTGAATAGTAATTTTGGGTTTCATCATTCGTTGCCGCTGCAATCTCGACATTCAGATCCGATAATTGATCCAACAGATTGGAAACTTTATCTGTCTGCGGTTTTAAAGACTCCGCTCTGAATTTAAGGAATGCTTCCGGACTCTTCTCTTTGGCAATCTGCACCCCTTGACTAAGAAGATCTTTATATATGGAGAATTCCGGGTCCAGGCTTTTCATAATTTCCTGTTCTTTCGCCGTGGCCGCCCGAGGCCGATACTGCTCGATGTTTTTCTCAATATCCTGAACGGTAGCGTTGAGCTCCTTCTCATAGTTCTCCCGATTCGACGCCGAAGTCGCGGTGCTCAAATCCCGGACCAGCACTCTCGCCTTCTGAAAAGAGGTTTGAGCTCCTCCTAGCGTACTCACTGAAATCAGGTTGTTGCTGTACAGCTCGATCGCATTCTTGTTCATGTTCCGCATCGTCAGACTCGAGTAGACCCCCAGCGCCGCCAACAGCAGCGCAACGATCAAAAATGCGGAAATGATCTTTGTTACCGTCTTCAAGTTACCAAACCACTTCATACACTTACTCCCCCCGTTTTACATGATCGCACCTGCATTTACACCTTAATTCCCACTCTGATCCCATTCCATGGGAACCAGGCATCTATAGTCCTTATCGACAATATTCGCCACACTTTGATATGTTTTTTTGCCATAATTATTAAAAAGCTTATATACAATCCCGGATATCGGACCTTTATGTTCATATTGATAGGTATATTAGCCTACTATTATTTTCTAACCATATGACTATTCATATAATACTTTGGTATTACCTATGCAAGACGGTGTTTTTGCGCAAAATAATATTTTTATTAAGAGAGTTGTGAGCCCAATCGGCGTTTCCAGCTGGAAATGAGCACAGCTCCAGATGGACTGACTGTTCCTTAGCAAGGTTCAAAATCGTCGAGTGCTTCGCCGCCGGCCATGATAAAATTTACTTGTCTCCGGGGACAATCAAGTGCAGGGCAGGTGGCTTATGTTTCACGATCTAACGCTCAAATCGGTGGTTTCCTACATTGAAACGCATATCAACGAAGCTCTGGATAGCAAAGTATTGGCAAAGGTCGCCGGGTATGATGAGGATTACTTCCGCCGCATCTTCAAGAACGGTACCGGGCAGAGCATTGCGCAATATGTCCGCTCCAGACGGCTGTCGGGTGCCGCATTCGCTCTACGCAACACCGGGCGAAGCGTTACGGAGATCGCGCTGGATTACGGCTTCGCTTCGCATGATGCGTTCACACGCGCGTTTCGAATCATGACAGGTCAAACCCCGACCGCCTTTCGTCAATCGGACGCTGTGGTGCGCGGCGTTGTGATTGTACCGGGCATGATGGCCCCTGTCATTGTCCAAAAGGAGAATGATGAAACAATGACGACGCAAGATACTTCATCTGGCGGCATCGTGTTATACGGTGTCCCCAAAGTCAGCTATTACAACGATCCGCCCGAGCTCACGCCTTTCATTTCCTCGCTCAGGGCCTGTCTGACCTATGCGGGACAATCCATTTCCTATGCACGCCTGCTGGCCGGGTCCGGCGCGGCTTTCCGCCTGATGTGGAATCGGGAAATGTGGGACGGGGGCAATGTTGATATCCTGGCAAGCCGTCACGACCCGATGGAACCCATACACTTGGCATTTGCCGCGGCGGGACGTACAGGCGTATTTCTCGAGAAAAAGGACGGCAACCAAAGCGAAATGGCCGCTTTGATCCGCCAGGAGATCAACGCCGGACGCCCCGTCATCGGATTCGGAATTATTGGTCCGCCGGAGGCCTGTGTCATTACAGGTTACCGGGATAACGGGGACGCTCTGCTCGGCTGGAATTTCTTCCAGGACTTCACCGAATGGAAAGGTTCGCTCGATACCGATCCATGCGGTTACTTTATCCGCCGCAGCTGGTATGAACACAGTGAGACTATTGGAGTTATGGCGGTCGGCGATGCCGGTCCTCTTCCGGACGAGAGATCGTTCCTGAAGAACACGCTTCGCCTTGCCGTCGAAATGATGGAAGCGCATGACGTGAATCAATATGCCGGAGGTCAATCGGCGTTTGACGAATGGGAACGCTCCTTGTTGGACGAAACCCAGTTCCCGAAAGACGCGCCGCTTCCGATGCTGATGGAGCGCCTGATGTGTCAGGGCGATGCGTTCACTATGGTGTCGGAGGGACGCGCGTATGCCAGTAGTTTCCTGGCAGAGGCGGCGGAGAGTTTCCCGGAGCTTAGCAGCGATCTTCGCGAAATTGCAGAGGTCTTTCATAATGAGCATCAGACCGCATGGAAGATGCAGAAATACCACGCTGATCTTTGTATGGGCGAGCCGCAGGCCAAAGCGCTGGCATTGCGGGACAACCGGGAGGCGATCGCCAGGCTCATCCGCATATGCAAGGAATTGGACTATCGGGCCCTCGGGCTAATCAAGGGCTTGCTTGAGAAGATGGGATAACCGGCAACAAGCCGCTGCGTGCGTACGCGGCGGCTTCGTTCACTTCCCGATTTGCGAACAAGAACTTAACTTGAAACCGTTCCAGCCAACGCCAGGAAGAGCGACAGATGCAAAAACGCAAAAAACGCCTGCTCTCCTTGAACAGACGTCCTCTGCATATCGGGGGCCCCCCAATGGAACCTCGCTTCTCCTACAGGCTCAGGACGAACCCGGTCTTGGTGCCCTTCTGAAAGCCGCAGCTCTCGTAGAACGTGTGGACGCCCTCCATTTTCGAACCCGTCAGCAGCATGACCTTATAGCAGTTCTGCCCCCTCGCATATTCAACCGCATAGTCCAGCGCCATCCGGCCATATCCCAGCTTGCGAAACCCGCTGTGTGTCACCACATTCTCGATCAAGCCGAAGGGTCTTGCGCCTCTGGTCAAGTTCAGGGCAACGAGCAGAACGCAGGAAGCGACCAGCATCCCGTCCCGCTCCACGACAATGATCTTCATGCCCGGATCGTTCATGATAACATCCCACTGCTCCTGCAGCGAGCCTGGTTCCAGATCGGGATCATCGGGATGAAGATGGCGGTACAGCTGAAGAAGCCCAGGGAGCTCCTGGCGGTTAATCAATCGAACTACAGCTTCGTCAGACATGATATGAAATACCTCCCGGGTTCGTTAATATCACAAATAGCGCTTCAGAATGGCGTCGTCCCAAATTTGCGCCTCGATGTACCGTTCCGGTCCCTGCTCGCCAGCCGGGTTCCATTCCTGCGGAAGCCCGAAGCGGCTGATCAGCCCCGGTATTTCATCGGTCGTATAGACCTGCCCCCTGTACTCCCTGCCGTCCTGGAAACGCATAGCCGGGAACAGATCGCCATAGGTGAAGCTGACAGTCCCCGGGGCAAAGTCATCCAGACTGATGGCAACTTCCCTCCCCTCCCTGTACCAGCTCTTCACCCAGAGGCATTCGCCGAGGGTCATGTAATGGGGATAAGGAAGAACGGGCCTGCCGCCCTTCCGGAGGAACAGCTCTCTTGCCCGCTGCTCCAGCTCCCGGCGGATTTCCATATAATCGTCCTGCCGGCGGCTGGCAAATACATCCCCGTTCGTCTTCAATTCGCGGGAGACCGCCCGGGCCTCTTCCCTGGAAAGACTGGAGAGATTGCGGAAGGGTCCCCTTTCCCGTTCGTAATAGTGATACAGGTTAATCTTCATCGCAAGGCCGCTCCACCGTACCGAATGTAATCTTCATATTGGGCGCGTAAGTTAACCAGGATTCCTCCGTGAACTCCCTGGAGAAGAGCATCTCTGCATCATACTGCCGGCGCGCCTCCTCATGACTTAAGCCCCGCGCGATCAGCTGTGTCACCGTTCGCTGGTAATCGCCGGGCTCCTGGCCCAGGCCCTCGATTTTGAGAGAGCGGAACAGTCTGCTCCGGCTCTCCGGGTCCATCCGCCGATCCAGAAAATTCACCTTGTCGCTCACCCGGCATTCCACTCGGCTTAACCCCAGCTCGCTGAGCAGAATCGGCAGCCGCAGCCCGATATTCCCGTCCTTGCCCGTCCGCTGCGCATCGTTCTCGTACAGGCGCTGGAGGATGCCGAGGCTCGCAATCTTGGACTGCGGAGTTCCTTCCAGCCCATAATTGGAGATGTTCCCGATCCAGTGGGGCTCGAAGCAGATCACCATCCCCTGGTTCACCACGCTGTCGACCATTCTCCCAAGGACATCCTCCACATCCGCCATATGAAGCAGAAAAGCGTGACAGACCGCAATATCGTACCGCCGCTTGGGCCGGATATCCTCAACGGAAGCTTCAATGAATTCGGTTTCATAATCAAGCTCTGCAAAAATCTCCCTGGCCTTGGCGATCAAATCCTTCCCTTTGTCGATCCCGGTATAGCGGGAGCCCTTCGGGAGCAGGGGGAGCAGCTTCAGCCCCAAGTAACCGTAGCCGCAGCCGTAATCGACCAGGCTGACCGGCCTTTCGATTCCCCAAACGCCTTTGACCAGAAATTCCAGATAATCATCGTTGTAATACAAACAGCGGGTGCTGTTCAGGTACTCGATCTGCTTATCCCAATAGTAGTCGGACATAGGCGCTCTCCTCTGCACTCGGATTACTTCATGATGAATTCAGGCAGCCGGCTGTACTGCCCTTCCTGTTCTTCGGCCGCGGCCGATTCCACCCTGCCGGCCCGGGCGGACAAGCGGCGGCCTTGAATTTCGTTCGGCATATCCGCCTTAAACCTTTAAGCGCTCGCCTTGCTCTCCCGGCTCTCCTGGCCCGGACTCGGCTATTCGCAGCCGGGGCCAGATTTCCAGCCAGTTCTTGCTCCGCACCCGCTCTTGGAAACATTCTTCGTCGTGGCAATACGGGCTTCTCCGGATGATCAGATTGAACAGATCATGCAGGCCATGCGGAGCGATGACATTGATTTTCTTATAACGATCCATACTGACGCCGACGGCGGTAGCCGTCTCCGGCCATCTCAGCATGGCGTCCTCCACCGACAGATAAGGCTCCGCCTGGTTCTTCAGGTGCATTCTTGCCTGATTTTTGCAGGACCAGTTGTATTCGGGCAAAAGCTCCTTTAAGGCTTGGTCGTAACGCTTCTCGGTGTCTTCGTTAAGATCGGCCGGGTCGTAGTACAGCACATCCACATCGCTCAGCGGCGTAGGGCTTGCATAACCGTGCAGGTAATCCCATACCCCGCCTCGGACATATCCTGCGGCGATGCACCAGTTCGGCAGATGCAGCTGCTGCACCACCCGCAGGTCCCGGATCAGATTGTAGTTGTACAATATTTTGATCAGTCTATTCTCCAGTCTGTTCTCCAGCATTTCTTGCTTTCACCAGCCTTGGAATGAATCCGCCTTGTTCAGGCTTCATCCGATTTTACTCCGCAAATACGCTTCATGCAGACCCTTTTGAACAAAATTGAATTTCTTTCCGGTTGCCTGCTGAACACGGTCAATGATCTGACCCAGATGATAACCGGTATGCTCGACCAGATGATAAATCTGGTGAATATGCTCCTCCTCCAGCAATCGTTCCCCGTCCATATACCGCGAGATCACGGCATCCCATTGCTGAAGCTGCTGCCCGAACTTCATAAGCAGCTCATCGGCGGTCTGTTCGCTGATAGGAAAATACTTCTCAAAATCCGGTTTCAGCTTCGGGTCCTTGCTCTCCAGACGAACGCAGTTCCTGGCGATATGCTCACATACATGCAGAGCGATACCGCCGATCGAATTGCCGCCCGGATACGGCTCCTGCCATAAATGCTCTTGACTCAAACCTTGCAGTGCTTCCTTCAGTTTAGGAAAATACAGATCGGTCATTCGATGAAGCGAGATTCTTAGGAACAAGGAGTCCATGCGTCGCCACCGCCTTTAATCATTTAACCATTTGAGCCATTTATTGTAAATAGCCTGATCCATATCCATATCATTATGCTTCCCCATCGACAGCACCAGCCCCAGCACATCGGCCAGCTCGGCTTCAAAATTGTCCCGCAGCTCGGTTTCGGTCTTTCCTCTGGCTCTGGATTTATGATTAAGCTCCAGGTAGCACTGCACCAGCTCTCCGAGCTCTTCCTGGATTTTTAGAAGGAACCATTCATTGCTTGGCTCTACATCAATTTTGCTGCAATAGCTTCGGGTTACACGGCTTACTTGTTCGGCTGCATCCTGCAGTTCCATGATCTCCTCCTGTAGCGTTATGTCTTAGCTCCCCTTCCATTTTACCGAATTCGGCGCGGGGACGCCTATAGAAGAAATTACAGAATTTCTCATAACCTTGGTAGGAGGATGCTACAATAGTTGTAGGTCATAAAGAAACGGAGCGTGAAGCCATGATCCCCGAAGGAAATCTGTATTCCAATGTCGAGCGATTCAAGGGTTTTCAAAAAGAATACGACCGGTACCGGCCGGAAGCGCCGCCGATAGTAGCCGAACTGCTGACAGGCTACCTGGGAGCAAGACCCGGCCTTGTCGTCGATCTCGGCTGCGGGACCGGCCTGTCTACCTTTCTGTGGACGGGAAGAGCCGACCGGATCATCGGGGTCGAGCCGGGGGACGACATGCGGAGCCGGGCGCTGGAGAAATGGGACGCCCTGGGCAAGCCGCAGCATATCTCGTTCATCCAGGGCTACTCCAACGCTCTGGAGCTTGGGGCGGAAGAGGCTGACATTATCACCTGCTCCCAATCCTTTCACTGGATGGAGCCGGTCAGCACCTTGAAGGAGGCGGCGCGGGTGCTGCGTACCGGCGGGGTCTTCGCCGCCTACGACTGCGACTGGCCGCCCGTGCTTGAGCCGGCTATCGAGAACATGTACAACGACCTGATCAGCAAGGCGGATACTGTAATCGAAGGCCGGGTGCCGCCTGAGAGCAGGGCCCTGAAACGCAACAAGGATGAGCATCTGAGCCGAATCCGCGAGAGCGGGGTCTTCAGCTTCTGCCGGGAGCTGGTCTTCCACAACATGGAGCGCTGCGACGCGGAGCGGTATGTCGGCCTTACGCTCAGCCAGGGCGGGATGCAGACCGTTCTCAGGCTGGGCGGCGGCGAGCTGGACGAAGACATCGCCTTGTACCGTCAGGCGGTGGAGCAGTATTTTGCGGGGCGGACGCTGGATACGATGTTCGCCTACCGGATGCGGCTCGGGATCAAATAAGCCTGCGGATAACCTGGACCATGAATGTACAGATGCCGGGAAGACACGGTTACAGCAGATAGGCAAGAGCATGAAAGACAAGAGCACGAGAAACAAGGGCGGCCTTGTCCTCGGCAAAAAAGAGGCTCATGGAGAAGCGGGGCAGTCCCCGGCATCTCTTGAGCCTCTTGATCTTTTGGCAGAAGCATCTTCAATCGTTATGCATCTTGAACTTCAGGAACAGCTCGTTGTAATGGGCGAGCATCTTCTTGCCGAGATTGTCGTAGACCTCCAGCTTGTCGGTGAGCTCCTTCGGCGGATAGAAGCGCTCATCTCCGGAAATATCCTCCGGCAGCAGCGCCAGCGCGTCCTTGTTCGGCGTAGAATAGCCGACATATTCGGCATTCTGCGCCGCCACCTCCGGCCGGAGCATGAAGTCGATGAACTTGTACGCCCCCTCTACATTGGCGGCGGTACGCGGAATGACAAGGTTATCGGCCCAGACGTTCGAGCCCTCTTTTGGCACCACATAATCCAGCTTGTCATTCTCGTCCATGATCTCCGAGGCGTCCCCGGACCAGACGACCCCGACGGCCGCTTCCTCGTTCGCGAGCAGCATCTTGATCTCGTCTCCGACAATCGCCTTGACGTTCGGCGACAGCTTGTTCAGCTTGGTCAGCGCCTCTTGCAGATGCTCTTCATTCCTGTCGTTCAAGGAATAGTGCAGACTGTTCAGCGCCATGCCCATGATCTCCCGCGCGCCATCCACGAGCATAATATTGTTCTTCAGCCGGCTGTCCCACAGATCATCCCAGCTGTCGAACTTGATCCCGTGCGTCAGCTCCGGGTTGTAAATAATGCCGACCGTGCCCCAGAAGTAGGGAACCGAGTACTTGTTGCCCTCATCGAACGACAGATTCATGAACCTGGAATCGATGTGGGACAGATTCGGCAGCTTGCTGTGATCGATCGGGAGCAGCAGATTCTCCTCTTTCATCTTGGCGATGGCATAATCCGAAGGGACCACCACGTCGAAATTCGTGCCCCCCTGCTCAATCTTCGTCAGCATCGCCTCATTGGAATCGAAGGTCTGGTAGATGACGGTAATGCCTGTCTCCTTCTGGAACTGCGTCAGCAGCTCCGGGTCGATATAGTCGCCCCAGTTGTAGATGGTCAGGGTGTTGCCGCCGGAATAGCCCTCGCTTTTGTTCATCCATGAGCCTAGATACATCAGGGCGAAAGCTGCGATCATAATCGCCAGAAAAGCGTTCACGAGCTGCTTCATCTCGGCACCCCCGCATCCGCCGCCGGCTCGGCCGGAGATTGCTTGGCCTTCTTCGTCGTCAGCACGTAATACACCGCCACAAGCAGCACCGTGAACAGGAAAATGAGCGTGGACAGCGCATTGATCGACAGCGATACGCCCTGGCGGGCCCGTGAATAAATTTCGACCGACAGCGTGGAATAGCCGTTGCCCGTTACGAAGAACGTCACCGCGAAGTCATCGAGCGAATAGGTCAGCGCCATGAAGAAGCCGCTGAAGATACCGGGTCTTATGACTGGCAGGATAACCTTGGTCAGCACATCGGTACTGGAGGCGCCGAGGTCCCGCGCGGCGTCAGCAAGGCTAGGACTCATCTCCTCCAGATGCGGCAGAATCATCAGAACCGCGATCGGCACGCTGAAGGCGATATGCGACAGCAGCACAGACGAGAAGCCGAGCTTCACACCCGCGATCGTGAACAAAATCAGGAACGAAGCGCCGATGATGACATCGGGGCTAACGATCAGCACGTTGTTCAGCGACAGCAGCGTATTCTTGGCTCTCCGGCTCCGGACCCGCTGAATGGCGAGCGCGCCGATCACGGCGATGACGGTCGCGATTGCCGACGACAGCAGCGCGATCACCAGCGTGTTGATGACGATGATGATCAGCCGGGTGTCCTGGAACACCTCGCGGTAGTATTCGAGCGTGAAGCCCTCGAATTTATGCATCGTCCCACCGCTGTTGAACGAGTAATACATCAAATAGAATATCGGTGCATACAGCACGACAAAGACAAGGACCAGATACAGATTGGACCAGCGGTTTCGCTTATTTTCCATGCCGCACCTCCTTCCGGCCGCCCAGCAACACCATCACCAGCGCCATGACGAAGATCAGGAACATCGCAACTGTAGAGCCCATGCCCCAATCCTGCGTCACCAGAAAATGCTGCTCGATCGCCGTGCCCAGCGTAATGACCCGGTTCCCCGCGATCAGGCGGGTGATCATGAACAGCGAAAGGGCCGGAATGAAGACCGCCATGCAGCCCGAACGGACGCCCGAGATCGTCAGGGGAAAGACCACCCGCCGGAAGGTTGTCCACCCCGAAGCGCCCAGATCACGCGCCGCCGCAAGCAGCGACGGATTGAGATCCTCCAGGGCGCTGAAGATCGGCAGAATCATGAACGGGATAAAAATATAGACCGAGACGAACACAAAGCTGAAGCCCGTGAACAGAATCTGCTGCGAGCCGATGCCCAGTACGTCCAAAATGCTGTTCACCGGTCCGAACGTGCCAAAGATGCCGATGAACGCATACGTCTTCAGCAGCAGGTTGATCCATGTCGGTAAAATAATGAGCAGCAGCCAGAGCTGCTTGTGCTTCGCTCTTGTCAGCAGCCAGGCGGCCGGGTAAGCCACCAGCAGCGAGAACGCCGTGATCAGAAAGGCATACCAGAACGAGCTGAGCGTCATCCGCAAATAGACCGGCGTGAAAAAGTCCGCGTAATTGGACAGTGTCAGGTTGCCCTCGATGTCGAAGAGCGAGTAGTACAGCACGAGCAGCACGGGCGCGACGACGAACAGCGCGATCCACAGATAATACGGGATAAGATAGAACGGCTTGCTCTTACTTGCCATGAGCTTCCACCTCGCCGTACGCTTCCAGCCGTCTGTCGAACTCCTCCTCCGTCTCGCCGAACCTCATGACATGGATCGCTTCCGGATCGAAATAGAGGCCGATCTCGCCGCCCACCTCCGCCTTGCGGGTAGAATGGACCAGCCATTCCTGGCCCGATTCGTCGTAGCAGCTGATCTCGTAATGCACGCCCCGGAACAGCTGGCTGTCCACCCGGACGCGGAGCTTGCCCTGATCGAGCGGCACAATCTCCAGATCCTCCGGCCGGATGACGATCTCGATCGGCTCATTCGGACGCAGACCGGCGTCCACGCACTCGAAGCGGCGGCCGTTGAACTCCGCCAAATAGTCTTCGATCATAACTCCCGGCACGATATTGGATTCACCGATAAAGTCGGCGACATAACGGTTGATCGGCTCATCGTAAATGTCGTTAGGCGTGCCGCTCTGCTCGATCCGTCCCTTGTTCATGACGAAGATCCAGTCCGACATCGCCAGCGCTTCCTCCTGGTCGTGGGTAACGAAGATGAAGGTGATCCCGAGACGCTGCTGCATCTCCCGCAAAATATACTGCATCTCGGTACGCAGCTTCAGATCGAGCGCAGACAGAGGCTCGTCCAGCAGCAGCACCTGCGGCTCGTTGACAATGGCCCGGGCAATCGCGACCCGCTGGCGCTGACCGCCGGACATTTCGCTTACCGACCGGTTCCCGTATCCGGCCAGGTTGACGAAGCGCAGCGCTTCCTGGACTTTCTGCTCGATAACCGGCTTCTTCAGCTTCTTGACGCGCAGACCGAACGCCACATTCTCGAACACGTTCAGGTGCGGGAACAGGGCATAATCCTGAAACACCGTGTTGACCTGACGCTCGTTGGCGGGAATGCGGTTCATGACCTTGCCTTCCATCGTTATGGTTCCCTCGGTCGGTTCGGCGAAGCCGGCGATCAGACGCAGAATTGTCGTCTTGCCGCAGCCTGACGGTCCGAGCAGCGTGTAGAATTTACCGCGTTCGATGTCGAAGCTGACGCCCTTGAGCACCGGCTCCTCATCCTCGTCGTAACGCTTCATAACATTCTGAAATGAAATAATGATAGATTCCTGAATGGCTATTTTTGTCAGCCCCCTTGCTTATGTATGAATTCGGTTAAGATTATCATACCCCGTTTTGACGGTTACGGCATCAATTCTTTCGCTTCAGCCGCTTGATGTTCGTAATGTTGTAATAAGTGCCTACTGAACCATAATTCCGGCGGTGCTATAATGAAAAGTGTCTGAAAACAGCGTAAACTTGCTAAAATTTTTGAAAAGAGATGAGTGTCATGCACGAGGGGCTGCAGGAGCGTCTTGAAAAGTACGGTTTTTCCTTATATATGATTCGGGTCACGCTTGCGGCTTCGATATCCTGGATGGTTGTGCACGCCATCTACGGCGGCGAGTTCTCCTACTTCGCTCCGCTGGCGGCAATCCTGATTACGCAGGGCAGCGTGAGGGCCTCTTTGGAAAAAGGCCTCTGCCGGCTGCTCGGCATCGTGCTTGGCGGAACCGTCAGCCTGCTGGTCGGGCATTTCATGAACGTTGGTCCGCTGTCCATCCTGCTGATTCTGCTGGTCGGGCTTGGAATCGCCACCGCCTGCAAGATCAACTTCCAGGCCATCACCCAGGTCGGCGTCACTTCCGTTCTGGCGATTACCTTTATCCAGGATCACTACGTGATGTACCGGGCATCCGAAACCTTGATCGGCGTCGTCATCGCGCTGGTCTTCAATATGATTATCGTTCCTCCGAAGAGCTTCGGCAGCGCAAGAGGAGCCGCGCTCGAAGGAAGTCTGCTGCTGGCGGACGGGCTGAACGGCATCGCGCCGGGGCGGGCTGAAGCCATGCAGGCGGAATTCCTCAAGCGGGCGGACGAACTGCTCAAGGCCAGCACACGCAAGCAGGCCGAGCTGCACTTCACCATTTGCCATCTGCCGAACCGCTATGAACTGAGCATGCTGAAGCAATCGACTTCCCATCTGAAGACGATGCACGGCTATGTGAAAGAAATTGCAACCGAAATTTCGCTGCTTCCGGCGCATTACGCCGCATCCGACTGGATGAAGGAGAATCTGCAAGCCACAGCAGACTGCATCGCCCTCTTCGGCGCCAAGGCCCTGTCAGCCGCCGACTGCGGCAGCGTGCTGCCGGAGAAGCTCCGGCTGGCACGGGAGCTGCAGCTGACCAGCTTCTCCGAGCTGCAGGGAAGCTGCTCGCTGACCGCCATTCGCGATCTCGGCGCCGTCTTCTCCCATCTGAACCGGCTGTTGAATGAAGTGGAGCGCGCCGACTACGACTTCTGCTCCGCCGCCCCGCAGCGGGCGCTGGCCCATGCGAACCGGGCTGTACGCTTCGCCAAGGATAAACGCCTTACGGCGTCCTCCAGACGCCATGCGTTTACCGAGAAATAGAAGACCTGTTGTAAGCAACAACTTATAAAGTCTTATATTTCAAAAAGGGACTCTCCCACAAGCTTTAAGCTTGGGAGCGTCCCTTTTTTATGCGCTGATTATCCTGTAAGCTTCTGTTCCTCCCGCCGGCTTCTCTCCCGTTATTCCCCGTAGACTGGACGTTCCAGATCGAAGATGCGGCCGATCAGACTGTATGAGTTTCCCGCCAGCCGGCTGACCGGCTTCAGGCCCGCGATGTCGATCCGGCCGTTGTGAATGAGATCGTCCCGTACGTAGAAGCTCAGCGCCTCGCCTACGAACAGGTCAAAGTGGCCAAGATCCGCATGGTGAACGAGGCGGCACTCTATCGCGACCGGACTTTCCGCAACGCGGGGAACGGCCACGATCTCCGACGGAACAGCCGTCAGGCCCGCCAGTTCCAGCTCGCTCACGCCTTCCGGAGCGTTGATCGACGTATGATTGATCGCCTCGATGTTGTCTTCATCCGTGATGTGCACCACAAACTCTTCGCTGCGCAGAATGTTGCGCGCCGTGTCCTTCAGCGTTCCGTCCGCATGCTTGCCGCACGAGAACATGATCATCGGCGGATTATCGTTCACGATGTTGAAGAAGCTGAAGGGCGCCGCATTGACGACTCCATCCGCATCAATGGAAGTGACGAACGCGATCGGCCGCGGCACGACGCTGCCGATCAGGATTTTGTAATTGTCATGAATACTCTGCCCGCTTACCGGAATAATCATGGTTATCCTCCTTCGAGAACGCCACCTCTATGAGCCGGTCCGTTCTTGGCCGTACATTAACCAGCACTATACTGATTACGACCAGCAGCAGACCCGCCACCAGATTCAGCGTTATCTGTTCATTTAGGAAGAGGACGCTTGAGCCGATGGAAACAAGCGGAATCAGGAAAGTGTAGGACCCCACCTTGCTCGCTTCGCCCTCATTGATTAGCTTAAAGTATACCAGCCAACCAAGAGCAATCACAAATACGGCAATAAACAACGTCTCGGAGATAAATGCGGCGTTCCAGGTAATCGCCCCCCAAGATTCGGTCGCACTTCCAGCCGCCAGCAAAATGACGCCGCCAATCGTTATCTGCATGGCCGTCATCCACAGAATGTCAACTCTTGCGGCGTTCCGCTTGATATAGATCGTCCCGAGCGCCCAGCACAGCGCGCTGAGCAGCGCCAGCACAATGCCAATCGGGGAGATGCTGCCCGAGAATCCGCCGGCGCTTAAAGCAGCCACACCGAGGAAGCCGATCACCAGGCCCGCGATTTTGCGTCCATACATGGACTCGCCAAGCCACAGCCAGGAGAACACCCCGAGCAGCACCGGCTGCAGAAAGACGATGGCCGAGAACAGCCCTGGCGCCACATACTGCAGGCCGATGGTTTGGAAGCCATAATAGAACACAATGCTGAGCAGAGCCGACATCAGATATATAGGCCACAGCTGCCTGAGCCTTAGAAGCCTCGCCTTTGGCAAAGCGATCAGAATTAGCAGCACTCCTCCGATGACGGTACGGATGCCGGAGAAAAGCAGCGGGGGCGCATAGGCAAGCGCCGCTTTTGATAATGGCCAATTGATGCCCCAGACTAGAATCAGGAACATCAGCAGCAGAAAAGTCGTTTTGGAGCGGGACATGTAAGGCCCTCCTTGTATGATGATCTGTTAAGATGATACAATAACTGCAGTCATAAATAAAATGAATATTACTCATGAGGAGCATACCAAAACTGATATGAACAAAGCGCAAATGGAGCTGTTCGTCAAAATCGCCGAAAGCGGAAGCTTCACCCGGGCTGGCCAGGAGCTGAACATGACCCAGCCTGCCGTAAGCCGGGCCATCTCCACCCTGGAAGCCGAGCTGGATGTCACGCTGCTGATTCGCGACCGGCGCGGCATCTCGCTGACCGAAATCGGGAAGCGGATTCTCGTGATCTTCCGGGATATTCTCAAAGGCTATGACCTTGTCGATCAGGAAATCGCTGCGGAAAAAGGGCTGGAGAAAGGCCTCATCTCCGTGGGGGCTTTTCCGGCGGCGGCGGCCTATTTCATTCCGCCCATCATTGGCGCCATCACCCGCAAATATCCGGGCCTGGATTTCCGGCTTCATGAAGGCTCGATTGCGGAGATCAAGGAGTGGCTGGAGAACGGAGTCATCGACGTCGGCATCCTCATTCCGCCGTTTGACGGCTTCAAGACCTATCCCCTGTTCACGGAGAAGCTCTATGCGGTGCTGCCGGACAACCATCCGCTTGCGGCAAAGCCCGTCGTTCGGGCCAAAGAGCTGGCGGATGAGACGATGCTCATCTGCAGGTCGGGCTACGAGCCGCCGGTCGTCGATCTGTTTCGCCGGGCGGATGCGGACCTGTCTGCCAAGTATATCATCGGCAACTATCACACAGGGCTGAACATGGTCAAGGAAGGCCTTGCCTGCGCAGTCATGTCCCGGCTGTCCCTGCTGGCTCCGCCGGAGGGCGTCGCCATCCGGGAGCTTGATCCGCCCGCTACCCGCGACATCGTTCTTGCGGTAAGCCCAGCCGGAAGCGCATCGCTTGCGGTCCGGCTGTTTCTGGACACGGCGACTGGAATGTTCAGCGAGGCCGGGAACGAGCCTGTTGGGACAACCGGCGTACAGTAAGCCGTAAGCCCAGGCGCATCCACTCCGCCTTATACTTGAAGCGGGACCGGAAAGTCACACATGCAACCGACACTAAAGGAGCGAACATTGTTGAAATACCAACGACTAGGCAATAGCGGACTACAGGTATCACAGCTTGGACTCGGCACCAACGCCTTCGGCAAGCGGGCGGATCAGGCGGCCTCCACGGCCGTGCTGCACACCGCGCTTGACCGCGGCATCAACTTCATCGACACGGCCAACATCTACGCCGGCACCGAATCGGAGCGGATTATCGGCGAAGCGCTGGCCGGCCGGCGGCATGAGGCCGTGCTGGCCACCAAGGCCGGGCTTGTGCGCAGCCCCGGGCCCGGCGGCAGCGGCTCCTCGCGCTTCCACCTTATGCGCGAGCTCGAGGACAGCCTCCGGCGGCTGAAGACGGATTATGTGGATCTGTACCAGATCCACACCTTCGATCCAAACACGCCGCTAGAGGAGACACTGCGCACGCTGGACGACATGGTGTCGTCCGGCAAGGTGCGCTATATCGGCGCCTCCAATTACGCCGCCTGGGAGCTTATGAAGGCGCTCGGCATCAGCGAGCGCCTGGGGCTGACGCGCTACGTCTCGCTTCAGTGCAGCTACTCCCTCGCCGACCGGACGCCTGAGCGCGAGTATACGCCGCTCTGCCTTGACCAGGGCGTCGGCATCATCCCCTACTTCCCGCTCGCCGGAGGCATTCTGACCGGCAAGTACAGCGGCGGCGGGGGCGCTCCGGCCGGTTCCAGGGCCGATACCGACCCGAACTTCGCCCGGTTCCTGACACCGGAGCGGATTGCGCTCGGCGAAGAGACGAGCCGTCTTGCCGCCGGGCTTGGCACGACGCCGGCCTCGCTCTCGCTGGCCTGGCTGATGAACCGTCCGGCTGTCTCGACAGTCATTGTCGGCGCGACGCGCGCCGGGCAGCTGGAGGACAGCCTGGAGAGCATTGCTCTCGAGCTAAGCGCCGAGATCATGGAGCGGCTGGACGAGATCAGCCGCCCGTTTGTAGGCGGCGAGCCTTTTGCCGTGTACCGGCTGCCGCAGGACTAACGGCGATAATCTTTCACACAAAAAGGAACGCTGCGCAGTTATGCTGTCAGCGTTCCTTTTTTTAAACTCCAAATGGCTCCGGGCAGTGCCCTGGTTACCGCCTATTGCTCTTGCCAGGCAATCCTTATCCTGCAACGCCAGGCGCTCGGCGGCTTAATCCGCCATCCTTATTGGGCTGCGATCGAGAAGACGAGCGTTTTTCGGCATTGTTCACGAGGACGTTTACCCTGTAGTTGCCCACGGTCACCTGCTTGTCGGCCAACTGCATCCCTGCTTCCATGTCGGCGCAATTGGAGGCGAAGAAGGTATGAAAAGTGCTTGCATCATATGTAAACAATTGATTGGCGAACAGCCTGATCGGCTCTTCATTCCGCGCCAGCGTCCCTTCACGGAGCCGAACGGTAATGCCGTATGTATTGTATGTCGGATCGAGCCAAATCGCCGCTTCTTCCGTCGCCGCCACGCTTCCCGCTCCGGTATTGCCCATGCTTCCGCTCTGCTGAACCGCAATCTTCTCTTTCTCATCCTTAAATAATCGAAGCGTTGTGTCCAGCAGATCGTAATTGGAGCCGCGAAGCTGTCCGGCCTTCAGCAGCGTGTCATACGCATCCCACATTTGCTTGTCCGGGAACACAACGATTTTCTGCCCGCCAGCTGTCGGCACGAGCCGCTGCAGCTTGTCGGCCTGGGGCTGGATCGGAATCCGCTTCGTCTTGTCGATGAGGCGGTTCAAAATCACGGCGATTCCGCTCGCGTCACATAGCGGCCTACGCCGAACTTTCCGTCCGGATACCCTTGCATGATTCCTTTGATCAGCGATTCCGCAATGAATCTCTGCTCGCGTTCGCTCGCGCTGGTCAAATCTCCATATGCCGCAGCCACCGAACAGCTGAACTGCTCATCCTCGAGGAACTCGGTTTCTTGAAGTGTATAGAACAAAACCTCCGCCACATTTTCCCGGGTCATATCACTCTGAAAATCGCTGTAGCGGCTTTTGTTCAGAAAATTCAAGTCGCTCGCCACATCGATATAGGGCTTGGCCCAGTATCCCGTCATAGCGGGTTTGAAGTCGAAATACCGGTAATCCTGCTTCAGGATCGTGCGATTCTCTTCCGTGAGCGAAGCAAGAAAAGAGGTGCGCCAACTTCGCTCCTGATTGGGATGAAGGTTACTGAACGACAAAATCAGCATCTTGACGAACTGGTCCACCTGGACTGGCTCGTTAGGCCGAAAAGTCCCGTCCGGATATCCGTTCAAAATCCCGTCGGTTACCATTGTTTCAATCTCTTTTTGCGCCCAATGTCCGCTGATATCCTTGAATGCGGCGCTTGGCGTTGCCGTACTCGTTGTTCCGCTTGCTGCCCCGGCAATCCCGGCCGTCCCGATTAAGCCGGTCAGCAAGCAAATCGCCGGCAGTATCCGCACACCCTTTCTTCCGATTCGTCTTAGCACCTGTCCTGTCATTTCCGGGCCTCCTGATATTCATATGGCATTTTAAGTAGTAGAGTAAGCTGCCATCATTCAGAAAACCACATTACGAGGGGCTGACGCCTCTCCTTTCGTTGTGAATAGGCCGAACGGCCGCCGCCGGCTTGCCGGCAGTTCAGGGCAGGTGTAGCCCAAAATGACCACAACGGCTCAAATGGGGAGAAGAAACAGGGGGATTCCCAGGCAATGAGAAGTGCGTCGGTGTACCCGCTTTGTCAGCTTTACTTACCGTCTTCAAGCTCTCGTCTCCAGAGGCGCCCATTTCCCGCTTGGAAGTCATTGCCGGATCATCGCTATATATCTCCTAAGTGAGGCTATCGGTCGGTTATCCCTTCAGACGTTCCCAATCCGGGGCCTCCTGCCGCACAAGCGGCGCAACTTTCGTTCCGAACAGCCTTATCGCCTTCATTACCTCCGCGTGCGGCATCGTGCCATGCGGCAAGTGCAGCAAAAACCGCGTAATCCCCACATGCTTGCGCAGGTGGATGATTTTTCGGGCGACGGTCATTGGATCTCCCACATAGAGCGCGCCGTCAAAACGGCAGGCAGCCTCGTAATCCGAACGTTGATACGGCGGCAGTCCTTTCTCGATTGCCCGCACGTTCGTTCTGGCATAGGTGGAAGGGAAAAACTGTTCCAGTGCTTCTTCATTCGTCTCGGCGACATATCCATGCGAGTGCGACGCTACCGGCAGCCGGGAAACATCATGTCCGGCCCTTGCCGCCGCTTCCTTATAGAGCCGCACCTGCTCGGCGTAATCGGAAGGATTCACCTTGCCGATAATCGCCAGCGCAAAAGGCAATCCAAGCTCTCCGGCGCGGACCGCGGATTCCGGACTTCCGGCGCTGCCGATCCAGATCGGCAGGGGGTTCTGCACCGGCCTCGGGTATACCCCGAGATTCGGGATGGCGGGCCGGTGTCTGCCGCTCCAGTCGACCTGCTCCGATTGCTGCAGCTTCAGAAGCAGGTCCAGCTTCTCCTCGAACAGCTCCTCATAGTCCTTCAGATCATAACCGAACAACGGAAACGACTCCAGAAACGAGCCGCGGCCGGTCATGATCTCCGCACGTCCTCCCGATAGACCGTCAAGCGTTGCAAAATCCTGAAATACCCGGACGGCATCGGCCGAGGATAAAATGGTGACCGCGCTGGTGAAGCGGATGCGCCGGGTCAATGCAGCCGCAGCCGCCATCACCACCGCCGGCGAGGAAGCGGCAAAATCGGGACGATGATGCTCACCCACGCCGAAAACATCCAGTCCCACCTCATCCGCAAGCACCATCTCTTCCACCACTTCACGCAGACGCTGCGCATGACTCATCGTTTCACCCGTCTGAACGTCGGGAGTTGTTTCTACAAAGCTGCTAATTCCAAGTTCCACTCTTACAATCCTCCCACGCGATTATGTAATTCTTTCATTCTATCTCTTTAAACTTTTGAATTCAAAATTTTAATTTCATGGCCTGGAGGATGCGGCGGAGTATTCGAAAAAAACTCAGAAATTATTTCTGCAATGCAAGAGTCGTTAGGATAGAAATCAGGACGTTAAAAAGCCTGAGTCCCTATGAAAACAGAACTCAGGCTAATATATGGCTTATTAATGCTGTCTACTTGCAGGGATCACTTCATACGCGGTTAGGCTTGCAGCATAAGCTTCCTTACACAACCGACAGGAAACGCTCCACATCCTCGTCCACGGTCGTAATGCCGCCGATTCCGAAGGTCTCCACCAGAATGTTCGCCACGTTCGGCGACAGGAAGGCCGGCAGCGTCGGGCCGAGATGGATGTTCTTGACGCCAAGATAGAGCAGCGCCAGCAGCACGATGACGGCTTTTTGCTCATACCAGGCAATGTTGTAGCTGATCGGCAGGTCGTTGATGTCGTCCAGACCGAATACCTCTTTCAGCTTCAAGGCGATGACGACCAGTGAATAGGAGTCATTGCACTGGCCCGCATCCAGCACGCGAGGAATGCCTCCAATATCGCCGAGGTCGAGCTTGTTGTACTTGTATTTGGCGCAGCCTGCCGTCAGGATGACCGTGTCATTCGGCAGCGCCTGGGCAAAGTCTGTATAGTAGTTCCGGCTCTTCATCCGTCCGTCGCAGCCGGCCATGACGAAGAAGCGCTTGATCGCCCCGGTCTGTACCGCCTCTACAACCTGGTCCGCCACGCCCATTACAGCTGCGTGAGCGAAGCCGCCGACAATCTCTCCGGTCTCTATTTCCACGGGAGGCTCGGAGGCCTTGGCCTGCTCGATGATCACCGAGAAGTCTTTCGGTGCTCCATCCTTGCCGTCTTCGATATGCTTCACGCCCGGATAGCCTGTGTTGCCGGTCGTGTAGAGCCGGTCCTTGTAGCTATCCTTCGGCGGCACGACACAGTTGGTCGTCATGAGAATCGGGCCGTTGAAGCTCGCGAACTCCTCATTCTGCTTCCACCAGGCATTGCCGTAATTGCCGACAAAATGGCTGTATTTCTTGAAAGCCGGATAGTAATGGGCGGGGAGCATTTCGCTGTGTGTATACACATCAACGCCTGTGCCTTCCGTCTGCTTCAGCAGCTCTTCCATGTCCTTCAGATCATGGCCGCTTATCAGGATGCCGGGACGGCTGCCTACGCCGATATTGACCTTCGTGATCTCCGGATT
This sequence comes from Paenibacillus stellifer, assembly GCF_000758685.1. Taxonomy (NCBI): domain Bacteria; kingdom Bacillati; phylum Bacillota; class Bacilli; order Caryophanales; family Paenibacillaceae; genus Paenibacillus; species Paenibacillus stellifer. Next base: position 5,467,517 of record NZ_CP009286.1, read on the forward strand.
GCCGTAGGTCTCCGTGTTGGCCTGGTCAAGCAGCGCCATGACGGTAACGCCGTGCTTGCCGCATTCCATCACGAGTCCGACCAGTTCATCCGCTGTGAGTCCATTGTCCAGCGTAGCGGCCAGGCCGCGCTCCAAGAAGGCTTGGGCCTCTGCGTCGTGATAACCGAGAACCGCAGCGTGCTCCATATAGGCGGCCATCCCTTTGATGCCGTAGGTGAGCAGCTCCCGCAGGGAGCGGACATCCTCGTTCTCCGTCGCCAGCACGCCGACCTGAGCCGCTTTGTCCTCAAGCTCGGCATCGGTCGCCAGCGACCACTGAACGGCGTCATGGCTTCCAAGCGGAATAGCAGCCAGGGAACCGGCCAGTCTGTTCTTCCACTGCTCCCGAATCGCCAAGCCCTCTCTAACCCGGGCGATAAAGCCTTCGCGGTCAAAATTGGCGTTGGTGATGGTCGCGAACAGGCTTTTGACGATGAACTGCTCCGATGCGAAATCGATTACCCCAAGCTCGCGGCCCTTCGCCGCATACACGGAAATGCCTTTCAGCGTGTACAGCAGAAGATCCTGCAGATTGGCGACGTCGTCGGTCTTGCCGCATACACCCTGTATGGTGCAGCCCGTACCTTTCGCGGCTTCTTGGCATTGAAAGCAGAACATGCTGCTCATGGTTTATCCACTCCTTTTGATTTGGCGGTAAGTCGTTTCTGTCGGCATCTTTACTTGTTGTACCGATTGTAGTAGACTGGCCCCAAACATTCGGTAACGCATGTTACCGTTTATTTAAAAAATTGAGAGTCGGATAACCTGTCAATTACAATACCGGCCTTTGGATTGGAGGCTGCAGATGAAGCTGGAGGCGGAGGTGCTGAGGACCTCTCTTCTTTTTCGCGGTAAGACGCCGGATGAGATTAACGGACTGCTGGATACGATGCGGTTCTCTGTCCGCAGCTGCCGCAAGGGCGAAATGATCATAAGCGAGGGAGAGACGGCAGACCGGCTTGGCATCGTCCTGTCCGGAGAGGTCGAAGTCCACAAGCTGCAGCCCGGAGGCGGGGGCATCACGATTGCCCGCTTGGGCAAGGGGCAGACGTTCGGAGAGGCGGTGCTGTTCCGCAGAGATAACCGCTACCCCGCCACCATCATGTCATCAGGCCGCAGTTCGGTCATGTTCATCGGCAAGCAGGAGTTGCTGCGCCTGTTCGCCGAGGACACTGACATGATGTCCCGGTTCATGGAGAATCTCTCCGAGCGGCTTGTCATGGTGAACCGGCAGATCGAGATGCTGTCGGCGGGGCCGCTGCGCCGCCGGATCGCGCATCATCTGCTCCAGCTGGCTCAGCGGCAAGGAACGGACAGCGTTCGCCTTCCGTTCAGCCGCAAGCAGTGGGCCGAGCATCTGAATGCGGCCCGGCCCTCCCTGTCGCGGGAGATGGGCATCATGCGCGACAACGGCTGGATCGCCTTCAAAGGGAACACAGTGACGCTGCTGGAGCGGGAACGGCTCAAGGAGCTGCTGGACACGGGCAGATAGGAGCGTGCTGCACCGGTGCGGAGCGGCCTGCATATAAAAAATGACCCGCCCGACTCGGGGGGGTCATTCTTCTTCCGTGGCCTCGAGCAGGCCATCGGCGATCAATGCTTTTTCAAACAGACGAACCAGTTCGGCATCATAGTGGATGCCTGATAGCCGCTTCAACTCGTCCATCGCGACTTCGGCAGGAAGCCCCTTGCGGTACGGACGGTCGGAGGTCATGGCGTCGAAGGTATCGGCGATTCCGATAATTTTGGCCTCCAGCAGGATCTCGTCCTCCTTGATTCCGTAAGGGTATCCCGAGCCGTCAAGTCGTTCGTGATGCTGGAGAATGATTAAACTGACTTCCAGACTGTAACGTTCTTTAACAATCATATAACCGTCATAGGAATGCCGTTTGACAATATCGAACTCTTCGGGCGTCAAACGACCTTCCTTATTCAGGATTTCCTCAGGCGTATAAATTTTGCCGACGTCATGAAAGATGGTAGCCAGATATAGGTTCTCCAGCTGCTCTTTGGTAAGCACGATCATTCTTGCTATTCGCAGGGAATGCTCCTGTACTCTGACGCTATGATGAAATGTATAATTATCCTTTTCCTCAACCTGTTTAACAACCTCAGCCAAAGCTACTACTCTGTTGCTAACCAGATAAAAAGCAGGCTTGGTCGTGTACCATAGCAGTTTCATATCGGTTGTAGGCGTGAAAAACACCGCTTCTTGCAGATCCTTTACATAGAAATAATCATTTTGCTTTAAAGTGACTTCTTTCTCTTTGCTCTTATAGATGCACTCACCCTCAAGTATGTAAAAGAACTCCATAGTTTCTGTATCATCACTTGGATATACGTAAAACATTTTGTTATTGCGTATAGTTTGAAGAATTACCTCAGAGCCATCACCTCTAGCCAATAGAGACAAATCGGAAGAATCATATCTGGCTGTTTCAATGCTCTCTCCATTTTTCCCAAGATAAAGGCCCATAAGTTTTGTTCCTTTCTACCAAACTACATTTATTGGATCGATCCACACTTCCCGGTCGGCGATTTTCACAAGCTTCCAGAAATGGTCAGCGATTACTCCAAGCTCGGCGGCCTGTGCGATCGCGTCATCGGCAATCTGGAGGGTTTCGTTATAGAGGTCGGTGATGAGCTTGTCCAGCTCGGTCGTGTACTGCTTCGTTCTTGCGGCAATCAGAGAATCCAGTGCGGAAGCGGTCTGATTCAGTTCATTCACGCTGGCCTGAACCTGCGAGGAGCCGCTGCCTTGTGCATTGAACATTTGGGCAACCACTTCATCCGATGCGGCCTTGATTTCCTTAATATCAGCAGCAATGCTGGCGTTCTCTTGATCAAGCTTGTTCTGAACCTCGGCGGCTTCGGCAGCGATCTGAGCTTTTTGGGAAGCATTTTTTTCCTTGTCGAGCTTCACGTTCAGATCATCCAGCTTATCGTTCAGCTGATTGGCGGCCTGGCTTTCTTCAATAGCCTTAATATCTTGCAAATAGTTCTGTTGTAATATATCGGCTGCTGCTACCGCATTTTCAATCTTGGTTTCAATTTGAGTGTTGGCCTGCTCAATAATTTGCAGTGCCTTCTGTTGATCTTCGGTTGTGCTGCTTGATACCGGCGAAGCAAATACGGACCCGCTGATCAGGAAGAGCACCAGCATGAGGGGCGCAGTGCTTGTCAGTAGCTTCTTAAGCATTTCACATTACCCTTTCTTTGGTTGGATTATTTTTCTTATCCATTATAGTATTGGCGATTGCCGTTTTACTAGCGTATTCGTGGAAGAATCAGGCGATTCGACAAAAGAATTAGAAAATTCTCTACACTTTTCTCATATCTGCGGTCCACGGTTCATATCTCCGCATCCAATCCTCCACCTCCTCTTGCGGAATCGGGCGGCTGATCAGGTAGCCTTGAATTTTGTCGCAGCCTACCTCATCAAGAAAGTCCAGCTGATCCGCAGTCTCCACACCCTCTGCCGTTACTTTCAGCCCCATATCATGTCCGATAGCGACAATGGAGCCGGCCAGCGGCATGCTGTCCCCGCTGCCGGGGACACCGTCGATGAAGGATTTGTCGATCTTTAGCGTTGTAATCGGCAGCTGGCTCAGGTAGCTGAGCGAAGAGTAGCCTGTTCCGAAATCATCCAGCGCCACTCCAATGCCCTTGCCTTTCAGGAATTCCAGCTTTGTGCTGATCTCCTCGAAAGATTCCATCACGACGGATTCCGTAATTTCGAGTTCAAGATCATGCGGGTTCAGACCTGTCTCTTTCACAACGGACAGCACCATATCAGTGAAATCATCCGTCAGCAGTTGAATAACAGAAATATTGATCGAGATGTGGCACGGGCCAAAGCCCTTCCGGTTCAATTCAGCAATGAAACAGCAGGCGCTTCGCAGCACCCATTCTCCGATCGGCACAATGAGGCGGCAGTCCTCGGCTATCCGGATGAAAGAGAGCGGCGACACGAAGCCGAGCTGCGGGCTGTTCCAGCGGATCAGCGCTTCGAATCCCCATACCTCTCCGGTCTGCCCGTTCACTTGCGGCTGGTAATGCAGAGACATTTCTCCATTGTCGATCGCATGTCTCAGATGCTTCTCGATCACCACCCGCTCGTCGAAATGCTGCTGCATGCTTTTTCCGTATAAAATATAGGTGCCTTTGCCCGCCTGCTTCGCTTTATACATGGCGATGTCGGCATTCTTGAGCAGTGTTTCGGCGGTTGTGCCGTCTTTCGGATACTGGGCAACTCCGACGCTTACCGAGACATGAATGGTGCTGTCTCCGAGCTGGAACGGCTCCTTGAAGCTCTGAACCAGCGCTTCGGCATAGAACACCGTCTGCTCCGGGGATGCCGTATTCTTCAGGAAGATCACAAATTCATCGCCGCCGAACCGGTAATGCCTCGTCGTTCCGAGATCCAGCTTCCTTAACCGCTCTCCGGCCTGCATCAACAGCCGGTCGCCGAACGTATGCCCCATGCTGTCGTTGATATATTTAAAATTGTCGACGTCCATAAAAAACAGCGCCGCTCCGGCATCCGGAGACTCGTCGATAAAATCCTTCAGCTCCTCGGCCAGCGACAGACGGTTCGGAAGCCCGCTAAGCTCGTCGTTGTAGGCCAGAATCCGATACTTCTCCTCGCTCGCCTGCAGCAGTTCCTGGTTCTCGACCACTTTGTTATACTGCTCCATCAGCTCCTGCTGCAGAGCGGTCAGCTCCTCATAAGTCATTTCCAGCTCCTGATAGCTGACCTGCAGCTTGCTCTCAAAGCCCTTGCGGTCCGTGATGTCGGTCATGGAACCGGCGAACCGGATGAAATCACCCGCCTCATTGCGCAGCACCCTGCCCCTCGTCTGAAACCACAAATAGATGCCGGACTTGGAGCGAAACCGGGATTCACAATAGTAGTAAGCGCTTCTGCCTTCCAGATGGTCCTTGCGCTGCTGCTCATCCTCCTCAAGGTCTTCGGGGTGAAGAATAGGCGTCCAGCCTCTATGGGCTTCTTCAAGTTCGCCTGGCTGGTAGCCGAGCAGTTCATACCACCGGTCCGAGAAATAATAGGTCATTGTCGTCATATCGAAATCCCAGATGACCGAATCGGCTCCATAAGCCGCCAGGCTGAATCGCTCGTTGCTGGCTGTCAGCTGCTTGCGGATTCTGCGGATGATTCCGGCATGAATCAGCAGAAGCAGAATAAAGATGAGCAGCGCGGCGAACACCGCAATCAGAGTCAGGACAAGCGTCCGATAGGTCTCATAGAATGAGAAAGGCCGGTTGACCACCTCGCTGCCCGGAGGGAGGCTCTTCAGCGAAACGTGAAACTTCGTCAGCTCGTTATAATCGAACACGTCGCGGCTTGTCCCGGCGTAGGAGACTGGAATGCTCTCGGGGTTCTCTCCCCCAAGCACACGCAGCGCGAGATTGCCGGACTTCTCTCCTTGCAGCTTGCCGCTGAGGAGGCTTCCGCCGAACGCTCCGTGATTCAAACCGAAATCATAAGTATGATAGACCGGAACGGCGCTGGCTGCGGCAAGCTCGCTCGACATCCGGTCGAATTCGATAATTCGTCCCGTGGCGTCACTGTAATAAGTTGTCATCAGCAGAATGCTGTCCGAACCGAGCGATGCCGCCCTTCTCTTCATCTCCTCGCCGGACAACCGGTTCATCGGATAAATATGGAGATCGGGATTCAGCGCCTTGATCTGGCTTTCGACCATTTCTCCTGTTGACAGACCGCTCTCGGAATTATCAAAAATCAAATAAATGTTTCGAATAGCAGGATTAATGTACAGCGCCATTTTAACCGTCTCGGCTGTCGGTAAATTCTCAATGACGCCGGTCAGATTACTATGGGCCGGAAGCTTGGAATAGCTGACCTCGTTGACACCGCTGAAAATAATCGGCGCATCGTTAAACAGCTCATGCCGGTACTTAAGCGCAAAATCCAAAGCGGCATCGTCCGTTGTCACGATGACATCGATACGAACATCCGCGTATTTGCCCTTGACCAATTCGTAGAAGCGCTCCAGGTTCTCCTTGCTCGGATACCGTTTCCAATCCAAATACTCGATATAAATAACGGGAACCGTCTTCGCCTGTTCCAGCCGGTCCACCAGTCCGTCATTCTGATCGTCCGTCCACTCAAAGCCTTTATGGTAAGAGTGAAGGACCAGCACATTCTGCGCAGGAGCATCGGAAGCAGCAGCGGTATTCGGTGTAATGCAGAGCAACATAAGGAGCAAGAGTACTAATCCGACACCTCTTCGCCGCCTGCTTGTACGATCAGACCCAAGACCCATCGCGCACACCCCACTTATTTAGATCCCTTCCTCCGTCTGGAGGACAACCGGGAATTTTCGACATTTATAGATTCGCTTCCAGCTATTTCCCCTCCTTCTATTGTCGGAAGAAAGCTTGAAAATTTATAGACAAATTCTTCTTTTTATACAGCGTGTACAGCGAGCCATCCCTGCTGTCAAGCGTATATTCCGGCCATTGCCCTGAAGAAGGCCTCAGCCGAATGTCTGCGCTTGGCCGCCGTCCGCAGGCGTTTCCCATACTTGAAAGATAGCTTAGCGGTTATGGACACAGGGAGAGCATCCAAGTTAGAATGGACTGGAATAACGGCAAGGACCGGGCGGCGCTGCGCACAGAGCCCGGTGACAGGAGCGATTAGAGATGCCTACGATCAAAGACGTCGCCTTACGGGCCGGCGTATCCGTTACTACTGTATCCCGCGTGCTGAACAACCGCGGCTATTTAAGCGAGGAGCTCAAGAAGAAGGTCTACCACGCCATGGACGAGCTCCATTACCGGCCCAACGAGCTGGCCCGTTCGCTCAGCCGCTCCAAATCGAACCTCATTGGACTGATCGTTCCGAATGCGGCCAACCCGTTCTTCGGCGAACTGATCAGCCATATTGAAGAGTATGCCTACAACCAGGGTTATCGGCTGCTGCTGTGCAACTCCCTTCTGGACCGCAAGAAAGAAGCGGAATACATCGACATGCTCCGCTCCAGTCGCGTGGACGGCATCATTCTGGGCAGCCATACGCTGGAGGTCGAGGATTACCGTCATATCCACCTGCCTGTCGTAACGTTCGACCGGCAGATATCGGACGATATCCCTTATATCAGCTCCGACAATTACCGGGGCGGAGAGCTGGCGACAACGCTCCTCGCGGACAAGGGATGCCGCAAAATCGCCCATATCGGCGGGCACCCCCATCCCGATCTGCTGGCACTAAAGCGCCTGGACGCCTTCAAGGCGGTTGCGATGAAGAGGGGAATTGCGCATATCGAAATCCATACGGATGTCGATGTGTTTCATTATCCGCAGTATGGGCCCTTAACCGCCCGCCTGCTGGAGGAGCATCCCGATATTGACGGCATCTTTGCCAGCAGCGACATGATCGCAGCCTATGCACTCAAGGTGTGCCGGGAGCATGGACGCAAAATTCCGGGCGACATTAGAATTGTCGGATACGACGGCGTGAAGCTGACGGATCTGTTCTCGCCTTCCCTGACAACCGTGGCGCAGCCGATTCCGGATATGGCACGCCGCGCCGTGGATCTCATCATCCGGCAAATGCAGGGCGGCCAGGTGGAGATGGAGCATGTGTTTCCGGTTGAGCTGGTGGAAGGCGGCACGGCGTAAAGCCAGCGACTTCGACACACAAGCCCTGAAGACATGAAGGCATGAAGGCGTCCGTGTGGAAATGCAAGTGTGCGGGATTGAAGGATGGAACCGTCTGGAAAGAGTATCCGGACCCGATTAAGGACTGACGGCTGAAAGCCGCAGTCCTTTTTTCGCGTGCCGGCAGGGAGATTCCCTATTCTTACTTAAAGTAGGTAAATGATGATAAGTTATGATATAATCGCAGTACTGCGTTTTGTTGCAGTCGTGAATACTGCTGAATAATCCATAAAACCTGATATACAGGAGGTCTTCTATGAAACAGCTTCATGATGTACCCGTCTCCGTGCTGGACCTCGCTCCCATTGTGGAAGGCGCCACCGCTGCCGATTCGCTGAAGAACACGCTGGATCTCGCACAGCATGCCGAGCGCTGGGGATATAACCGCTTCTGGCTTGCCGAGCATCACAACATGCCCGGCATCGCAAGCTCGGCCACCTCGGTCGTGATCGGCCATGTGGCCGCAGGCACGGAGCGCATCCGGGTCGGCTCGGGCGGCATTATGCTGCCCAACCATGCGCCGCTGATGGTGGCGGAGCAGTTCGGCACGCTGGAGTCGCTGTTTCCCGGCCGGATCGATCTCGGCCTCGGCCGCGCGCCCGGCTCCGACCAGCCCGCCTCGCGGGCAATCCGCCGGGGCTTCGGAAGCGACGGCAGCGACTTCCCCGAGCAGCTCGCGGAGCTTCGGGCTTACTTCGACCCCGAGGGAGCGGACCGTCGTCCCCGGGGCGTACAGGCCGTTCCGGGCGAAGGGCTGAACATTCCCATCTGGCTGCTTGGCTCAAGCGGCTTCAGCGCCCAGCTTGCCGCCCGGCTCGGCCTGCCGTTCGCCTTCGCCAGCCATTTCGCGCCGGATTATCTGCTTCCGGCCCTGCACCTGTACCGCACAGGCTTCCGGTCGTCGGAGACGCTTGAGAAGCCGTATGCCATGGTCGGACTGAACGTTGTAGCCGCCGATACCGACGAGGAGGCACAGCGGCTCGCTACCTCCGGACAGCAGCAGGCGCTTAGTCTTGTGCGCGGCCGTCCGGGGAAGCTGAAGCCGCCGGTAGACAGCATGGACGAGCTCTGGAATCCGATGGAGAAATCTCTCGTCCTCGGCCGGCAGCAGTACGCTGTCGTCGGCAGTCCGGATACCGTGCGGGATCGGCTGCAGCAGTTGCTGGAGGAGACGGACGCGGACGAGTGGATCGTGACCTCGCAAATCTACGATCATAACGCACGGCTCCGCTCCTATGAAATTTTATCCAAGGTGCTGGTTGTCTGACCCGAACCTTGTATGTTTCATTCCGATCAAGTCCGGCTCCTGCGCAGGAGCCGGACTTTTTAATGGAGTTACACCGATATACACCACTTGCCCCCCCTTTTGTCCCGTATAGCCCGGCCCTAAGGAGTATTGTACGGCTCCCTTACTTTATACTATATTAATTCGCAATAGAGAACAGAAGGATGCTTTGGGAAGGGCGTCCGCATTTGGAAGGAGCCTTGAAGATTTCCTTTGGGAAAGGAAGCTGAGCGAGTTCATGTTAGGTTGTGAGGTCTCTTGCATGGCGAGCGGCTTGCCCGCCGCAGTCAAACCCCTGTCGTTCGTTGTAGGAAACGCAAGCGTTTCCGCCCCCTCTGAAACTCCCCTGTCCGCCGCCTCGGGTCAACCGTACATCTTTCTCCGGCAAGTCGCGGGCGCCTGGTACAACTGGGTCCTGATCATACTGGCAGCCGTAATTCTCCTGTTTATCATCTTCAAAAGGATTAAAGTCAAGCGATGAATCTGCCGCCCTCATCCCTAATGGTCCCGTCTCCGGGCGCTGCCCCTCCTGCTTGTTCCGCCACCCTGCACAAATAGGGTTTCCGGCCTGAACATGATAAAATAGAAGGGCTGACGAAGTCATAGAGGAGATGAAGAATTTGAAGCAAGAGGTTATAGAGCGATTCATTTCATACGCGAAGGTCGATACACAGGCGAACGAGAATTTCGAGACCTGCCCTACGACTCCGGGCCAACTGGAGCTGGTACGGAAGCTTGCGGACGAGCTGGCGGAAATCGGCCTGGAAGACATTTCGATCGACGACAACGGCTACCTGTTCGCCACACTTCCATCCAACACCGAGAAGGAGGTTCCCGTCATCGGCTTCCTCGCTCATGTGGACACCGCCCCCGAGACTACAGGAGCCGGCGTGAATCCGCTTGTAGTCGACGCTTACGACGGCGGGAATATCGTGCTGAATGAGAAGCTGAACGTTGTGCTCTCTCCGAAGAGCTTCCCGGAGCTTGCCGGATACGTCGGCCAGACCCTGATTACAACCGACGGCACCACGCTGCTCGGCGCGGATGACAAGGCGGGAGTCGCCGAAATCATGACGGCTATGAATTACCTGAAGCAGCATCCGGAGATCAAGCATGGCAAGATCCGGGTAGGCTTCACCCCCGACGAAGAAATCGGACGGGGACCGCACCGGTTCGATGTAGCAGCCTTCGGCGCCGAGTATGCCTATACGATGGACGGCGGTCCGCTCGGCGAGCTGGAATACGAAAGCTTCAACGCAGCCGTTGCGAAGGTTGTTTTTCATGGAATCAGCGTCCACCCCGGTACAGCCAAGGGCAAGATGATCAACTCAGCGAAGGTCGCGATCGCCTTCGTGGACCGGATGCCGGCCGGAGAGGCACCGGAATTCACCGAAGGACGGGAAGGCTTCTATCATCTGGCCTCCTTCCAGGGAGGTGTGACGCTAAGCACCCTATCGTATATTATCCGCGATTTCGACCGCGCCTCGTTCGAAGCACGCAAGACGTTCCTGCACACCCTGGCCGAGGAATTCAGACAGACCTATGGCGAGAAGAGCATCGAGCTGGAGATCCAGGACCAGTATTTCAATATGAGAGAAAAAATCGAGCCTGTCCGCCACATTGTCGACATTGCGCATAAGGCGATGACCAATCTCGGCATCGAACCGGTGGTCAAGGCGATCCGGGGCGGCACCGACGGCTCCCAGCTGTCCTATATGGGACTGCCGACACCGAATATCTTCGCCGGCGGCGAGAACTTCCACGGCAAATATGAGTACATCTCGGCCGACACCATGGTTAAGGCGACCGAGGTCATTGTCGAAATCGTGCAGCTATTCGAGGCCCAGGCTTAGAATATCTACCGTCAAATGGGCACAGACTGGCTCCATTTGCGGCAGCCAACTCAAAGAAGCCTCCTTCTTCGCAGATCGAAGAGTGAGGCTTCTGCCGTTTATTCGCGATGGAACGAATGGGGTCAACGGACGAAGCATCGGCTTATATCAGAACAGCCTATATTCTAGCCCTTGACCGGCATCCATCCCGGTGTATTCGTAATCGCGCCCCAGAGATAATTCGGAATAACCAGACGTTCCTGCGCAGAAGGATCAAGCTCCGTCTCAATGTCCAAGGCACGGTCTGCCTCCACCTTCTCCACCCAGTCGGGATCAATCAGCAATGGACGGCCCAGCGCGACAAGAGCCACGCCGCTGTTCAGCGCTTGAGCGGCGTCCTCTGCCTTGTACAGTGAGCCGACGCCGATGACCGGCGCTTTGCCGCCCGCGCGGTCGACAATCTGCTCGATCCGCGAACGCTTATCCTCGGTCCCCCGGTGCGGGAGTGACCAGAATTCCCGTAGAGAGACATGCAGATAGTCCAGCCCTTCCGCGGTCAGCGCATCGACCAGGGCAAAGGTTTCGGCCATCGTAATGCCTGGCGTCTCCGGCTCCTCGGGCGAGAAGCGGTAGCCGACGATGAACGCCTCCGGACCGGCATGCTTCGCCGCGGCTTTCTTCACTTCGCGCAGCACGGCGAGCGGGAAGGTCAGGCGCTTCTCCAGGCTGCCGCCCCAGCGGTCTTCGCGGCGGTTGGAATGCGGGGAGAAGAACTGCTGCACGAGATACCCGTTCGCACCGTGGATCTCTACTCCGTCAAAACCGGCTTCGATCGCCCGGCGCGTCGTTTCGCCGAAAGCCGCGATGATGCTCTCGATTTCGGCATCAGTCAGCTCGCGCGGCACGGGCCCCTGTCCCCCGCCCGGCAGTTCCGCCGGCACGGCGCTAGCGCTGACCGTCTGGCCGTCCGGCAGCAGATCCGGCGGACATTGGCGGCCGCCGTGGAAAATCTGCAGCACGGCCTTCGCGCCCTGGCCCTTGATCGTGTCCGCCAGCCGCTTCAGGCTGGGAATCAGCTCATCCTTATCCGCTCCGAACTCGCCTGGGAAGCCCTTGCCTCCCGCCGACACATACACGCAGGCTGTAATTACCATGCCTACGCCTCCTGATCGGCGCTCGTAATAAGCGAGCTCTTCATCCGATACCGTTCCGTCGGGATTCGCAGCAAAATTGGTCATGGGCGCCATTACTACCCGGTTCTTCAAAGCCGCCCCATTGGCGAAAGCGTAGGGCTCCAATAGCTCTTGGAATGTTCTTTCCGTCATCTTTGGATTCTGCCTCCTCGCAAATCTATCAGTTGGATGGTCGGCACCGGACCGACGTATCATCAGTCTTCCAGATTACCTTCTCCCCGTAGTTCTTACCCCAGTCATACATCATGCGAAGCACCGGGAGCAGGCTCTGCCCGTACTCCGTCAATGAGTATTCTACTCTCGGCGGCACTTCTGCATACACCTGTCGAAGGACCAGCTGGTCTTCCTCCAGCTCCCGAAGCTGGTTGGTCAGCATTTTTTGGGTAATATGGGGAATTAGTTTCTTGAGTTCGCTGAACCGCTTCGTGCCTTCAAGGCCAAGATGCCACAAAATAATGAGCTTCCATTTGCCTCCGATGACGGCAAGCGTTAGCTCCTTCTCGCAGTTAATCTCTCTAAGGTTGATGCGGTCTCTGATGTCTGTCGCCAAAGCTAGGCAGGCCTCCCTTCGTCTATCCTTTATGATACACCTCCGCCGAAGTCCAAAGCAAAATGCGAAAGAACAGCCCCCTCCGATAGGAGAAGGCCGTTCCTTAATGAAATCCTTCGCTCTTCACTTCATACAAATAGCTATTCCAGGTTGGCATGCTTGCCGAACATCCGGCTTGAAGTCTGTCCGGTCAGCTCCATCAGGCGAAGAATGACCGAGTCATAGAAGAGAAGCAGCGTCTGCTCGAACAGGGAGGCCATCGGCTGAATCGTGAGGCTTCCTTCATCGCTTCGGCTCTTCGGAGCGCCCGGCAGCTTCACGGCCAGATCGGCCAGCCTTCCGAGCGTGGACTCCGGTGCCAGCGTTACCGCGGCAATCTTCGCCCCTGCCGATTTCGCCTTCTCTGCCACAGCGATCAGGCTGCGGGTCTCGCCCGAGCCCGATCCCAGAACCAGCACATCGCCTTCGCCGATTCCGGGAGTCACCGTCTCGCCGACCACATAGACCTCCTTACCGGCATGCATGAGCCGCATGGCGAAGGCGCGGCCCATCAGCCCGGAACGGCCCGCCCCGGCTACAAAGACCTTGTCCGCTTCTTGCACCAGCGCGACCAGCGCCTCCGCCTCCTTCGCATTCAGAAGCGGAGTTGAGCGCCCCAGCTCGTTCATGATTTCCTGCGTGTACCGAACCGTCTCCATAGTCCTTTACGTCTGGCTCACGAGGCGCTTCATCTCGGCGGCAGCGGCTTTCTTGTCCGTCAGGCTTGTAATACCGCCGCCTACGATAACAAGGTCCGGCTGCGCCGCGATCACTTCAGGCAGCGTCTCCAGCTTGATGCCGCCGGCTATAGCCGTTTTGGCATGCTTGACCACACTCTTGATCGCCTTAAGATCCTGGAAGGAGTTCTTGCCTTCGGCCTGATGATCATACCCGGAATGCACGCAAATATAGTGCGCTCCCAGCGCATCGACCTCCGCCGCTCTCCCCTTGATATCCTTCACGTTGATCAGATCGACCAGAACCTCGCGGCCGCACTTGTTCGCTTCATCCACCGCGCCCTTGATCGTTGAATTGTCGGATACGCCAAGCACCGTTATAATGTCCGCTCCCGCCTCGGCCGCCTTCATCACCTCGTAACCGCCGGCATCCATCACCTTCAGATCGGCCAAAACGGTCAGGGATGGGAACGCGTCTTTGATCGCCTTTACGGCATGCAGCCCTTCGTTGATAACGATCGGTGTGCCGATCTCTACGATATCGATATGGTCGGCCACTTCGGCCACTACCTCTTTAGCTCCGGGAATATCTACAAGATCAAGCGCCAGTTGAAGTTTCATTGTATGTTATCTCCTTTACGTTTACGCATGTTGAATGCTGTGTTGGAGTTTATTGTAGAGCCTAAGCTTCCCGTACGGAAGTAGGCACTTTGCCGTGGCGTAGTTACCCTGGGGATACTATTGGGCGTTAGGAGTGAACCTGAAAGAGCCCGCTCCCCAAACAGGGAACAGGCTCTTCTGCGCAATGCGCTCGTTCATTCCCGGCTCATTCTATGAACCGGACTTTATCAACGCATCGAAATGCAGCCCCTGTCCAGGGGCGCACCCGCGCTTCATATGGTTCTGCCGGATACTCACCCTAATCCAGGTAGCCCGCCAGCCCCTTGTCCATCAAGTAATCCATTTCCGCTTCCAGTATGTCCTCCACGGTAATTTCGTCCAGCTTGACGTCGCGGCGGCTCAGCACATAATCGACCAGATCGTCACTGTCGATATCGACCTCGCCCTTGGCGTTCGCCTTCGCACCGTTTATAAAGACCTGAGCATGCTTCAGCACCAGAGCTACCGCCTTGGGATCCGCCTTCGTCTCCTTCACAATATAGGTGATCAGCTCCTGCTCGTTGACGCGCTCTTTCAATGGGGTTCATCCTTTCCTGTTGGGCTCAGCCCCATTGTATCACAATCCGCGCCGGTTCCGTTCATGCCGCAAGGATCGCCCGCCGGAATCAGGAGGCGGTAAATTCTCCGCTCATCGTAACCATATTCTTGCCGTTTGTCTTTGATATGTATAAAGCTTGATCCGCCTGACGGTACAACTCCTCAAAGGGCGCATCGGGCTCCTCGGCATAGACGACACCGATGCTGACCGTCAGCTGTATCAGTCTTCCCCCGTCCAGCATTACATTATGGGGGACGAGCGCATGCCGAATCGCTTCCGCCGACTCCATAGCCTCTTCCCTGCCTGAAGCCGGCAGACAGAGTGCGAACTCCTCTCCCCCGAGGCGTCCGGCGAACGCTCCGTTCCGGCACAAATGCCGAAGCTTCCGGGCAAAGGAAATAAGCGCCTGGTCGCCGGCCAAATGACCGTAGGTGTCGTTCACCAATTTGAAATCGTCAATATCCATCAGCAGCATCGCAAGCCCGTCGCCGTCCGGACCCTTCCAGGCATTGAATGTCTTCAGGAAATGCCGCCGGTTGCTCAGCCCGGTGAGGTCATCCATGGAGGCCTGGTACTTCAGCTCCCGCTCATGGCGCTTCTCATCGCTATAATCCTTCAGCATGAGCAGCATGGAAGCCTGCCCGAAGCCTTCGCCGCCCAGCGGGATCAGCGATACGCCCCAGCATATATCCTCGTTCTCGCCCATATGGAGCTTGATTTCCCCGCCTCTTCGCTCATTAAAGCTCGTCAAAAGGGAAGGATGCTCCTGCAAATATGGAATGAGGGACCGCCCGGCCCAGCTTCCCGATACGGGTCCGAATACCCGGCTCATCAGCCGCTCTCCCGTTTCATTCACGCTGACAATACCTCCGTCCGGGCCAATCACGGCCACTCCCTGGCTGGCGCTATTCTCCCCGTAATCAGTCACAGACGGCCCCATATTAAGTGCCGAGCGGCGGTACACTGTGAAATAAATCGCAACCACCGCCGGGAGCATAACAAGCGCGGTGAAGCCAGGCAGCGTAATATGCAGCGCCGGATTCGCCACAATGCAGGCAACCGGAATCAGCATGCCGATAAGAACAGGTATATGAGGCTTCCTCCGTTCCCGGGGAAGGCGGAGCAGCGAAATGAGAAGCAGAACGGCAGCGTACATGCTGAATAGCTGGTCATACGCAATAAGTCCCATACTGAGCAGCGTCGGCTTCACATAAATGCCGCTGATGCCGGCGACGGTCTCCATGCCTACTGCGCTGCGCATCAGATGATGATAGGAATCGGTAAAGATCAGAAGGAAGTAGAGAAAGATCGGAGAAGCGAGCAGAGCGAGCCTTTTGCGGGAAATGCTGTGCGAGGGAGCTGTGTAATTCTTCACCGCGGCGTAAGCGAACAAGTCGATCAGGAACAAAGGAATCTGCTGAATATTTCGGAGCCATAGCTTAAGCTTGAACATCGGAGCCATGATTTCCGCGGCAGCACCCGTTAGAGCGAGGCCGATCAGCAGCAGCAGAATCCACAGATAACGCCTGCCCGGCAGCCTTCTGAACCGGTAGGACATAATTCCCATATACAGGCTGATAATTCCAACCAGCAACAAGTAGTACGGATATCCTTTCATCCACGGCATGGACATTTCTCCTATTTTTTTATATGGCTTCGACTCATTATATCCTATAACTTCCAACAATTGAACTTGGCCTTCATTAAATTGCGTCTCTTTTTTTGATTGCTTATAATGATGAAGAACTAGAGAAAGGGCGTGATACTCCGCGCTGCGCCGTCCGGGCCGGTTCAACCATCTTCTGTTCGTTCCGCCTCCAGAAGCGGCGGAGCGGGAGCTGATTCTCGGCCTCAAGCTGGCGGGCAAGCCGCAGGAGAAGCTGAGCCTGAAGCGGTGGTCCGATATGACTACGCATTTCTCCGGCGCCGATCTGGAGCAGATCGTAAGGGACGCGGTGGAGAAGGCGATCGAGCGCTCTCTCGAATCGGGAAGCATCCAGCCGATTACCGATAACGACATGAAGGCGAGCATCGCCGGACGCAAGCCGACAACGCTGGACTGGTTCTCGACGGCGAAGAATTACGCAACATTCAGCGACATCAACAAAGATTACGAGCAGGTGCTCGACTACGCGAAGACCCACCGAATCAAATGAACAGGCGGTGATGTCCGTGAATACGAGTGAATCGGGTGCTCTGCATGGTGTGCGGGTCTACCAGCTGATGAACTGGCGCCGCTTCCCGGAAGCGATCCGCGAAGCCGAGAATTGGATCGCGGAAGACCCTGAGAACTCCGACGCCTACGGGATGCTGGCCCAGGTGCACTTGAAGGCCGGCAGCTATGATCAAGCGCTGCACTGGTCGTCCGAGAGTCTGCGCTGCGATCCCGAGAATCCCATCGCCTGGTTCGTGCGAACCATTACGCTCTATTCGCAGGGCGAGGAGAAGCTGTTCATGGAGGCGGTGGTCGAGGCGCAGCGGATCGATCCCCTGGAGAGCCATTATCCGTTTCTTAAATTCAATCTTTATCACAAGAAAGGCAGTCTCAAGGAAGCGAGAGAGGAGCTGGACCAGGCGCTCCGGCTGAATCCGGACCGGGCCCTGTACCTTGCGGCCGACAGCTATCTTCGGGCCAACTCCCGGGATTTCGAAAGCTCGCTCGCCTCGGAGGGCATGGCGCTCTTCCAGGACCCCGAGGATGACCAGACCTTTCTGCATCTTGCCTGGGCAGCGAACCGCAGAGGGGATTACGGCAAGGAACTCGAATTCATGAAGAACGCGGTCCGCATCGACCCTGCCGACGAGCAGATCCGGGCCGAATATTTGAGCAGCCTGCAGAAGAAATATTGGTTCTACCGGGTGCTGCTGATGCCGTTCGTCGTGAAGAAGCGGCTCGCGAGGTGGCAGTTCCTGCTGATCTGGATCGTGCTCTGGCTCGTCTTTCGTCCGTTAGTGGTGCTGTTTCTGCTGCTCTACGTCCTGGCTCACTGGGCCTCCAGGCTTATGGTTCGGGTGCAGGTGTTCGGCTGGCGGTCGCTGTTTCGCAAAATCTCGTAAGCCCGGTCTTATCTGCATAGGTTTGTACATACATAAGAATATTCAAGCATAAGGACTTCAATCGCGAAGCTTGTTTTTTTGTTAAAAAAGGGACCCTCGCCACAGCAGCCGTCCGGCCGCCGCATCGCAAGGGTCCCTTCGTTATTCCTCTTATTGCTTCTTCTGATTCAGGCGCTGATTGAAACGGTCGATCCGGCCGCCGGTGTCGATGTTCTTCTGTCTGCCGGTGTAGAACGGATGGGAAGCGGAACTGGAATCCACCCGGATGACCGGATAGGAATTGCCGTCCTCCCATTCCATCGTCTCGTTCGAAGACTTCGTGGAGGCGCTAAGGAACTTGTAGTCTGCGCTGGCGTCGTAGAAAATGACCTGGTTGTACTTCGGATGAATACCTTCTCTCATGGTTATCCCTCTTTTCCGTTAATTGAAGCTCAAGTATCATATACCCTGAAACGCAAGGATAAACGCCTGACGGCGTCCTTTAGACGCCGTGCGTTAACCGAGAAATAGAAGACCTATTATAAGCAACAGCTTATAAAGTCTTATATTTGAACAAACCTCTCAACATTGTGGCCGGATTTCCGGCAAAACATACCGCCGCCTACACCGTCCGTCCCGCAATCTTCCGGTAGGTTGCCTCATCCGAGACGACATACAGCCGGGCCTGCTCCGGGATCGGATCGCCCAGCCGCCGGTTGATCCCGAGATCATTCCGGTCGGCGATAAGCGTCGCGCCCTGGCGCAGCAGCGCCTGAAAAGCATCCTCATAAGTCTTCCACGACCGGTCGACCGGAACCTCGTAAATGTCATCGCCGTGGGCGCGGCTGATCAGCTGCGCAATGACTTCAGGGTTCCCCTCCTGCAGCGCGGCCCGCACGGCAAGGCGGGAGACCGCGTCGTGGGAGAGCACGAAATCATTGACCCGGACATGCCGGAAGTTCTGCACGTTCTTCTCTTGCTGAATTTCCACCGTCGTATGCACGTCCGGAGCCAGCCGCTCGATACTCGAAGCGATCAGCAGCGTCTTGCCGTCGACAAGCGAAGCCTCATCAATTCGCGTATCGCCGAAGATAATCGCGGCCCGCGCCCGGGCGATGCCCGCCTTATCCAGAATTTCGTCAGAGGACGGGTCGCCGCTGATGAAATGAACCTGGCGCAGCTGCTCCAGCGGATGCTGGCCCGATTCGTCGATGATCACAATATGGCAGTCCGGGTTATAGCTGAGAATTTCCTCCACCGCCGACTGCGCTTTTTTGCTCCAGTTAATAAGAATAACATGACTTCTTCCTACATAAGACAGCTTGCCCGCCCTCCTCTGTCTCCCGATCTCCGCGATGGAATCGATGACCTTGCCAATGACCAGGCTGAGCAGCCCGATGCCAAAAATATACAGAAAGATCGAGAAGATTTGACCGGCATGGGTTTTGGCGAAAAAGTCGCCGTAGCCCACCGTGGCCATAGTCGTCATGACCCAATAGAACGCATTGAACCAATTGCCGAAAGTTCCCGGTTCGAGCAGGTAAGCCGCCGTCGCGCTGAGCAGGACGAACAGGAGGATAATCAGCCCGATCGTTCGTTTCCGGATATTCGTCATAATTGTGGACAGCTTGAGCAAAAAATGAATGGTGCTCTCCTCCCGCCGGGAATCCCGCTTAAATAATCAGACTGCTGATCGCAAAGGCCGTACCGATAAACACCATGCACAGCAGCGTTCCGACCGCCACATTGCCTTCTTTCAGCTGCTCCGACACCCGGAAATTGATCGTCACCAGTTCAAAAATCCAGTATGCCGCCACCAGGCACACATACCCGACCGCGAACCACAACGCCATGAACCAGATCGATGTATTGGTATAGGCCGCCACGCCGAGAATAATGGCGGTTGCGAGAAACTTCCCGCCCAGCGCCAGGCCGACGGCCGTATTGCCTTTTTTCAGCTCTTCCAGATCCTTAAACGGTGTCATCCAGCTGAATATGAGCATCCCGACCAGCTGGAGAACGATGATTACTGCCACACTTACCAGAATATTAATCACATCCGTCATTTCGCCCACCCCCGAAATTTTGCATAAGCCAAATCGTAGTCCGCAAAATCATGAACTTCTTCCAGCACGACGGAGACCACTTTCTTCTTCTCCATGTCGGTATAGCGTTTGGCGTCGATCGGCTGCTTGATCCGGTTGCCCGACGGCAGCTCCACCACAGCGAAGTTCCGGGTCTTGCCCTTGTACTCCGTCTTGTACACGCCGACAAGGTCGACGTCTGTCGTGACTGATACTTTCAGGTTCTTCAGATCGTCTGTAGCCGACTGCAGATCCTTGTACGATTTGATCGTGGACCAGGCCGACAGCTTAACCGTGTTCTTCTGGTCGGCGTCCGTCGTCATTTCGGCATCCATATATTGAAGCGTCCATACCTTGTCGCCCGTGGCATAGTTGTTGTCGTTGGGCAGCAGCTCGTTGTCGGGCAGGATCGTCATGTCGCTGCCGACCAGATCCCCGACTGTGCCTTCCACGACCCGGTAATCCCACGGAACGCGCGCCACATCACTCGTCGTATCGGCATTCGGATTCGTGGAGAAGACGCTGTCCGGATTATTGGAGCAGGCGGTCAGGCCCAGCACCGCTGCGATCAGCAGCGGCAGCAGGACAAGACGCAGGCTCCGGCCGCGCCGCGCAGCCGTCTTGCTAGAGTTCTTGCGCAATTGGTCTCACTCCCATGGCAATAAAGTGGCTTGTATTTCCGGTAATGGGTCCGCCGCCCCGGCCCAGCAGGCCGCACGGCTTCCCGTTGATCACGAACATGCCGGTCAACAGATGAAGCTCGCCTTCCGGCGTCCCGATTCTCGCCAGCTCCGCCCGCTTCTGGTACACGGACGGAAACAGCGCGCTGCTGTCGAATCCGTCTTCATCCTCCAGCTCCAGGCTTCCCGCAGGGTCGTAGAGCCGGACGGAGCCGCCCTCGCGGCCGAACATCGACTTGGAGACGAAGTTCCCGGAGAAGACCGGCTTGTTATAAGTCGGAAGCATGTAGTTCTCAATCGCTTCGCGGTCTTCGGCGTCGAACAGCAGGCCGAGCTCATACAGCCCCCATACCGCGGCCATCAGTCCCTTGGACTGAAGCAGAATGCTATGGGGATTGTTGAATAGCGTCAGCTGGCCGGTCTCAACCGAATAAGCCAGCGCATCGCCGCCTTCATCGACGGCCATCCACTCCTTCGGATACAGCGCGAACATCCGCTCAATGACGCGGCCCTGACCGTCCTTGACGACCCCATCGTCAATGGTCAGCTCCAGACAGTCCACGCAGGCAATATCGAGACCGCTGTGGCGGACCAGTGCTTCAATCGTGCCCGAATCCTCGAGATGAGTGCCATAATCGACGCAAGCCGCGGTATCGGGCAACTCTTCACCCCAAGCGGCCGCAACCTGCTCTGGCATTCCCCCGTTAACCGTGGGCACGCCTTCTCTCTGACACACCCAGGGCGTCGCGATCGACGCTTCCACGTAACCTGTCGGTGTGTCCGCGTTCAGCTCCAGCAGCTTGATTACGCCTTCATCCGACACGGCAAAATCAAACCGGGCATACCGGCTGATCAGTCCCTCGGACGGAATCGGGATCAGATCAAGCATCTCCCACAGCACCTCCGGAATGCCAATCAGACTGTACAGATCATGGCGTCCGTGCACATAGCGGGCGGCCTTGTCGAGCACGTTCCACAAACGCCCGGAGGCCCGATACAGCTCCTCATAGACATCTCCGCGCATGACCGCAACGCCGTCCAGCCAGTATTCCTCGTCTTCAAGATCGGCCCAGGTGAAGCCCATCTCCCCGAGCTTCTCCACCGCTTCCTCGCGGCCGCCTCCCTGATGGCCGATCCATTCAAATACAGGCCTTGTCATCCGCCGAAACCGCTGCTCTTGGAGCTCGAACGGGAGCTTGATCTTGAGCTCGACTTGGAGGATTTCGATGACTTGGAGCTCGATGAGCTGGAGCCGAGGCCGCTGGACGTTCCGCCAACCCCGCCCGACGACGAGGAAGTCTTCCGTCTCGTAATGGTGCCGGTCGTGGAGGTTGACGTCTTGGGCTTCACTACAGACCCCGTTACCGGCTTGTTCTGGAATTTGGTGCTGTCATAAGTACGCGGCTTGTAGACGGTGCGGGTTCCGCCGTAATACGTCGGACGTCCGTCATACCACCGGCTTGGCGAATAGCTTGAGCCGCTGTTGAACAGAAAATGATACAGCAGCAGATCGTCCCAGCCGAAGCCGGAGTTGTAGCCGCCGTAATTGTTGATGACGGTCGTGCCGCCCGACGTGCTTACGCCCGGCGACGCCGTAGGCTGGGCCGTCTCTCCCCCCGTATCCTCCGGATACGGGATGTTCCAATCCACGTATTGGTCAAAATACGCTTTGACTTCCTCCGTGGACCAGGATACCAGCTTCGGCTCATCCGCTGATCCGCTGCTCGCATTGGCTGGCGGCGCCGGAACAAACAGCGCGTTCGCCAACAATGCGACGCCGAGCGATGTCGACAGCGCCTTAACCGGCTTGCTGGCAGGATCGAAGCCCCTGCTCTCTTTCTTCTCATTCTCAGGTTGCTGTTCTCTACCCAAAACGGGCGCCTCCTTTAAATCGGATCTTTCATTAATTGACCGAATACGTTACGTTCACAGCTCGAACGGATTATTCCGTCCGCATCGGAACTAGCAGAAGCTCAAGCTTGCCTTCGTCCAGATTGAGGCGTCCCTCAACAGTCTCGAATTCGCGGCCAGCTACAACCAGATAGTTCACATGCTCCAAAGCGGCGATCATCGCTGCGCTCCAGGGGCGTTCCTCAATCCGGTTCAGCTCGCCGTCCTGCATCTTCTCATATAAAATGACGCTCATTCCGTTATCCAAAGTCTTTCCCCGCCTTTTCATTGTAATCGGTGCATTCTTCGTGTTCATACGGATGGAGAGCATTCGATGTTTCAGAATGACGCTTCTGTCATTGTAAAAGCTTCCCATAACAGAATAATGGTTCCCCTGCCTGGAAGCAATGATTTTCATAGTTATGCTTCTATCCTTTTATTACATGACAAAACCGCGAGCCAGCCGCAAGCCCGCGGTTCCGTCAAAGCCCTTATGGCTTCAGCTTATTTCAACTTATAGGTGACTTTCCACACCGTATCGTTGGTGAAAGATCCGTAGGTAAAGGTCAGCACATCCCCTTCCCGCTTCTTCAATGTCAGCATGCGCTGCAGCACATACACATCCCACCCGTCGGAATGCTCCCAATCTCTCCAATCTTCCGGCTCCGTCAGCTCCTTGGTCAAATTGACGGCCTTATCCGTTGACGGATCGATCACATACAGATGCGCGTTATCGACGAGGCGAACCACCAGCGCGTCGGGAGCGGCGTATTCAACAGTGAACTGGCCGGTGCTGCCCGTAAGACCAAGTATATCGTAGGCTTTGCCCGGAGCGCCGTCTTTACCCAGATATTGCACGCTTTCCCCATCCCGGAGGAATGTTTGCGTTGAAGGAACGGCCAGCTTCAAGTCGTAAGCCGACATGGAGAGATGGTAGTCTTTTTGCAGCGTGATGACCCCGCCCTGAATGACCGCCTGATACACATTGCTGAAATTCGTGAACATGGCGTAATGATTGTCGCTGAGCGTCAGCAGATTAACCGTCCCAGACAGTCTTCGGATTTCCAGTCCATGCAAGTACGAAGAAGCCTTGACCGGAAGCTTGCCGGCCAGCTTGGGCTCCCCGCCACTCGATACATACACCTCGCCCGACTGCTGGGACACCCAGTAGACCGTTCCGGATGCCGCCGCTGTCACATAACGGGGTGCATCGAGAATGTTCAAATTTCCGCTTGCCGGATCGCGCCACACCTTGCCGCCCAGGAGAACCGCGCCGCCGACAAGAGGCACGCTCAGAACTCCCGCATCATTGCGGAATGGCTGCGCCAGCTTCACCGCCGCTCCATTCACCTTGGCCTCTTGGGACCCTGCCATCAATGTGATCTGACGGTCCGGACGAGTCAGCACCACCATTTTCGCAGATGGATTCCAGACCACCGAATATCCCATATCCGCGGCAAGAGCCTTTAACGGAACCCAGGTAACTCCCGCAGATACCTTCGCTTTCTCTGACAAACCCAAATTTTTATAATTCAGCAAAATCGGCGCCGATCCCGCCGCGTAAGCCTCTCCTGCCCCAAGCGCAAGTGCCGCGGCCAGCAAGGCGGCCGTTAGTCTTCTTGCTTTCATCAACCTGCCATCTCCTTTGCCTGCAACTCTATCATCAGCATAGACGGAAATTTCAGGAAAAAGTTTCGGGGCAACCCAGAAAAGCGAGCTGTTACCCCATGTCTGTTCAACCTGCGGCCTAACGGAGTGGTATGTCAAAAATCCTTCAGCCTTCAAAAGCTAGAATCACTTGTCCGGAAATGCTTCGATTGATCACCTGTTGAACTCCGCAAGCACACGCCAAATAAGCCGGCCTATCGTGAGTTTCTCCCCTAGAATTTCCTGGCAGATTCTTCACTCTTTGGGTCGGCTTATTCAATAGAGGCCATCGGCAGATCCGCTCTTACGAACCAGGCGTCTTACCCGATAACCGCTTCATTCCCGATAAAAACAATCTCGCCCGGAGCCATGGAGGCGATCCGCGCCAGCGCATGTACCTCGATGCCTCTCTCCTCGAGCAGTCCGCGTCCTTCCTGGAAGCTCTTCTCGATGACGCAACCAACGCCCAGCAGCTCGGCGCCCGATTCTTGTACAATATCGGCCAGGCAGACCAGCGCCGCTCCCGTGGCGAGGAAATCGTCGACGATCAGCACCTTGTCGTCCGGACCGAGATACTGCCGCGAAATGCTCACCAGGTACGACTCTCCACGGGTGAACGAATGCACCGGAGCCGAATAGACTTCGCCTTCCTGGGTGACGGCTTTCTTTTTCTTCGCATAGACAAACGGAACACCCAGCGCTATCGAAGCCGCCATCGCGAACTGGATGCCGCTCGCTTCGATCGTCAACACCTTCGTAATCGGCCTGCCGCCGAAAATCCTTGCGAACTCCCGGCCAATCTCCAGCACCAGCGTGGTGTCCACCTGATGATTGAGGAATGAATCCACCTTAAGCACCGTATTCGACAAAATCCGGCCGTCCTGTCTAATGCGCTCTTCCAATACCTTCATCGTATTCTTCTCGCTCCTTCGTTCATGACGCAACGCAAAAAAGGACAGATTCCCTGAGTCTCTCAAGTGAATTTGTCCTTTGGGGTGTAGTTCCCTTATGGTCAAACACGGCAGGCGTGTCCGCATCCGGATATCGCCCTCGCAAAAGGCACCGGCTGCGCTATTCACTCATAGTCGGACAATTGCAATGGTCGTCCGGTAGATACTTATGGGCCTTATCCCCATTATTATATGAGTTGCTTGTTTGGGCACGCCCTTTATATTACACGCCCGCCCTTATCCGTACAAGGAAATTTTCGGTTGCTTTCAGTCTGCGGCAAATTGGTTTCATTTAATGGTAAACTATACAAGCAGAAGATTTGAACAAGTATTGTGGGAGGGCCAATGGATAAAGAGAAAATAATAGATTATTGTCTGACTTGTCCAGCTGCATATGAAGACTATCCTTTTGACGAGAATTGGACGGCAATTCGCCACAAGGGCAACAACAAAATTTTCGCAATGATCTACAACTATAACGGGCATCTGTGCATGAACCTCAAGTGTGAGCCTGCCAGAGCCGATATCCTCCGCAGCATTTTTGAAGATGTAAAACCAGGTTACCATATGAACAAAACGCACTGGAACACCGTTATTTTGGATGGCAGCATGCAGGATGATGATATTTTTGAAATGGTGCAGCATAGCTTTCAGCTTACGAGACCCAAAGTGAAAAAGGGAAAGGCAAACCCGCCGCAATTTTAATTGCTAATCAACTATTTCCATATCCAAAATCATCTGGGCCGTCTCCTCCGTCGTTACGAGCATATTCATCCACCCGCTGCGCAGAGCCCCGAGGATTCCTTCCGCCTTCTCGGGCGATTCGGCGACACCTATTGTGTATCTGGCTCTGCTCAGCTGCTCCGGCATAATTGTCAGCAGTCTGTCGTCCAGAACCGTACGCACCCGATTGCCTTCCTGATCGAAAAAGCGGGAACAGATGTCGCCTGCCGCCCGGCCATCCACAAGCTCCCGGATCGCTTCCTCGCCGTAGAACGCCTGCCACTCTTTTCTGCCCCGCTGCCGCAGGGCTCCGATCCCAAATACAGCTATACCCAGACGGTCCCACAGCCCTGATATTTCCCTGTAATGCCTGGACTCCGCCCAAAGCTTCCGCATTTCACCCCGCTCCGAAACAGCTGGAAGATCAATCATTCTCGACCTTGCTCCCCATCTCGCAGCAGCCTGATAGCAGATGGTATTGACATGGTATTCGCTGTCCAGCGTACCCGCAGGTCCTCCAACCATCGGCACGAAGGTAACAAACGGCCTGCCCGCATAAGGCAAGCTGCCGGCTACCATTGACATGGCGCTTCCCCAGGAGAAACCGATTACTTCGTCTTTGCGCGCGAGCCGCGCTACCCATTGCCCGCACGCTTCCCCCAGCGCCCGTAATCTTGCACCGGTATCGCTGCTGGGCGCCGGCACCACTACGGCTTCCTTGAGGCCGAACTGTTCCACCAAACGCCGCTCCAGTCCGGAAGTTCCGCCAGCTTCGTAATTAATGGTAATCTTGACGATTCCCTCCTCGCGGACTCTCTTCAGCAGACGGCTGATGGTTGTGCGGTAGATGCCCAGCCTCTGGGCGATTTCGCTCTGTGTCATATTGTCTTCATAATACATCTGCGCGATGGTAACCAGCAGCTTTCGATCAGGCTTTGCATCCATACCAAGCTCTCCTTCGCGATCCGTCTTCAGGGCAGACTGCATTTGACAGGCGGACCTCACAGTTATATGCTTTAGGCGCCGATTTAGCACATTAATTATTATAATGCACATTTGTGCTAACGAACAATGCGGAAGGAGCGGAACGGATGAAAGACGACGAACTGAAGCAAGCATGCGCCAAAGCGGCGCTTACTTTTATCGAAGACGGAACCGTAATCGGGCTTGGGGGCGGAAGCACCGTTTCTTATCTGATCGGCTATATTAAGGAGAGCGGCATTAACGTCAAGGTGGTCACCCCATCCTTCAAGACCCGGATGCTGTGCCTGAAGAGCGGCCTGAACGTGCTGCATACAGGCTCTGTCAGCAAGCTCGCTGTTGCTTTTGACGGATGCGATGAAGTCGACGAGGATTTCAATGCGCTGAAGAGCGGCGGAGGCATTCATACGAGGGAGAAGCTTGTTGCGCGGATGGCGGACCGCTACATTCTGCTGGCCGACGCCGGCAAAGTCGTTAACCATCTAACCTTCCAGAAGCCGGTTGTGCTGGAGGTGCTGGAGGACGCGCTCGCCTATACGGAAGCCGAAGCCGTCAGACTCGGCGGCAGAGCGGTTCTTCGCCGCAGCGAAGCCAAGGACGGGTACACAGCCACCGAGGACGGCAACCCGCTGCTGGATATTTTTTTCAGCCATGTAGACAATATCAGCGAGCTGCAGCTGCAGCTTAAATCCATTCCCGGCGTTGTGGAGACATCGCTGTTCACCGAAGAAGTAACTGATGTGCTGATCGCAGCCGAAGATGGGATCTCCTGGCTGTCGAAATATCCGATCACGGAGGGGGAGTTACAATGAGCGGCATCAAATGGGGCCTTATCGGCCCGGGCGCCATTGCGCAGGAGTTCGCCCAGGCCATGAAGGAGACCGGCGGGACGCTGAATGCAGTGAGCTCGCGTTCCCTGGAGAAAGCAAAGAGCTTCGCCGAGCAATACGGCGCCGCAGGAGCTTATGGAGATTACCGCAAAATGCTGCGCGATTCCGAAATCGACGCTGTCTATATCTCCACTCCGCACAGCAACCACTACGAATATATTATAGAGAGCTTGCGGCAGGGCAAGCATGTGCTTGCAGAAAAAGCGATAACCGTCAATATCGGCCAGCTCCGGGAAATCGCCTCGCTCGCCAAGGCGAACGGTCTGGTCGTGGCTGAAGCGATGACGATTTACCACATGCCCCTGTATGCGAAACTGCGGCAGATCGTCGAAGAGGGCGAAATCGGACCGCTGAAGATGATCCAGGTATCCTTCGGCAGCCATAAAGAATATGACGTGAACAACCGTTTCTTCAGTAAAGAGCTTGCCGGCGGGGCGCTGCTCGACATCGGCACCTATGCACTGTCGTTCGCAAGATTCTTCTTGTCGCGTCAGCCTAATGAAGTGCTTACCACCTACAAGCCATTCGAAACCGGTGTCGACGAACAATCCGGCATTCTGCTCAAGAATTCGGCGGATGAATTGGCCGTCATATCCCTGACCATGCGGGCCAAGATGCCCAAGCGGGGCATCGTTGCCGGAGAGAACGGCTTCATTACCGTTGATAATTTCCCCCGCGCTTCCCAAGCGGTTGTTCAGTATCCGGACGGAACCCAGGACATGATTCTGGCCGGAGATACCGCTCTGGCGCTGCAGTATGAGATCCGGGATATGGAGGAAGCCATCCGCACGGGGAGAACGGACACGCTCGGGCTGTCGCTTGACGTGATGGAGATTATGAGCAGGGTCAGAGAACAGTGGGGGCTCTCCTATCCTTTTGAATAAGAATCGAACTTGATCCTTTTGGACTGACCCCGTAACGTGAGACATATCAAACACCTTCAAGAGAATGAAACCTTGTCGAAAGATAGGGGAGATAACCTTGGAGGTGGTTGCGTTAGCAACAAGACTGAGCAGCCCGTAGAAATAAAGAGGAAGGTTATATAAATGTAGTGGAAGGATTTCCGGTAAAGAGGTCATGGAGCAACTGGGAATACGGAATAAGACACAGCAAAAAACATGGATGAGATGGTATCAAAAAGGCAAAGTGCATCGTCGGAACAGCCTGTAGGTAAGCATTATAGCTACGTAAAGAGTCCAGAACACTCATCGGAGCAGAAAAATCACAGACGGAAAACCAGTTGGACCTGCTAAAAAGGTAGAAAGAGTTGGAAAGGAGGCGGAACCAGAGGTTGTAGTAGACTCCTATAACTCAATTCGAACTAAATAACCAGTCGCCGATGGATTTCCGACGACTGGCTATTTAGACTTGCAAGGTGGTTTTGATCCCTGTCTCGCAAACGGGGACCAGTCCCGCATGATTTTTTACGAACTATATCTTAAAGCTGATTCTGATATTTTTCTAATACCTGTTCTTTAAAGTTTTCCCCACTCTGTTGTTCTTCCGTTGTATCCTTCTTCAGCTTATCAGAAGAATTGAGACTAAATTTTCCAAGGTTCATATTAATTACGCCGTATTGTCCCTGTGTATTCTTCTTAAGAAAAATAATACTTTTATCACCTTGATTTAATTCTGTGTAATCCTCAAAAGTTATCTTTTTCTTATCACTGCCACTTACTAAATAAGATATTGGTTCAATAATACTTAACACATCACCTTTAAGAATTACTGAATCCTTTGGGGCCTTAATGACGTGGTCAACTAAAACATCAGTTATTGTATAAAAATCCTGAACAGATCCGTCATAAAAAGTTGTAACAATATGTTCTCGATCATCGAAACTCTGTGTTGCTGTCCCTACAATAATTAACTCAGACGCCTTATCTAGTTCACTAACCGTTTCTTGTTTAATATATGATGCACTTATGGATATTGTCGGTATACTTGTTGATGCCAAAGATCTTTGAGGCTTTACCGAATCAAGCTTTGATGAGGATGGATTATTTATTGAATAAAAATAAACAGAAGTAATAATTACTGCCACCAATGTAACTATACTAAACACAGTTCTCTTCATCTAATTTTACCTCTTTCTTCAAAATAATATTTCAGTCTCCCCACTTAGAGATTAATGACATAGCATCGTACGTAGTAACACCGACACTTTGAATACCTTGTTTCATAACGGACGACGCAGAGGTGGTAGTATGGTCCTGAGATAGCGAGTGTCCAACTTCATGAGTTGCATTTGAAGAAATTTGAGTTGAAGTCATCTGATTAAGTTTCATCGTATTATCATATATAGCCACGGTGCTGAATGCCCAAAGAGAGTTATTATCTACCACTTGCCCATATGCGTTGTATGGGACATGCGTACCTATTACCGCCGGGTTACTTGTGACGCCAACAAAATATTTGTCTGGTAGACCACTTGAGGATGTCGTTTTTCCAACTTCAACCGATGAAGAAACTTCGTTCCAGCGGGTTCTAGCGGTATCAAAAGCCGAGGTGTAACCATAAGATGAAACTGAAGAATCATAATAGGCATTAAAAAATGCAGAACTTCTTCCTCCTGAATACCAAAGTGCCGAAGAAGTTTGGTCGAAGATTAGAAATAGTAAAAAGAGCGAACAAGTAATTACAATAATTTTTCTAAACGCTAAGAATTGTTTCACTTTGAGCACCACCTATTAGATTTGAAATTAGTTTATATCATATTACTTATTTTTAGCATGCCTCCTTTCCCCTTTACTAAATCCGATAAGTAATAAAGTAGAATGCATCAGATGTAAATATATTGAATATTTTCATAAGTTATACATATATTTTTCAGTTAATAATATCTAACCTGAAATACACAAGTAATTATCGCTAAAAAACGAAAAAGGCCTCCGAATCTTTGGCAGAATGGTGTTGGCGAGAACAACCTCAACCAAAGAGAGGAGCACCTGTATGTTGAAGTCTACCTTACCCGCAAGCAAATTAAGACCGAATTATCACTGAACGAATCGACGAGATTCGGAGTAAGCAATGTCTATCTGGAATACATGGAAAAAACAAGCTGGCGGGTACCCTAAAACTCATCTTCTGAAGAAGGCGATAAAGCGGTTGTTTCCACTTCATTGCACCTTCCTTTATCTACTCATCGACTGGACACTCAATTGCGAGCGACTGTTCAATTTCCGTCAATTGCAGAACGACTCCCTGTTGTGTCGTTTCTCGTAGGACGATGCTCTCACCATTCTGTACTGAACAAGGAGCTCATCCGCTTGGACAAAGAAAACCCGACGATCCATGAAGCTTCGGTCCATCAAGCTCTCTCATCCAGGATTTGGACTCTACAGTAGGAACCGTGTAAGGTGATCAGGCGAATACTGATAAGGGACAAACTCGCACAAGCCTGGTCGCAAAAGATACCACCCGCTCCTGACCTTCGAAGGGCCATCCTGTTTCTACCTGAGTGCCGTCCTGCGTGTCGGGAACACCCACTCTTCCATAAATGCGTTACCATTTGTGGAAGAGGCGCTTGCTCTGCTTAAAGTCAATCCGTTAAGCATACTCTTTTCAGAAAAAGGCTCTAGCGGAGAAGACTTCTACGCCTTATGTGTAGAAGCAGGGCATCCGGCCAGAGTATTGGCTCTTGTGCAGCAGCGAATCACGATCCGTGTCACTCTGTTGGATTGATTTTTCAAAAAAATACATGGAAGTAACGGAACTCACTCTTATGGGTAGGGGGAACTGTACCCTACGTGCAGGTTTATTTCCCAGACCCGTTCTTCTGGTAGCGGGGGTCAAACGAAAACACTAACGGGTTGCTTCGAGAGTTCTTTCCGAAGAGCCCCGATTTAGCTTCTGTCACCGACGAACAACTCCCGGAGGAAGATTCGTTTGATAAACTACCATCCTCGTGAATGTCTCAGGTGGATGTCCGCTCAAGAAGCCTTCTGGGATGAAGTGTAGCACTTAGCTTGACAATCCGTCGAGCAAAAAGCCGGCACCGTCACGCTTCCTGCGTGCGGCAGCCGGCTTTCTGTTACAGCTCGTTCTCGGTGATATGCTTCAAAATGGACAATTTATTGCTCCAGAAGCGCTCATAGTAGGCGAGCCAATCCCTGATCTCTTCCAGCGGACCGGGCTGAAGACGATACAGCTTCTCCCGGCCGACTTTGCGGCCGCTGACCAGCTCCGCCTCGGCTAGCACATGCAGATGCTTCACAATGGCAGTCCGGCTGACGGGAAAATGAGCCGCGATGTCGGAAATCGGCCGTTCTTTCTCGGCAAGGAGCATCAGCACCTGTCTGCGGGTCGGATCGGCAATCGCCTGGAACACATCATGCTTCTCCGCCGCCTCCATCTTAGGCTTCGATCGCTTTCTTCAAGCGTTCCTGCACGATGGCAACCCAGCCGCCGGCCATCCGGTCGCGGATAACGGAAGCCTTCTCTTTCGCCTTGCCGACCAGCTCATCCGGCCGCTTCCAGCCGCCGTGAATCAGCGTGAACTCCGTCCGGTCTCCCAGATCCTTGAGCTTGAATGTAACCGTCCACCCTTCCGTATCCCAGTCAAAGGACAGCCCGTAAGGCGGATTCACCTCCGTTACTTTGCAGGGCGAAGCCCCGAACGGCGATTGAATATGAAATTCATGTCCGACCTCTGCCTTGAAATCATTCGGCATAAACCACTGGGCAATCCCCTCGGCGGTTGAAACCTTACTCCACACCTTCTCAATCGGTGCTTCAATCGTTACCGTCTGCACGACGTCAGGCAGATTCTGCTCGTTATTCAAATCCATGGATTTTGATCTCCTTTTACAGCTTTTTATGACACCTTTTAGTTGTACATTTTAGCATTATATATAACCATATGGTTTCATGTCAAATTCCGCACCTCACCCGCTCCTCATCCGCTTATCGCCGAGATCAGAACCGGCAGGGCAGCAAAAGAAGCGAGGGTCGTCCACATGATGCACCTCGACACGAGCGAAGGCGAAGCGTCAAAGCGCTCAGCCAGCACAACGGCATTCACCGCCACCGGCATGGAGGCGAGAATAAACAGCACCGAACGGAGCGTGCCTGTAACCCCGAGCAGCGTAAGAACAGCCAGCGCGAGCAGCGGACCGCCCACCAGCCGCATAACGAGGCCCGTCCAGAACACCGATTGCCCTTCCTTGACGGCGGGCATCGTCCCGACCTTCATCATTTGGGCGCCCAGTATGGCGAGGACGACAGGAGAGTACGCGCCTGCGGCCATCGTGACCCCTCTCTCCACTTCCGCTGGCAGATGAAGATGGAAGCTCCGCAGGATTAGCGCCAGAATGGCGGCGTAAATGGCGGGAAGCGAGAAGACCGACTTCACGGCGCTCCTTACGGAAAAAGAAGACCGGGCCGCGAAATACACCCCGACCGTATTGGCGATGATCATCTGCGAGATTACGTATACGGAGGCTTTGTCCAGACCCGCCTGACCAAATGCGAGCAGCACGAGCGGCAGACCGTAATTGACGCTGTTGGTCAGCGCGGAAATCAGGGTCAGCCCCGCCCGGTCGGCTGCCGATGACTTCAGCAGTCTTCCTAACCCGGAAGCCACCACCCAGAGGACGAGCAGGTTGAGCAGCGCGAACGCCAGCGTCAAATAGATGTCATCATATGATATCTCGGCATGCGCGAGCGTATCCAGAATAATTGCAGGACTCAGAAAGTACAGATACAGCGTCAGCAGCGGCTTCGTGTCGAGTTTCTGGTAGCGGTAGAGCAGCGCCCCGGCGAGGACGGGAATCGACAGCGGCACAATGACTTCGTATAACGTGGACAGAACAGTCTGAATCAAGCAGGACACCCCGATCATCTTCGAATTTCCCCACTATACCCCCTGACCATTTATCCGTCCAAGACTTGTAACGAATAGCTTTATAGCCTATACCTATTACACATGACATATTTATAAGTTTCTCGGCAAAATGATCTGTGAACGTACGCCCTTGGCAGATTGCCGCTCCCCCATATATGCCAAATACCCCGGGGCAGAATGCAGAAGCCTCGGGGTATTGCTTGGCGTTCAATTATCATTTCAGGTTCGGGCCTGGTCCAGGCTCACTCTTCCGGCAGATGCTCCCGGCAGAATACCGCAAGCTCTTCCTCTTCGTCATCCTCCAGATCAAAATCCAGCAGCTTCTGGGTCGTCGTCTCCATCACATCGTAAGTCACGACGCTGACCGCTCCGTCCTCTTCCTTCACAACGGCCCGCACGCTGACGCCGTTCTCCGAATAGAGCTCATCGTCCTCTGGAACATCCAGCTTGACCATAAATTCATAACGGTTCCCGGAAATAATGCCGAAAGGGTCCCGGATCTTCTCCACACTGTACTCTGAAATCGTCAGCATCTGACATCCGCCTCTTCTGTATGAAATAATGGCGCGACCGCTTGAGGCCGCTGTAAGTATTGCATCTTCTCTATTATATACAAAAAGGCCGCCCCGCAACGCAGAGGAAGCCTTAAAAATGATGACGAAATTAGTAGTACTAAAAAGAACTAATATGTGCCGAAGGTTGTCGGAAAACGTCGCTTCTCAAAGAACGCCGCCGATTCAAGGAGACGGAAACGGCGCTAAATGAGGAACATGGCGAAGACGGTCGTGACGGCAAGACCGATAAGAACGGGCTTGAGATTGCGGCGGGCCAGTTCGAAAGGGCTGACGCCGCAAATAGCGGCCGCAGGAATGAGCGCCCACGGAATGAGCGTGCCGCCGCCGACCCAGATGGCAGCAACCTGGCCGAGTGCGGTGAGCGTCGCTGCGCCGGAGCCGATGGCGGTAGCGAAGAGATGGGCGATGGAGCCGGCGAGTGAAATGCCGGAGAAGCCCGAGCCGTCGAGGCCGGTAATGGCGCCGACGACCGCGAGGGTAACGGCGCCAACGCTGCCGTTCAGCGGCACGGCATTCGCGAGGGCAACGCCCAGATCGTTGACGATGCCGTGCGAAGCGGCGGGAAGCACCTGCTTGCCGAACAGCTCGGTGAGGGCGGAATCGCCAAGATAGAAGAAGGCGGCGATCGGGATGACAGGACCGAAGACCTTGAAGCCGAACCCGAAGCCGTCGATGAGATAGGATGTGACCTGCTCCAGTCCCTGATTGCGATGCGCAAGCAGAGTGACGAAGATCAGGATGAGCACCGCCGTTCCGCCGATTAGAGCGGTGGCATCACCGCCCTGGAGATTCAGCACAACCATGGCGATGACATCAGCCAAAAAGAGGGAGGGGATCACGGCCGCGAGCGTTCTCCGGGTCCGTGGACCGAGGACGGCCTGCCCGGAGGCGGCTTCGGGAGATGATCCGAGCAGGTCGCCCGTCCGCGCCGCCGGAACCAATCCGTCCCGGAAGGTTCCGTTCTTGAGATCCCGCCACATCATCCAGAAGGCGGTGATCGTGGTCACCGCGCCCATGACGATGACGAGCGGCACGCTCGCTTCCATGACGCTGCCGACCGGAAGCCCGGCTGCGTCGGCCGTCAGCTTCGGCGCGCCCTGGATAATGTAGTCGCCGGAGAGGGCGATGCCGTGGCCGAACAGATTCATGGCCATGGCTGCGCCAAGAGCCGGCAGACCGACCCGGAGGGCCGCGGGCAGCAGGACGGCGCCGATCAGGGCAACCGCCGGCGAAGGCCAGAAAAAGAGGGAGGAGATCAGCATAATGATCCCGATGCCCCAATACGCCATAGCCGGTGTGCGAAGAAACCGGGTCAGCGGGGATACCATCGTCTCATTAATGCCGGTGACGCCCAGCACCCGGCTCATCGCCACGATGATGGAGATAATCATGATCGTACCCATCAACTCCTTGGTCGCATAGACGAAGGAATTGAAGATCCCGGATACCGAGCCGCCGAGCGTCTCCGTCGCGATCAGGCCGAGGGAGAAGATCCCCGCCACACAGATCATGGTAGTATCGCGCCGCCGGATCAGCAGCGCCATAATAAAGACAATAAACGCCAAATATACGTAATGGATCGCCGATAACGTGATGTCCATACCGCTAAGCCCCCTTCAAATGCCCAACTGCTGCTATACACTATGCATGAGCCCAGTTGGCGGTTCTTAGGCGGCCCGCTTAACCATCCATTATATGCAAAAAGCCCGGAGCGCTTGTCCATAGCGCGATCCGGGCTTTCTTATACGGCATTCATACGTTTGTGGCATTCTCCGGGTACCTCATCCAAAGCGCTCGGTCCAATGCACTTGGTCCAATGCACTTTGTCCAATGCACTTGGCTCAACGGGCTGATCTCACCTTAAGTACAACATTCACTCGCGCGGTCAGCCTTTAGGCGAAGGTTCTTCTTTCGCCAGTCTGGCAAGAATTCTCCGCTTGCGGTAGAGCATCATGGCCGTCTCCGTCACGCTTTTCAGCATTTCACGGTTCGTGTAGGCGCCGAAGAACATGCCGGCGACGGGAATGACTTGAAGCAGCTTCTTCGAGCTCCAGCTGTCCCGGTAGGAAGCGATGACCTCACGCCATCCCTGGATTTTCGATACAGCGGCTCCTTCGCCGCCGCCCAATTCCCCGCCTATGCCCATCTCCGCGTCCAGCTCCTCCAAAATCGCCTGCCTGGAGGCTGTTTCGGCGGAGGCGACCTGCATCACCTTGACGGCAAAGATGCGTTCCTCTTTGTCCAGCGGGTTATATCCGTAGCAGAGTCCGATTTCCTGTATGGCCTTCAGCGAGAGGCCGAGCACGGCTGGGATGTCGGCCGCCAGCGTGAACATGCCGCCGATGCCCGTCGTGGCTCCCTGCGCCATGGCATAATTGCTCCGGCTCTTGGACAGCCGCAGCGCCGCTTCATCCATAACGGCCAGAGGGTACGGCCCCGCTCCCGTTCCTCCGGCTTCGCGGCTGGCCTCTTCGATCATTTCGCCCACCTTGCGGCCAGCGACCAGATAATTGCCGCCGTTCTGGATGAAGCCGCCTATCTCGTCCAGCAGCTTCCCCAGTGCTTCATGAACGACCCGGGGCGTGAGCTTGTCGAGAATTTTGAAAGGCAGCCGGGTGAACCTTTCCCAAATCATCAGATGCTTCTGATCCTTCTCCCACTGACTAATCTCATTCAGCGCCTCGCGGAGCTCTTCCGGCGTCTCCAGCCTTGCACCGCGGGTATTTATTTCCTCCATGTCGTTAGCCCCTCCTTTTTATTCTCTATATACCCTAAAAAAGAGGGAGAAGAAAGTCCTCACGGCATAAAGAGCGTGGAAGCCGCAGCGCTGGACAAGCCATGCGTTCCTTTGGCCCGCCAGGACGCCGGTTTAAAGGGTACCGGGTTTCCGGGTTTCCGGGTTTCCGGGTTTCCGGGTTTCCGGGTTTCCGGGTTTCCGGGTTTCCGGGTTTCCGGGTTTCCGGGTTTCCGGGTTTCCGGGTTTCCGGGTTTCCCCGCTCCTCGGCCGGAACACCCGGCCGCACGGCACACCACAGCCCGCGATCAGCGCAGCTTCTTGTCCACCAGCGACAGACGCTTTTTCTCATCCGCCAGCATCTCTTCCGCAAATTCCACTCCATGTCCCTGGACCGAGCCCTCCGGCGCATGCTTGACCGCTTCTTCCGCATGGGCCAGACTGTTCTCGGCCTGCTGCGTCGTTTGCTCGGTTGGATGGCTCATAGCCTGGGTAACGGCGTTATGCAGCTTGACCACCGCATCCTCGGCCTGATCGACGGTGCTGTTCGTGCGCATGCTCGATTCGTAATGTCTCATAAATTAGGACCTCTCCTTCGTATTTGCTTATGCTGGTTTCTCCTGTGTAGGATGGCCTAAAATGAAACCCGATTATGCATGCGCGAGCCCGGTAAAGGTTCCTTCACGAGCAGACCGCGCGCGAAAAAAGACGGCCCTCGGGCCGCCTTTTCCAAACTGCTGTCCATTCCGATAATCAGGCATTCGCCTTGGTACTGAGCGCTTCCACCAGTGCTTGACCGAACGCGCGGGCGCCTTCCGGGCCGTCGCTTGTGATGATATCGTCATGCGCGACGACATGCTCAACCACGTAGTCCACATCGTTCGCCTTCAGCTGATCGATCATGACATCGACCGGGTAGCAGGTGGCCTGACGGCCCTTGAGCAGCCCCGTCTTCACCACAGCTACGGAGCCTGCGCAAATGCCGGCAACGAGAATGTTCCGGTCGTAAGCCTCTTTTACATACTGTTGAAGCTTGTCATCGCCCCACAAATAATCAATCGTTCCCGACCCGCCGATGACCGCCACGACGTCGTAGTCCCCGGTGGGCAGATCGGAGAATACGGCTTCGGCTACCGCCTTTCCCTGGTTGTCTCCGGTAATTTCTCCGGTCTTGGTGCTTGCCACCGTAACGACGATTCCCGCCTGCTCCAGTTCGGCCTTCGGAAGAAACAGCTCGTCTTCATTGAACCGGTCCGGCGGAATAATAAGCAGCGCTTGTTTAGTCATGGGTATCTCTCCTCCACTATTTTCGTGTATGGACCCATTCTAACGCCGTTCTCTTGAAGCGGGAAGAATGCACTTTTTCGTGCAGAGGTTACCAAAAGGTTACCGCCCCGGCTCTCTTTTCGGATAAAATCCCCTATCCCTGTGCCTGGCTGCCGCATTTCACCCGATCACAGCAGTCCTTCTCCTCTTCCTCCGGTGATGACTCAAGATTCAGCTCGCTTCGGATCATTCCGATCCGCATTTTGCCCCATTCGTACATCATTTCGACGATCGGCAGCAGCGTCATTCCGAGCTCCGTCATGGAATACTCCACTTTTGGCGGAATATCGGGATAGACTTCCCGGTGAACAATGCCGTCCTCCATAAGCTCGCGAAGCTGCTGGGTCAGAATTTTATGTGAAATTTTAGGAAAAAGCCGCTGCAAATCGCTGAAGCGATGCGGCCCTTCCACGCCTAAATGCCATAAAATAACCACTTTCCACTTGCCGCTAATCACCGAAAGAGTAAGCTCTTTCTCACAGTGATAGTCGCCGTTCACAATCTTGTTTCGAATTTCCTCTCTTAATTGGTCGGACATATCTTCCGCTCCTATCCGGCGCCAAACCGCCCGGGTCTTGGTTCCACTATACCATAATCCCGGCTGTCCCTTATGAAAGAGCGAACGAACGGGGATAAGCAGACGGAACGTTGAACGTTGTTAGCATATCCCATCGCGCCTGTTCTTCTGCTGAGTCAGTAACTAAATTAGCTCATGCCTTCCCGCATGAAAAAGCTGCCGCCGGATCACCCGGCGGCAGCCTATTCACGTTCCTATACAGACAGCTTCTGTCTGTTTCCTTCGTCTGCGCAGCTATGCCTTAGCCGAGCAGCGCGCGGATTCCTTCTTCCAGCGGAGTGGCCGGACGGCCCAGCAGCTTCTCCAGATCGCCGCTCGCGACCTCAAGCGTGCCTTCCCGGATGCCCTGCTGAATGCCAACCACAATGGGGAGCGCCGGTTCCGGAACGCCGACCCCTTTCATGATCTCGGCATAGGTGCTGTCATCGACCTGCTGAACCGGGATTTCCTTGCCCAGCACGCCGGCAACGATGCCAGCCAGCTCCTCCTGGGTCAGCAGCTTGCCGCCGAGCTCGTAGACGGTATTCTCATGGCCTTCACCGGCCAGAACGGCGGCGGCAGCTTCGGCGTAATCGCGGCGAAGTGCCCAGCCTACGCGGCCGGTGCCGGCTGAGGTCACCCAAGGCGCTCCGGCCTTGGCTGCCTGAATGGAGCCGGCCTCATTCTCCAGATACCAGTTGTTCCGCAGGAACGAGTAAGGAATGCCGCTCTCGCGAATGACTCCTTCCGTGAAGCGGTGCACCTCGGCCAGGAACAGGCTGCTTGTATCCGCCTTCGGCGCGCTCGTGTAGGCGATGAAGCCCACGCCCGCCGCCTTCGCTGCGTCGACGGCTGCCTTGTGCTGGCGGATGCGGGTTTCGGTGTCGCCGTCTGCAGATACGATCAGCAGCCGGTCAAGGCCGGCGAATGCCTGCGGCAGCGTCTCAGGGCTGTCGAAGTCCCCGTGGCGCACTTCGACCCCGCGTTCTTTAAGGTCTGCCGCTTTCTCCGGCTGGCGTACACTGACGACAATTTGCCCCGCCGGAACCGTCTTCAGCAAAGCCTCCACCACAAACCGGCCCAAATGGCCGGTTGCTCCCGTTAATCCGATTTTCATCATGTTCTCCTCCATTCAAATTCAAGGTTAATATGTCATCCAATCTGTAACCATTGTAGTTACAAACGATATGATTGTCAAACCCCTTTTGAAGAAGGTTGCCCTATTCGGTTTAACTTTTTGCAAAATACCGCTCTACCGTAGCCAGCTTTTTCGCCTGACTGCCCTTTGCCCCTTCCATGGAGCCGAACTCGAAAAATTTCACCTTGCGGATGCCAACGTAATGAAACAGTCCGCGCTTCATCAGCACTTTATGGGCATTGTTCAGCAGCAGCAGCGGATAATGGGCGGGACCTTTCATGGTGGAGATGCAAATTGCGCTTTTCCCCTTCAGCAGCCCCTCGGGATACACGCGGTTCGGACGATTCCGGAAGGCGAAATTCGAAGCGAACATCCGGTCGATATATCCCAGCAGCATGGCCGGCGGGCGCCCCCAGAAAATAGGGTAAATGAATACAATCCGGTCCGCGCGTGTAATCTGCTCTCTGTATTCTTCAAGCTCGGGGTCAAGATGCATATCTCTTCGTCTCCGCTCCTTGCCGTACACCAGCACAGGATTGAATTCTTCCGCATACAGATCGAGCACCTCGGTCTCACCGTTCCCCCCGCTCTGCCGGATGCCCTGCAGGACGGCTTCCAGGAAAGCACCGTTCAGGCTCTCGCGGCTGGGATGAGCATAGACAATCAGCGTATTCACTTCGACCCCTCCATTTACTTATCAAATGATAATTTTCATTTTACAAGTATATTAGGTCTTTGTTAACTAGTTGTCAAATGATATATAGAAGATTGCGGTATAAAATAATCTTTGTCATAATGATTTCACATGAGCGTTTTGTATAAATCCATAAGGCGGGTTCAATCAACACATAGATAGATCAGAATGAATGGATCTGTCTATATATTGGACCTTTATGCGTTATTATTCGTGTTATGCAAAATGTCGGTATGACGAAGAGGTGATGGATATGTCGATGGTACAGTTAGCCCGTAAGCTGCAAGTATTCGGCATTGGGTTCAGCAAGCTGACGAGTCAGCTGCTGATTGCGATCAAGCCTGAGGCGATTACACTGCTTCAGTTCGAAATTCTGCATTTCCTGTACAGTGAGAGAAGCGTGACTCTGGGACAGATCGCAGCTTGTACCGGCATGTCGCTGCCGAATACAAGCCGCGAGGTCAGGAAGCTGGTGGAGAAATCGCTGGTGGCCAAACGAGCCGCCCTTGAGGATAAAAGAGTGTATTACGTGGAGTTGACCCCGGAGGGACAAGAGCTGATGGCGCTGTCTGATTCGCGGCTTGAGCAGCTGGTCGCAGACAGATACGCGGGTTTGTCGCCGGACGAAACCGGGCAGGTGACGGCAGCGCTGGAGCTGCTGTCGGACAAGCTGTTGAAGTTGAACGATGGAGAACCCCCCGGCCAAGCCAGCCATAACGGTTAAGAATGAGGCTCTTATCAGGACGCAGCTTGAGGAGATTCAGGACGCAGCTTGAGGAGATAAGGTCAGGTGAATGTAAGGCGACGCATCGCCGATTAATCCCGTTCGTTCCCGTTATCCCCGGTTCTCCTCCCCTGGGTTCCCGGATTCCCTTTTCTCCTGAAGGCTGCGTATCTGCCTGAGATGATGCAGAATCTTCAGGTACCCGTCCGCTTTTCTCTGGACGCTCAGCATCAGCGCCTCGAACTGGCCGTTGTCCTGCGTCGACTTCTCGGCCAGCTCCCGCATTTTGTCATGGATGCCGGCAATCTCGTCAAGGTTGCGGTCCTGGGATTCCTTCACGCTGTCCAGCACCTGCTTCACTTCCTGCTGGGCAAAGGCGATCTCATCCATCCAGACCGCGGAACTGCCGACCAGTGCGTTAGTTCCTTTCATCATCTCCATACCGTCCGACGATTTCCGCTGGAGCCTTGCTATCGCGTCCGTCATAGCCCCAAGCGAGCCAATAATGTCCTTCGCGTTCTGCTCGGTGCTGTCAGACAGCTTCTTGATTTCATCGGCCACTACCGCAAAGCCCCTCCCATGTTCACCCGCACGGGCCGCCTCAATAGAAGCGTTGAGCGACAGAAGATTGGTCTGGGAAGCGATTTCGGCAATCACCGAAGCGAAGCCTTCAATCTGCCGGTATTGGACCGCCAGCCCGTCGAACAATTCCGTAAATTCAAGGAACATACCGGATACGTGGCCGAACTGCTCCGCGATGATTCCGTTCTCCCGCTTGGCCTGATCCACCTTGCGGGTCGAGGCATCGAAACTATCAAACGCCCGGTCGATCCGTTCGGTCGTCTGCTCGCTGCTCCCGGACAGGCTCTCCAGATGCCGCCGTACCTCCCCGATTTGTCCAGCGGTGTAGCCCGTACCCTCCAGCAGCTCGCTGAAGCGTCCCGTCATGACGCCTTCCTCATCCAGGAGGCTGTCGGTCTCCCGTTGCAGCTGCCTTGCCAGCACGAAGATGAACTTCATGGCGTCCGCCTTCTCTCCGGGAGATCGGACACCCTCTTGCCGGTTCTCCCCGGTGCCTCCTATCTCCGCCGTCGCTGGAATGGGGGCCTCTTTCCGCCCATCGAGGGCTTCGGTTCTTGAAGCTTTGCGCCTCCCCGATTTAAACAATATGCTGAGCATGATCTTCATCCTCCTCTACCACAAGCATCACCATTGTCTGGTTCGAATGGTGACGGTAGTACTGCTCTCCATAGCTCACAAAGCCCGCCGTATTCCGGCAGTAGTCAATGATCTCCCGGTCATACCGGTCCCACAGCTCTTCCTGCTTGAACTTCAACGATCGCAGAATGCAGTGGACGGCGAAGACAAAAGAAGGGCTGCGGGGCGCTTCCCTGAGCGTCCGCTGCACCACCTCTAGCGGGTCTTCCGGCTTCAGCAGATGCACGAACGTATTCGCCATCAGTTCACAGTAAAAGGTGATGGACCGGTCGCTATTGACCTTCATTGGCGAAGCGATAAAAATATCGCTTTCATATTCTTTGCCGAGCGGGTGGTTGATAAAGTGCTCCGCAAGCTCCTCTTCGCGCACCCCGAGCAGCCGCGCATACACTTCGCTGGCGGGACGGTTGTTGAACGTGTACACGGTCCGGTTCAGCACATCGGCTTTCGTCACCAGCATCGTGGTGCCGGTTCTTGAATAAATATTTTCCTTAATCAGCGAAGTCCGGCCTTTCGGGGAGATCAGCAGTGCGACGTTCGACATCCGGCGTCCATCCGCAAAAATATACGTCTCCTTGAACTGAAGCCCGTCGCCTGCGCTGCCGCCGATAATCTTGAAATCGGGACGAAGCGAAAAGAAGGTGCTCAGCAGAAGCTCCTCTCCTCCGTTCAGGCCGTCGCATAACAGAAGCATGAAGGCCTCGGGATTATCCGCCGCCCTGCCATA
This sequence comes from Paenibacillus stellifer, assembly GCF_000758685.1. Lineage (NCBI taxonomy): Bacteria > Bacillati > Bacillota > Bacilli > Caryophanales > Paenibacillaceae > Paenibacillus > Paenibacillus stellifer. The sequence goes on from NZ_CP009286.1 coordinate 5,510,470, forward strand.
CGCTTCCTCAAGCCTGTCCAGGCTCAGAATAGGCGGATCGCCGATTTCCACGACCTCCGCTTCTGCGGCCGCACATTCAAAGCCGGTAATGACGCCGTCCTCGTAGCCTTCGGACGAATACTCGCCGGCGGTCGAACACAGGATGATTCCTGGCGGCGCTGTGGCGGATAATTCCAGCACATGGGGAACCGGCGCAAACAGGACGCAGATCTTGCCACTGTCCGCGTTACGGTCCAAATAAGTCTGCGCTTCAGCGCAGTTGATAAAACGCACCGCTCTCATCCTCGAACCCCCTTTAACACATTTTTCCAAGTTTAACATGGCCTTTCCCCGGTGTCTGCGGCATTTCTTACGGTAGACAGTTTGTCAGCTCTCCCCTTTTTTGCTATCCTTAGAGGAAAATTCAGGATGGCCGGGATGCCGCCGGCACCGCTGACGCCGCGGTATCCCGGCCCAGGAAAGGTCCATGATCCCATGTCCAAACCCAGACTGAGCATTTATAACCGTTATGTGCCGGCCGTTGTGCAGGAGACCGGCTTCGAGGGTCCCGCCTACTGGTTCATCTTCCGCGCAGGCCAACTGCTTGTCGCCGAAGACTCTGGCGCGGCTGCCGTTCCCCTGGCGCTGTCGCCGGAAGAGCTGACGGTCGCTTCTATCCGCACTCTTTATCTCGGAACGTTCGGAAGTATTCCCTGCTTCGCCGCTGAAGCCTCCCCGGAAGCAACCGAACCGCCAGGACTTCTCTTCCGTCCCCTGCGCTCACTGTACGAAGCGATGGATGAGGACTTGTTCCACCTGGCGGGCAAGGCGGTTCAGCTGCTCGCTTGGGATGAAACCCATCTGTTCTGCGGACGCTGCGGTACCCAGACAGTGCCGTCGGAGGCCGAGTGGTCACGGAAATGCCCGGAATGCGGGCTCGTCAGCTATCCTCGTATCGCACCGGCCGTTATAACCGCCGTGCTGAAGGGCGATGAGATTCTGCTCGCCCACGCCGGACACTTCCAGAATAATATGTACGGATTGATCGCTGGCTTCGTCGAGCCCGGCGAGACGCTGGAAGACTGCGTCCAGCGGGAGATCATGGAGGAGGTCGGACTGAAGGTTACGAATATCCGCTACTTCGGCAGCCAGCAGTGGCCCTTTCCGCACTCCCTGATGGTCGGATTTCTGGCGGACTACGAGAGCGGCGAAATCGCGGTGGACGGCGAGGAGATCGTCCATGCCGACTGGTTCCGCCCGGACAGCCTGCCGGTTATTCCGGCCAAGGTCAGCATTGCCCGAAAAATCATTGATTGGTATATCGGGCAGTATACAAGATGCTAAGAACCTCTTCCTCGGCCGGAGCATAGGCTGAACTAGACACACGCCTATGGATGGGGGAAGAGAATAATGAACGTAATGCCCGCTCCGCCTGCGGCCGCGCTGGCGGGTGACTCCAATACGTATATCCAGTACAAACGCGACGACCGGAATTACTTGACCCAACTGTTCGGGGCCCAGCTCCCGGGCATCCGGACAGGCTTTTTCAATGTCCACATGTCCAGAGGAATGACGGTTCAGCCGCACTGGCATCCCAATGCCTCGGAGATGGTCTTTGTCATCGGCGGCGAGCTGATGACTTCGGTATTCGATCCTTTCGCCCAGCGGCTGCTTGCCTACAGACTGTGCCCGGGCCAGGTGTGCCTGTTCCCCAGAGGGTGGTTCCACTGGATCGTCGCCTTATCCGAGGAGGCGCATTTTCTCACCGTGTTCGATGTTCCCACTCCCGATATCGTCTATGGCTCGGATTTCCTGAAAGCCATCCCGCCCAAGGTTATGAGCCAGGCTTACGGCGTCGACCCCGGACTCTATACCCAGGCTGTAGCTCCGATCCGGGAATCGGAAATTCTGGGGCCGCCCTCCGGCCGTCTCGTCACGGGTACACAAGGAGGCGGCGGAGCGGCACAGTTGAAGCAGCCGGGCAGCGGAAAAAAGGGGGCCGCCTCCGGCTCGCCCCAGAACATCATGCACTTGCATGCCTGCCCATTCCCCTCCTAATCTAATCTCCCAGGCGCAAAAAGGGAAAGGCCCTGCACAGCAGGCTGCCTTTCCCTTTGATTTTGATCGTCCAAGAACGTCCCTTCAGCAACTGATCAAACAGAAAAAGGCCTGCCCCCATAAGGCACGGCCTTCTCTCACAGATCATCAACAAGATTCCTGACGGATTAACCCGCCACCGTCTGAATAAAATCCGCCATTTCCTTGCTTGTGTGGTTTAACTGTTCGATCACTTCGCTGAACTGGGTAACCAGCTCGGCCTGAGCCGTGGAGGAAGCGGCGATTGATTCGATCTCCATCTCCATCTGCTTGATGGAACTGCGCACGCTGCCGAGCGCCTGCTCAATTTCCCGCGTCGCATCCTTCGTATGAACAGACAGCTTCCGCACTTCCGACGCCACAACGCCGAAGCCCGCGCCGAGCTCTCCGACGCGCGCGGCCTCAATCGCCGCGTTCAGGCCGAGGAGATTGGTCTGCTCGGAAATTTCCCGGATCATGCCGGCGACCTTGTTGACCTGCTGCGATTCCGCTACCGCTTGGCGGGAGTTGTCCAGAATTTGCGAGGTGGTAGCCGACAGTTCCTCCGCCTGCGCCGCTACGGTCTGTACCATGTCGACCAGTTGGCCGCTGATTCCGCTGATCTGGGTGGTCAGATTCTCCATCTTCTCTTCATTATCCAGTGTATAGGCTATCGCGAACGCGCCGATAATGTCCTGATCTCCCCCGTAAATGGGCACTGCCGTTGAAATGACTACACTGCCGTAAATATCCTTGGGCAGGCGGTTGACTGTCACTTGTCCGGCCAGCGCACTCATCAGCGTAGGGTCCTCCTTCGGTACCGGGCTGCCTTTAACAAGGCCGAAGTTCAACTTCTCGCTGGGGGCGTAGTAATGAAAAATATCCTTGTCCGTAATCCCAACCATAATATCCTGTGCATGAATTTGCTTGAAATAGGGTGCTGCCAGAATCAAAGCAGTGAGGGTATCCATATGCATCTCCTTAAAATGATTGTCTGATTGTAGTCATTATCGACATTTTAAAGAGAATACTGAATAGAAGATATTTAGGAAAGTTCAGACAGCTCCTGCGCCGTACCCGCAATATGTCCGTAGGCCCGGCCAAGCTCCTCCATGGATTGCGCCTGGTACCGCGCATACTCGCGAACTTCCTGAACGGAATCGTTCATCTGGACGATCGACTGCTTCATGTCTTCCAACTGCTCCTGAATATGCTCAACCAGATCTACACTGTTTGCTCCCAGCTTGCGGATCTCCTTCGCCACCACTTCAAATCCCCGGCCATACTCTCCGGCTCTCGCCGATTCGATAGCGGCATTGAGGCCCAGCAGATGGGACTGATCGGCAATCCGTTTGACCGAGGTCAGAATCTGAAAGCTGTTCTCAATCTGCTGCAGCATGGATTTCGACTGCTCAGCCAGTTCGTCCAGCCTTGCCGCCGCTCCATGTCCGGACCGGGTTACCTCCTCCGTGGTCGCGGTCATTTCCTGCACCAGCGAGGACAGCTCCTGCGCCCCCTCCTGAAGCCGGATGTTCCGGCGGTTGGAAACCATCGAGGCGATTACCCCGGTAACCCGGCCATCCTCTATAACAGGCACTGCCGAAGAAATGTAGGGCACGCCGAAGGCTTCGGGACCGCGCTCTTCGCGCTGCACCTGCTCCGTCTCCAGCGCGGCGTAGGATACCGTTCCCTTAAAGTTCTCGATCCCCGCCCCGATCGGCACCTTCAGATCGATGGTTTTGCCTGGCAAATAAGCCACCACTCTCTCCGTATCCGCCAGGACTACGGCCGCATCCTCGGCATGTGTGCTTTGAATAATGTCAATCAAACCCCGCAGCTGTTCTATCTTATTCATCTGAAATCAACCTGCCCTGTCCGTAGAATAATGGTCCTCACAATGATGCTTAAGGATCATTATAAATCTACCGGGGCGAGTCGTATCCAGTTAATCGTAAATTTATGCGAAAATTCGCAAAACCAAGCATGCTGCACTATCGCCGGCCGTAGCGATCCTCATTATAGCGGGCGATCAGCTGCCGCACCTCCTCCGGCGAATAATCGGTATAACGGCCTCCCGTCTCCAGTTCGGTCCCATTCTCGGATGGTGTCCGGCTTGTGCGGAAGACGAACCCGCGCTTCATCGCCCGGGCGATCAGCTGCCGATAAGCTTGACGGGGATCGTCTCCCGCGTACTGGCGTTTGCCGTCCGGGCGCCGCCGCCGCCACCGCTTGGGCGGGACGCCCTCGATCCGCTCGACTTCGTCCAAATACTCGGCCTGCTCACCCGGAGCACGACGGATCGCCCGGAGTCTGCGAAACCGCTGAAGCAGACCCCGGACCCACAGACGCAAGCGCTCCGGCAGCCATTTGGACAGAAGTTTGTAGAGCAGTACGGCTACTCCTGCAGCGATCACTGCACTCAGCAGCGCCAGCAGCGTATAACCGAGGATGGTCAGCCACAGCGGAGTCCCTCCGATCTCCTCCTTGGCCATATGCCTGAGCTCGGCGGCGGCCAGAGACTCCTCCTGCTTCGGAGGCTCCGCCGGAATGCTGCTGGATTGCAGCAGCGAAATCAGCCAGCGGGCCAGCCGGAGGAGCAGCGGGCCGAAGCCCTGCCAAGCGCCGATCAGGACGATCGGGATGAGCGTAAGCCAGGTCAGGCGGCGGTTGACGGCCGCAATGCGGGAAGCGGTCTGCCCGTCGACTTCGTACGACGGCGAAGCAGACCTTACCTGGTCGGTATTCCAGCGCAGCAGCAGCACGAACAGGTTCGTCATGCACAGCACGTACAACTCGGTACGGTGCGGAGTCAGCGCAGGCGGATTCGAGCCTGCAATATAGACGTACAAGATCACGGAGAGGGCGATGCCCCACAGCGGCAGCGGTATCTGCACACCTGTCCACAGCCGCTTTCGTCCGGTGATCAGCCCCCGCACTGCGGCGGCCAGCAGCGCGGCTGCACCGGCCGCTCCGGCAGGGCGCAGGCCGAAAGCCAGAATGCCGGCGGCCATTGCGGCGGCCGTTAATGCCGGCAGAAGCAGCCGGGAGCCGCCCGCCCGCGACTGCCTGTCTCCGGCAAGCGTGCCGGCATAGTGGAAGCCGCCGGCAAGGAGCAGCAGGCCAAGCGGCGATGTGCCCAGCACATACACGGCCGCAAGCAGCGCGAACGGATAGAGCGCCGCCGTCTCCTGCAGCGATGCTCCTGCCATCCGCCCCAGCTCCGCCTTGCCTCGGCCGGAGTTTCCGGATAACCCCAGAGCTTGCATGAAGCGGTTCATGAACGCGGACCCTCCTTCCGTAAAACTTCCCGGTCGACCGTCACACGGTGGCCTATCGCTTCCAGCCGGACGATCGCCTCCGCGATCCGGTCCGAGATATGAGCCGTGACCAGCAGATAGTCCCAGGACTCATTCGTCTCCCGCTCTGCTTCCAGCGCCAGAAACTCGTGAAACGGCATGCGGGCCTTCAGCTCGACAGCCGCCATGTTCTCGAGCAGAGCTGCCAAATGCTGCATGCCGTATGCGGGTTCCACGCGGCTGTCCTCCTCGCCGGCAGCCACGCTGTAGGCATTATGGCCGAAGCCCGCAGCCATTCCCTGCCGGATGAGCGAAGCGGCGGCGGTCGCCGCGCAGGAGAGAGCCGCTTCGATCCGGTCCGGCTCTGTGACCACGCTCCACATCGATTCCGACTCCTCAATGTTGAGGCAGATCATCGCCCTCGGATCGGCGGAGTATCCGGTACGGTGCACCTGGAGCTTCCCGGTGCGGGCGCTTGCCTTCCAGTGAATCCGGTTCATCGGATCACCCGGTGCATATTCCCGGACGCCGGTAAGGAGGAACGGGTCGTCCACGACCCATCTTTGGACCGCGAGTTCGCCCTGCCACGTTCTCCATGAGGCCGGAAGCTCGCTTTCTTGCAGCAGCTGCGGGTAAACCACCAGTCGTTCGCCGAGTGTAATCGTCCGGCTGGGCATATAGATCCCGAACAGATCGCTTCCCGTCATCGTAACCGACTCCATGGAGAAGACGCCCCGTCCGCTACAGCCCACCTGGTAGGTGCGGGTGATGCGGGTTCTTGGCGGCAGCGTGAACAGGCTGGTATGATTCTGATAAATGCTCCCTCTGCTGATGGACGTTTCCTTGCTGCGGGTGAACATCAGGGAGGAAGGCAGCATGGCTTCTAGCCGGAGCCAGGGTACGGGCACCCTCTTGCGGTTGGCAATCGTCTCCACCATTTCAATGCGGTCGCCCGCATGGCAGGTCCCGGCGCTGAGCTGCCGGCTGTATGTAAGGTTGGCGAGCGCCCGTCTGCCCAGCAGCACGCCCTGAAGCCACGTGACGGCAGCGCAGGAGATCAGCAGCCAGATCAGTCCCACTCTCAGGTCACGCTCCTTCCAGTCCCTCTTCGCTCGGAACGGAAATCTGCTCCAGCAGCTCCTGGAGAATCCGCCCTGCGGTGTCGTCCGCGCTGTACCGCTTGCGGGTAACCAGCCGGTGAGCGCAGACGGGAAGCAGCAGCGTCTTGATGTCATCAGGCAGCACATAGCTTCTGCCCTGCAGAGCCGCGTAAGCCCGGCAGGCGCGCAGCAGCACCTGCGTGCCGCGCGGACTGACACCGAGCAGCACCTCGGGATGATTGCGGGTCGCCTCCGCCAGCGAGACGATATAGGCCAGCAGATCGTCCCCGATCGCGACATCCTCACACAGCCGCTGCGCCGCCAGCACATCCGCCGCGCCCGCAGTGCGGCCGATATCCGTCGCTCCGCCGGTTCCGGCCGTGCGCTTCAAAATCTCCACCCCTTCCCGGCTGGAAGGATACCCCAGCTTCATCCGGATCATGAATCGGTCCATTTGCGCGTCGGGAAGCGGGAAAGTGCCCTGATTATCGACCGGATTCTGGGTCGCCATCACCATGAAAGGCCGCTCCAGCTTAAGCGTCTTCCCATCCACGCTGATCTGGCGCTCCTCCATGCACTCCAGCAGGCTCGCCTGGGTACGCGGCGTCGCCCGGTTGATTTCGTCCGCGAGAATAACCTGAGCGAACAGGGGACCGGGGCGAAAGTGAAACTCCCCATCCTTCTGATTATAGAAGTGAATGCCGGTCAAATCCGATGGAAGCAAATCCGGCGTGAACTGAATCCGCTGAAAGCTGAGGTCGAGGGAAGCGGCGAGGCTCTTGGCCAGCAGCGTCTTTCCTGTTCCCGGCACATCCTCCAGCAGCACATGCCCCCCGGCGAGGAGCGCCGTGAGCAGCAGATCTACCTCCTCTCCTTTGCCAACAATGACCCGCCCAATATTGTCCCTTAACGACTGCGCAAGCGCGCGAACCTGTTCCACAATTCCATGCCTCCATCCCATGAGTTTTACTGTCACGTTCATTTCATGCGGCTCTAAAGCGCTATCATTTCAGCGTTATTCCATGTTACGGGAAGACCCGCTGAGCACCAAGTTATAGATATTAATTCCCCCTGCATGGTCCCATTTCCTTCCTGCCGCCGATATCCGGCCGGGAAATAGGCGGACCGGAATAGGCGGACCAGAAGCGGCGGACGGAATGCGGGCATTTGAATGCTCCAATACCGCGCGTATGAACGCAGGAAGGCGGCCGCCCACATTGAGCGCCCGCCTTCCTGTTATCCGCCGGGCTTGTCCGCCTGCGGTCCGGTTGCAGGCTCCTGCCTGCCTGCTTATGAGATAGCCGCCAGATGCTCCGCAAGCCGGTCCCAGGTCTCCCGGATGCCCTGCTCCATCCCCATCTCCATGACGGTCCGGAGCTCCTCCTCCGAGCCGAACCGCGACCGGCTGATCACCTTGGTCAGGCCGCCCTGCTCCTCGAAGAGGATTTCAATCTCCGAAGGCGGCAGCCCCTCCTGTATGCCTCCCTCGGCATCGGAGAAATAATCCGTATAGATAAAGCGCTCGGGTTCCTGAATATCGCCGTAGACCGCCTTGCCCCAGGATTCCATGCCGAAGAAATCGCCCTGCTTCTCATCGACGCACTTCATGCAGTAATGCCAGGTCCCTCCCGGGCGGAAGTCGACCTTGCAGACCGGCAGCTCCCAGCCTCTCGGTCCCCACCAATGCTTCAAATGCTCCGCTTCAGTGAACGCCTTGAACACCAGTTCCCTCTTGGCATCGAAGACGCGCTCCAGAATCAGCTCCGCGCCGTTCACTCTAACCGTCATCTCGTTCATTGTTATTCCTCCCCGGAGTCTATTCTTCCTTGCGACTGCCTTGCGACTGCCTTAAATCCTGCCGAGTCATGCGGAGCGGCCGTCTCCGCTTAGGGCAGCGCGATCACCTCGTAATGTTTGTACAAGGAGTGGAAAGGGCCGGAATATCCCTTGGTCCACGGCTTTCTTTTGCCGCAAAAATGAATGATCGACGTGTGGCGGATGACATAATCCATGTCCACTGCTCCGTTGCTGACCAGCTTGTAGTACAAATAATACCTGGCGTCGTAGTTGTAGCGGATTTCATCCAGCGGCCGGATTGACTTGGAGTACAGCGCGTTCAGAATATCCTGGTCAGGCAAAATGAGGCGCTTCCGGTTCTCCTCCACGAACGAGAAGATCTCCTGTTCCCTGATCTTTCTGCGCTGGAGGTCAAGGTTCATCAGCAGAACCCCGGAGTTGTAATACGCCTCCAGATCGTAGGCTTTCAGGCGCAGCTTGTTGATTTCCTTGACCGAGAGCCGGTCGTGGTAAGCCGCTGCGTACAGCCGGTCCGAGATGTCCAGATCATACATCTCCCGCAGATCGTTAATGACGATCAAATCGGGATCGAGATACAGAATCCGGTCCATATCAGCCGGCAGGAATTGATAAGCGAGAATGCGGTAATACATTTCCTTCGAGTAATGCTTCACGACAGGCGCGTCGCCGAACATATCCTCTCGCACCGTGATAACGGCAAGGTCCTGTCCGTCCAGCTCCGTGTACCTCTTCAAATCATCCAGCTCCGCCGCCGTCAGGCCGGAGTGCATGACGTACACGGTAAAATGCTCCCCCGGATGGGTAAGAAACAGCGACTTCAGCATAACCTTCAGCGGCTTGATGTAGTTCGAGTTCAAGGTAACCAGAACATTCATAGCGCTCCCCGATTCTGTAAGCGTCTTCCTTCTTACCTCCTATAATAGTAAGAAGCCTGCGGCAAGGCAAGGGCCGGGCAGCAGAGGGAACACCTCGTTCGGGGAACCGACACCGCCGGACAGGACATCAGGCTCCCGGCGATCCCGAGTCCTCCCAGCGGGCGACCTCTTCCCGCACACGGGGCGCGACCTCCCGCCCCAGCAGCTCGATGGCGCCCAGCACTTCGTCATGCGGCATCGAGCCGACCGGCACATGCAGCATGAAGCGCGTGACGCCGACCTTCTTGCGCAGATGGACGATCTTCTTCGCGACCGTCTCCGGGTCGCCTACATACAGCGCGCCCTCGAAGCTGCGGGCGGCGTCGAAGCTGGAACGGTCGTAATGGCTCCAGCCCCGCTCCCGCCCCAGTACGTTCATCGCCGCCTGGGTAGACGGGAAGAACTTCTCCGCCGCCTCCTCGTCGGTGCGGGCAATGAAGCCGTGCGAGTGGGAGCCGACGAATAGCTTGGACACGTCATGGCCGGCCTGCGCCGCCGCTCTTCGGTAGAGCTGCACGATCGGCGCGAACTGCTCGGGACGGCCGCCGATAATCGCCAGCACAAGCGGCAGGCCCAGCAGTCCGGAGCGGACCGCCGACTCGGCATTGCCTCCGCTGCCGATCCACACCGGCAGCGGGTTCTGTACCGGACGGGGATAGACGCCGAGGTTCTGAATCGCCGACCGGTGTCCGCCCTTCCAGGTCACCTTCTCCGATTCCCGGATTTTTAGCAGAAGCTCAAGCTTCTCGTCGAACAGCTCGTCGTAATCTTCCAGATCATAACCGAACAGCGGGAACGATTCGATGAAGGAGCCCCGGCCAGCCATAATCTCTGCCCGGCCCTCTGAAATGGCGTCCAGTGTCGCGAAATCCTGGAAGACGCGTACCGGATCAGCCGACGACAGCACCGTTACAGCGCTCGTCAGCCGGATGTGCTTCGTCTGAGAAGCCGCCGCAGCGAGCACCACCGCAGGAGAAGATGCTGCATAATCCCGGCGATGATGCTCGCCGACCCCAAATACGTCCAGGCCTACTTGGTCGGCCAGAACAATCTCCTCCACCACCTCCCTGATCCGCTGTGCATGGCTGACCGTCTCGCCGGTCACCACATCGGGCGTAGTCTCTACAAACGTGCTCAGGCCAATCTCCACCTGCTCGTCCCCCTTGCGCCATTCATTGGCTGCGTGAGTCACTGCCGATAAATGCGTAAAATTGTAATATCCTTATTTTGTGCTTTCGCGAGACATTTATCAAGGAACCCCTTGCAGACGCAGATTTTTCTTTCCCGTGGTCGGAAGCCCCTTTCCTTCTCTGTCATGATAAAGCGGTGTATGATATAATTCACAGAATGATTCACAGAATGATAGGGCGCTTTTCCCGGCATTTTGCATCATTCGATTCTTAACGTTTGAAGGCTCTCCTTTGAAAGGAATAACGAACGTGAAGCTGAAAGCAAGGTTTTTTGACTTTTTTCTGTTTTTCTCCAGTCTGTTCATCGCCATCTATTCCGCTCCCTTGACTGTGCCAGTCTCTTCTTATCTCATTGCCTTGCTGATGTTCTGGCTGTTCTCGACCGTCTACTACCGGTTCAAGATCATTACCCGGAGCGGCACGACAGCCATCGAATACGGAATCAGCTACACCTGGTCCTTCGGTGTGTTTACCGGTCCGCTGGGCGTGTTTATTTTCGAATTCCTGTACGCTTTAACTATATATCTGTATAAAAAAAGAACCAAAAAAGCAGATCCCCACGAAGGGCTCGACATGCTCTACAACATCGGCTCCTACGCCCTGAACGGCTCCATCTGTTATTTCCTGTTCCACTGGCTGTACCCGTTTCTCGAGCCCTATGCCTTCGGCTATTGGCTGCTCATGCCGTTGCTGACCGTGCTGGCGACCCTCCTGGCCAATATCAATCTCATCATCACCTTTTCGCTTTCGGGCGAAGAAGATATGATCCGCAATGCCAAGAACATGCTGAAATACGGCAATCTGCTCGATATCGGAAAGGTCGCGATCACCAACACGATGCTGTTATTCTGCCTGATGGAGAGACAGTGGGGCATGCTGCTCTCCCTGTTCCTGCTCAATTATGTCGTCAGTCTGTCCTTTTACTCCAAATCGCAGAGCATTCAGGACAAGCATGAGCGGGATAAGTTCGAGCAGATGGCTTACCGCGACTTTCTCACCGGCGCATATAACCGGGCCTTCATGGACCAGAAGATGGATGAGCTCGACCGCTCGGACGAAATTATCGGGCTTGTGGTGATGGACATCGACAATTTCAAAAAAATCAACGACAGCTACAACCATACAGTCGGCGACGGGATCATCCGGCATTTCGCGAATACCCTCTTCTCCCGCCTCGGCCCGCAGGATTTCCTCTTCCGCAGCGGCGGCGAGGAGTTCACCGTCATTCTGCGGAACCGCACCTACGGCCAATGCATGGACTGGGCTGAAATTACGCTGGGCAGCCTGGAGAATACGCTGGTCGATGTGGAATACGGAGATCGGAGCATCCGGGTCGGATATACGGCATCGGCGGGGCTGTATTACTTCCCTGTCGGAAAGCCGGATCTGATGGAAAAAGGGTATGTTCAAGCCGACCATCTCCTGCTGAAATCCAAACGGCTCGGCCGCAACCGGGTATCCTCGCAGAATGCGTTCATCGAAGAGCCCTCCTGACCGGCCGCACAGAAAACCCCGGCCCGCAGCTCTCGATACGGAGCTGGCGGGCCGGGGCCTTTGTATTCGTTATGCAACCGAATTCTAATCTATAGGCGGCCGCATCTTAGAGGTCGATTCTGGACAGCTTGCCATCTTTCGTCACATACCCGGTGCCGCTGCCGGTGTAGGTGAAATCGAACTGGTCGTCTTCACCGAGTCTGACCGTATACTCCGGCGTGAGCGTCTTCGCGTCCAGCGCATGGAAGGCGGCGCCATCAAAGCTGAGCCCGATCCGGTCATCCTGCAGCAGAGACAGCGAGATGAAGAACTCCGACTTGTCCTGGAAGGCGGCCGACTTCACAAGACCTTTGGTGTTATAGACCGCCAGCTTGCCGTTTCCGAAGACGCCGTAGACATCTCCGAGGGATGATACGGTTGCGTTGCCCGCGATATCCCGTCCCCAGAGCAGCTTGCCGCCGGGGCTGAAGCCAAGCAGGCGGTTGCCGGTCTTTGGCAGGTTGGTGCGGATCAGGGCCGTGCCGTCCGACAGCACGGCGTCATAACCGACTTCCGCATAAGAACCGGCAGGAAGCTGGTAGACAAATACCCGCTTCAGCGACGTATCCAGCGCTTCTATGTGCGAACCCTTGCCTCCGCCGTAGTTCGTCTGGATGAGCACGCGCGGACCTTGGGCCATCGCAGTCCCCTTATACGATACGTTCCGCAGCTTGTAGCCATCCTTATGAATCAGGGTAAGCGAAGCGCCGGTGTAATTGCCGTTATCGTCCAGCTTGCCCTCGGAGGCGAATACGAGATTGCCGTTCGACAAACGGTACAGGCTGCCGCTGGCGGCAGACAGAGTCAGCTTCCATTTCCGCTTGCCGTCGGGACCGACCGCATAAATCTGGGTGCCTCCCCCAAGCACATCATCGGTGAAAGTCACGTAGACGGTCCCATCCGGCGACACCAGATAGGGGCGGGCTTCCCGTTCCATAAATGTGCCTGGATCGGCGAAATTGGCCGACCATTTCAGCTTGCCGGTAGCGGCGTCAAAAGCCTTCAGCGTCTCTACCAGCCATACCTTGGTCTGCGTCGCATGCTCTTCCTTCGTATGGAGATAGACCAAGCCCAGCTTGGCGGCCTCCACAGGCTTCCCTTCCACGCTGCCAAGCTCGCCGGTGGCCGATACGGTCCAAGTCGGGCTTGGCAGCGTGGTGACGGTCTTGCCGGCCGAAGCGTAGCCCGGCACCGCCGCAGCAAGCAGCGAAGTAAATAGTATCGCCGTTATGAATCTTCTTCTCATGATATTTCCCCTCGTTCTCTCTTCTTCTGACTTATGTAAACATTCCGCTTTAATTAAAACTTAAACAACTCGTGATAAGCTATGAAAAAATTCCGTGAAAGGGGATTAATCAACCATGCACAAGAACAAGCCCGCAGGCAAGACCGTCTGGATTCCCGCAGCCTTCATCGCCGTCGTCAGCCTTCTGCTAATCGCCTATTCCTTCTATATTGGAGCCGGCGGAGACCATCCGCGTCCTCCCGCAGCAGCAGCGGGTCTGCCGCCCCGCGGAGAACGTGAAGAGGGGTGGGAGCCCTTTAAGCTGGCGGGAACGCTGGCGGTGATCTGCGGAGCAGCCAGCTTCGCCTGGCTCCGATTCAAGAAGAAGCTGAAGTCGCCTTCCTTGCCGGTCAAGCAGTTGGGCAAGCTGCTCTATAAGGTGCACAAGTTCACCGGCTGGACCGCTCTGGCGCTGATCGCCGTTCACGGCGGCTATTATCTTATTACCAAGTTCGGCGACCACAATGTCTATACCGGGCTTGCGGCGTTCCTTGTCCTGTTGGCTATCGCCTGCTACGGCTTCCTGATCCGGCGCGTGCGAAGCCCCTGGGTGCGCAAGACGCATTTCTTCCTGAGCCTGCTCTGGATTCCGCTGCTGCTTCTGCATGCAGGCGGCTCCGCGATCGCTGCCGTCATCGCCGGCGCCGCCATCTGGGTGCTGGTGCCGGTTGTGGAGAAATGGACGCAGCCTAAGACCGCTTAAGGCCGGGCTTTATGTTACCAGCCATCTTATCCGTTCCCCGGCAGGGAACGATAAACTCCCCGCCAGCAGTCACACGTCTGGTTGCCGGTTTTAGAGTTTGATTCCCTCAGCAGAAGCGACGCTTCTGACATAGGCCGCCGCCCGGCGATATTCCTCCTCGCCGGACAGATGCTCCAGAATAACCGGGATGTCCCGGTTCAGCCTGTGCAGCTCTCGCAGCAGCACTGCATAATCAAGCGCACCCTGTCCCGGCGCCGTCTCGCTTAAGTGAACGGACAGCCGGCTGTCGAGGACAATATCCTTCGCATGGCAGCCGACAATCCAGGGTCCGAGCTTGGCGATAAAATCCCTTATCATATCCCCGTTCCGGTAGTAGGTGCGGGGACTTGCGATCAGGTTGACGGGATCAAAATAGACCGCAAACGCCTTCCGGTCGATCGCCTTCAACAACGCAAGATAAGCGTCAGCCGAATCCGGAAGCGCCCAAGGCATCGTCTCCAGCGTGAAGCAAGCCGCCGAAGGCTCTACTTCGTCGATGATCTCGCGGACCGTATCCACGATCAGTGCAAAGGTGTCCTCTCCGAAATTGTCCGGATGCGGCCCATCCTACTGCATGCTCCGCGAGCCGGAGATGTTGACACAGCAGCGGGCGCCGATCAGGTCGGCCAGATGCAGACGGCGCTTGCAGTAAGCCAAGGCCTGACGGCAGATATCCTCATCCGGACTGATCGGGTTGCTCCAGGCGCCGACCTCGGCTATCCGAATATCATGCCTCTCAGCGGCGAGCCGGTACTCCCGGATCGCCGTTTCTTCCACATTCTCCTCCAGCGGACACACCGCCGCGCGATAGCCTTCCCGTCTCAACGCCGCGATCCACTCTTCCGGATCATGATTCCCGCTGCTAACTGGACCTCCTAGCCGCATAATTCCCATTCCTCCTTCTATTTGTTCCGGGCAACCTTCGTACTTCGCTAATTAATTTTATCGCAAATGGGGACGATTTGAATGATATCTCCTGAAATACAGCCAGCAGATGCCGCCCGGGAAAGTGCAGCCGGGAAAGTGACCCTATACAAAATAGATAATTGTTATTATAATATTGTTATATTACAATAACATTATCCTAACATTCTGAATGGATGTGAACACTGATGACAACATACAATCAAACGATAGAGCCGTGCAACCCGGAGGCTTCTGCAGAAGTCAGAGCCGTGCTGAACTATCTGGCCAATCTCGAGGGAAAAGGCATCCTCACCGGCCAGCATACGCAGACGACAGTTCAGAAAGAGCTTCGCTATATCGAGGAGGTAACCGGCCGGCTTCCGGCTCTATGCGGCTTTGAGCTGCTCGCCTATTCGCCGGGGATCAATTACGAGGATGCCGACGAGGAATGCCTTACGGAAATTGAAGAGAACAAAAATACGCTAGAGCAGGCGTGGGACTGGGCGCTGAACCGAAAGGGGCTGCTTACCTTTACCTGGCACTGGTTCTCGCCGTTTGGAGGCCGGGACAAAAGCTTCTACTCCGAGAAAACGACCTTTGACGCCAGACAGGCCGTTATTCCCGGAACGCCGGAGCACAGCGCCCTTCTGTCCGATATGGACCATATAGCCGAGCTTCTTCGTACTTTCGCGGACCGGAATATTCCGATCATCTGGCGGCCCTTCCACGAAGCCGAAGGGACCTGGTTCTGGTGGGGCCAGCACGGGCCCGAGACGGCAAAACAGCTGTACCGGCTGATGTATGACCGCTACACCAACCATCATAAGCTGAACAATCTGATCTGGGTCTGGAATTCACCGCTGGCCGAGGGCTATGTTGGGGATGATGTCGTCGATCTGATCTCCAGAGACTTATATCCCCCGGAGCATGAGCATACCGACCGGAAAGAGGAATACGATGATTTGATCCGGATTACGCCATCCCGCAAGCCGGCCGCGCTGGCGGAAATCGGATCGATCCCGTCGATCGAACAGCTGGCGGAGACCCGCGTGCCCTGGCTTTGGTATATGACCTGGTCCAACGCTTACGGCGCCTCGGAGGAATGGACGACGAACGAGGTGCTGTACCGGACCTATCATCATGACTATGCCGTTACGCTCGACAAGCTGCCCAGCCTGTATTAATCCGCAGATCGGATAGGAGGCTACCCATTAATTGAGTAGCCGACCTTCCACACCACCGTACGTACCGTTCGGTATACGGCGGTTCAACCGTTTGAGTGCAATTGACGCAAGCGCTCGTACTGGGCAGGGAAGTCATAATACCCTGCCTGTACGAGCCTTTCGTTTGTTACAGAGCGATTCAATACTGCGCTTCTGGCTATTCGCCAGTAGCCCCGCCTTGTATTTCCCCATTGGTAAGCCTGCCACTCCGGTATCCCCAGCTTTCGCAGATTTTGTACCTTCGTTCTTGGCTTCTTCCATTGCTTCCAGATGTACATGCGCATCCGCCTTCGCAGCCATTCATTCCAGTTTTGCAGGATTCGCTTCATGTCGGCTACGTAGAAGTGACCCAGCCAGCCGCGAATGTAGACTTTTACGTTCTCCATTACCTCTCTTGCACTCCTGCCTTGTCTTCGATTCGTGAGCTCTTTCAGTTTCCTCTTTGCTTTAGCGAGAGATTGCGGATGGGTGCGAATGTACACACCGTTCCCGTTCTTTCCCAGCGCATAGCCGAGGAATTTAAAGTGTTTCTGCGCCACGACGCTGACGACCTTACTCTTCTGCGGGTTCATTTGAAGTTTTAGCTTCTGCTCCAAGTACGTCCGGCTGGATTCCAGCAGTCGCATGGCTGCTCGTTTGCTCTTCGCCAGCACGACAATGTCGTCCGCATAGCGGATGACCCTCACGCCTCGGCTCTCCATCTCCTGATCGAATTCGTTCAGATAGACATTTGACAAAAGCGGAGACAGCGGCCCGCCTTGCGGCGATCCTTCCTCCGTTGCGCGTCGTACCCCGTTTTCCATGACTCCGCTTTTCAGGTACTTTTTGATCAGGTCGATGACGCGTTTATCCTCGATCTGTTTGCGCAGCAAGTTCAAAAGAAGCTCATGGTTCAACGTGTCAAAGTATTTCGACAGATCGATTTCAACCGCTTGTCCATAGCCCTGCTCGGCGTACGTTTTGACTTTCCGAATGGCCTGTTGCGCACTTCGACCCCGGCGGTAGCCATAGCTTCCATCCGAGAAAAGTGGCTCGAATAACGGTTGCAGTTGCTGGGAGATCGCTTGCTGGATCACCCGATCTACGACGGTCGGGATGCCGAGCTTTCTCACTCCGCTTCCATCTGGTTTGGGGATTTCCTTGCGCCGCACCGGGCTTGGTTTGTATTTCCCTTCCCGGATGCTTTGCAGCAGTTCATCTCTGTTTTCCCGCAGCCACGGAAGCGCCGCCTCTACGGTCATCCCATCGATCCCGGGCGCTCCGTGATTACTTTTGACCTGTTTGTACGCCCGGTTCAGATTATCTCTGTCCAGGATGCGTTCCATCAGATCGTTTGCACCGTCTCTTTCTTTACCTTCCCGAGCTCCGGCACTCCGCACTCCCGCATACTCTTCGTGTTCCACACTATCCCTTTGAGGGCAGCCCTTTCGGTATTCTGCTTTCATCGCACCGGTTCTCCTTCCAGTCTGTACTCGAGACTTACGATTGTTCAGCCCTTCCGCTTGCCGCTGACGCAACAGGCGTACTATGGCGTCTGCTGACCTCTCACAACAAGCTTTACTCCGTGTTTCGGATTTTTTTTTCTCCTACTCCCCGTCTGTGAGATCTCCCCGGGTAAGAGCGATAACTTTCCCCTCATCTATCTGCCACATTTACATCATGGGATTCGGGCAGTATTGGACTTTGCTTTGTGTGGCAAGCTCGTCCGTCCCATCATGCCTTATATGTGATTTCTGTTCGTCAGACCGAGGGTTTGCCTCCGGCTTCCTTCAGATTCCGCCTCGCGGCGGACACCCTTGCCTTCAGCTAACAGTTCCTACTGCCAAGCCCGTAGCGGACTTTCACCGCCGAGTTATCGCCCATGCCGGGCGCACCACAAAAAAGCGGGAAATGCCGATGATCCGGCATTTCCCGCTTTTATTATCCCAGCCCGATATGTTGGGCCTGCTCATGCTCTTACTGCACTTCGTTTATTCTTCGCTTAAATGCCGAATATGCAGAGCCGAAAGCCATGTGCATAAAAGAACATCTTCCCGCAAAGCCTACAGATTAGCGCCCATGCGCACTTCATCTGACAGGAGGGATACCCCATGGCTAAGCCGGATAACCGGTCCGACAATGTCGAGCATCTGCAGCAGAGCATTCAGAATACGCTGGAGAATCTCCATGAAGCCGAGGATTACTTGAACGAATTCGGCTCTGAAATCAGCAGCAATGAGCAGGAGCAGATTCAGGAGAAGAACGAGCGGCGCAAGGAGAGCATTCGAGGCTTCCGCGAGGAAGTCAAAGACGAAGCGAAGCACTCCGGCAAGTAAGGATGAGCGCCTGCCGGCGCCCTTGAGGCGCCGAGCGCTTACCGAGAAATAATAAAAGAAGCGGTACGGCCCATGCAAGCATAGGACTGTACCGCTTCTGTCGTCTGAGGTGAGGTTATTGAGATTGAGTCTGCCCTCCTGCACCGTCTGTGCCTGCGTCCTGAGGGCCTCTTCCCTGAGGCATTTCCCCGTCGCCGCCAGGACCGCCTCCGCCGGGACCGCCCTTGCCGCCTCCACCCATTCCGCCACCGCCCATTCCGCTTGGAGCCGTAGTGACTCCCGATTCATTCACCCATGTGGTGATGCTCTCCAGGTTGAACGTGACAACCTTGCTGCCGCCGCTATAAGTTCCGCCCGTATATACGGTATCCTTTTCAGTGCCGGTCGATGTTCCGCCGCTGTACAGGGTGTAGGAGCCGTCCTTCTTCAGATCAGGGGAGCTGATAACCACCGTCCGATAATCCTTGGCCGGAGCAAAGGTCACAATCTCATTGCCCTCGCTGTCCTCCAGATGCACCAGAGTTCCGGCTTTCTGCGTCTCGGTGAAGGTCATTCCGATGGAATACTGGGAGGATTCCTCGGATGGTCCCTGCGCCATGCCCGCGCTGCCTGCCGACACCAGGGTACCGCCGGTAATATTGAATGTGCCGTCAAAATCCAGCGTGCCGTTGCCGTCATTCGTCGGGCCGCTGACAATGACCGTGCCGCCGGACATCTCGATCGAGCCGTTCGCATCCAGTCCGTCGCCGCTCGCATTGACCTCTACATACCCGCCGGTGATGGAGAGCAGATTATTTCCGGCGCTGCCGGAACCCGGCTGCCCGCCGCCGCCCGTCTCGGAATCGCTGCTGCCGCTTGCGGCGTTCACGCCGTCATCGGAGGCCGTCACATGAATTTCGCCGCCGGAGAGTATAATATTCGCAGATTCGATGCCTTCATAGCTCTTGGTGATGTCCACGGTACCGTCGGCAATCGTCAGCGAGGTATCGGCATGAATGCCGTCATCCCCGGATGCGATGCTGAACGTGCCGCCGGCAATGTATATGCTGCTGTTGCTGTGCACGGAATCGTCAGCTGAATCGACGGTAATGGACCCGCCTTTGATGACCATATCCCCTGCCGATTTGATCCCTTTCATGCTTGTCGATTCGGTTTCCGACGATGCGGATGTGTCCGACGATGCAGTGCTTGTGGTCTGTGCCGCCGTTGTAGCCGATGCAGCCAACGCGGCGCCCTGTCCGCCGCCATTCATGCCGCCCATCATTCCGCCCGGGCCGTTCTCCTCCGTCTTCACCTCGCCGTTCACATTGCCGCCCCCGGTTACCAGGTTGAAGGTTCCGTCTTCAATCACAAGGGACGTTTCGGCCTGGATGCCGTCGCTGCCGGACGTAATGTTGAACGTTCCTTTCGCAATTGCGACAAAGCCCTTCTCGGCATCCTCATCATTGGTCGACTTGATGCCGTCTCCGCCCGCATTCACCGTAATGTTGGCGTCGCTTACCGCAACCATATCGCGTCCCACGATGCCGTCGTCCACCGCCTTGACGTTAAGCGTACCGGACACAATCTTCAGATCATCCTTGCTCTTGATGCCCTTGTCATAATTGCCGGTAACGTTCAGCGTCCCGGTTCCGTTGATGATCAGATCGGCCTTGCTGAAGATGGTTGCATCAGGCTCGTCGCTTGACGCATCCTCAAGAACGTAGGTCTTGCCGTCGGAAACGGAGTTCTCCGTTCCTTCCTGCAGGGTGAGCTTCACGTTGCCGGCATCCTTGACGTAGATAGCGGCGTTGTCGCTGCTGCTGATATCCGCGCCGTTCAGAACGAGATGAACATCTCCATCATCCGGAACATTGACGACAATCTGCCCGTCAGTAAGCTTGCCGCTCAGGACATAGGTTCCGGCCGCTGTAATCGTCACCGATCCGTCCGCGGCTTCGGCGCCCGAGCCTTCAATTGTGGCCCCGCTGCCGGTCAGACTGATCGTGACCGGATTCTCCGTTCTCCAGTCGGCCGACTGGTCGTCTTCGTCGAAGGTGACGAGATCCGATACGCTGACGTTCGCCAGTTGTGCACTGGAAGCCGTCGCGCTTCCCGAAGCCGCGTCAGTCGCAGACGCCGAGGCGACGGTAACGTTCGAAGAAGTTCCTGTATTGGTCTCTGTAGCCGAGTTGGAGCTGCAGGCCGCCATGAATGCGGCGCACAGGAAGACAATAGCCAGTTTCTTGCTCGTTGTTAGAAGATTTTTCATCATTGAAATCATTCCTTTCTTATATCCGTTAGCTTGTTGTCAGTTGTCCGCAGCCGGAGGATTCATCGTCAACGATAGATCCAGATTTCCGTTTCGGCAGCGGATATCATCCAGAAATTCCTTCTGGTTCGTATTCTCATTCATCGACACCATGTAGACCAGCTCATACAGGCTTCCCAGCTCGGTCGTTCTCATCTTTTTCAACTCGTAGCCAACGCCGTGCTTCTTGAAGACTTCCTCAAAAGCGTCCTCGTAGGCCAGATTTTCCGGAATCGTCACCTTCAGCATCTTGTCCACTCCTTTTCTTGCGCCGAAGTTGATGCGGTTCAGCACGAACATCAGTCCGCACAGAATCAGGGTGAACAGTACGGCATAACCGAAAGCGCCCACGCCGCAGGCCAGACCCGCCGCCATCGTGAACAGCACATAAGAAATGTCTTTCGGGTCGCCGGGCGCGCTTCGGAACCGGATGATGGAGAAGGCACCCGCCAGGCTGAAGGCTCTGGCGACATTGCTGCCAATCAGCAGAATGATGATCGCCACAATGGAAGGAAGCAGCACCATCGTCAACGTGAAATTCTGCGAGAATCCCGCCGCATTGGTCTTCATATACGTCAGGCTGATTATGCCGCCCAACACGATAGCCAGCAGAATGGTCAGTATCGAATCGGTAAACGATAAATCGGTGGTCGTTACAGTCGTTGAGAAAATCGAATCAAGCATAGAGGACACTCTCCCTTTCAATCTTGCCGTTCTTCAGCATTTTCTTGTATTCATTGCCGTACTTGGAGAAGCTGGTACGGTACATTTGGTGCTCGGAGAGCATTTTGGCCAGCCATACGGGAATCGTCTTCTCCGCCTTCACTTCCATCAGCCATCTTCCGTCCTCCACCAGCGGCGCCCCGTGGTCTCCGCTCTCCAGCTTCAGATCATAGCGTCTGCTCCGGATATTGGTGTCGAACGTAATCCGAAGATCGCGGTTGTTCTTGCAGAACATCGCCTTGCGCTCATAAGCGAGATAGACCTTCGGCTGCAGGCTGTACCGTTCCAGGAAGTAGCTGATTTCATTGACAACCTGGCGGTTCATGTAATCCTTGATCTCCGGCAGCCGGCCGGTGCGGACAAAATCATAGGCTTCGTCCAGGCAGAGCGCCGTTCTTCTTTTGTTGACGAGACCGAACACCTTCTTCTTCAGCTCCAGGTACACCCGGGCATCCTGCTCCGGCACCCCGTAAGCTCTCAGACGAAGCTTCTCCTTATACTTGGGCTTGGCGAGGCTCGTTCGGATCAGCGAGTCATGAGCCGTATCGAAATACAGGTTGCTGATGGAATAGAACTCATGTCTCTTGTTGTATTCATCAGGCTCCATATAGTGGAGCAGATCCTCGTAAAGGCGGTGGTAAGCCTCATCGTCCAGCAGGTACTTGTTCTCATACCGGTTAAACACCTCGATCGCCATGTCTGTTCAAATCCTTTCTATTTGGGAGGTCTTTGGAATGATATTGGATGCTGCATTCATGTTCTCGCATCGGCTGATGTGAACAGCTTATGCTTCGAACCTTTAATGAATCTTAAATGGTTTTACACGGTGTTTATCTTTTTTTACACTAATTTAACAAAAGTCTTGAGGGCGGAGGTGTTCTCCTTCCTGAAGGTTAAGGTTCATTCAAGGTATTCCTGATATAATGGCCTCATCTTAATAGACGACTACATTAGGCGAGGATGAACAACCTATGAGAATATTAATTGTTGAGGATGAAGTGCATCTGGCGGAAGCTCTCTCCCAAATATTAAAGAAACATAACTATTCGGTAGATATCGTCCATGACGGCCGCTCGGGGCTCGATAATGCGCTAAGCGGCATCTACGATCTGGTGCTGCTGGACATCATGATGCCCGAGCTTGACGGGATCAGCGTGCTGAAGGAGCTGCGCAGCGAAGGCAATCCCACCCCCGTCATTCTCCTGACCGCCAAGGGCGAAATCTCGGACAAGGTGACCGGGCTCGATTACGGGGCGGACGACTATATCGCCAAACCGTTCTCCACGGAAGAGCTGATGGCCAGAATCCGGGCCGCCCTGCGCCGCAAAGGCGAGGTGCTGCCCGAGGACACGTTGAAATTTGGAGATATCGAGCTGCATCCGGGCAATCTGAAGCTTACCGTTAAAGGGAAGGAAATGAAGCTGAACCTGAAGGAAAGCGAGCTGCTGGAGCTCCTGATGACAAGGAAGCAGGCCGTGACCTCCAAGGAGCAGATTATCGAGAAGCTGTGGGGCTTTGATTCCGAGGTGGAGTACAACAACGTTGAAGTCTACATTTCTTTTTTGCGCAAAAAAATGACCTTCCTGCACTCGGAGGTGCGGATTAGCACCATTCGGGGGGTTGGCTATGTGTTAGAGGTGACAAGCTGATGTTCGACAAGCTCCGAAACCGGTTCCTCATTGTCAATCTGGTAACCATCTCCCTTATCATGCTGGTGGCCTTTGCCTCAATCTATATCATTATGTACCAGAATGTCCGGGCCGACATCGATATGGAACTGCACCGGAGTGCGGATTCCCCCCAGAAGTCGCCCGGTCAACGGGATGGCGGCAGCCCCGGGCAGCCGGATCAAGGAAGCCCTTCCGGAGGGGGCGGTCCTGCAGATGGCGGCTCCGGAGGAGGCGGCGGCCAGGCGTTCGAACGCTCGGTGGCCTTTACGGTGCAGACGAACAAGACGTACGAAATCACGACAACCAAGGCTCCGTTTGATATAGATGCCAGCCTGTATCCGCAAGCCCTGCAGGAAGCCCTGTCCATGAAGAAGGATACCGGAACGTTCTCGCTGGACGGGAGCAAATGGACCTATCTGAAGCAGCCGACCGCAGATGGGTACATCTTCGTTTTCCTGGATACCTCCGATAGGCAGGATATCCTGACGAAACTCATCTACACCTTCGCCGCCGTGGGGATGGTCATGCTGGTCGTGCTGTATTTTACAAGCCGTTACTTCGCCAACCGTTCGATCAAGCCTGTCAGAGAAGCCTTCGAGAAGCAGAAACAGTTCATCGGCGACGCCTCCCATGAGCTCAAGACGCCGCTCGCCATCATCAACACCAATGCGGATGTGCTGCTGGCAGGCGGCGAAGACACGATCCGGAACCAGTCGAAGTGGCTGAATTATATCAAGTCGGAAGCGGAGCGGATGGCAAGACTGACTAGCGACCTGCTGTATTTGACCGAAATGGACGACTCCAGAACCCGCATGGTGGTCAGAGAATTCAATATAAGCGAAGCGGCCGAGAACACCATCCTTACGATGGAGGCCGTTATTTTCGAGAAGCAGCTGTCACTGGATTACGATATCGAACCCGGGCTTATGATTCGCGGCAGCAGCGAGCAGATTCAACAGGTCCTGATGATCCTGCTGGACAACGCGATGAAATATACGAACCCTCACGGATCGATAAGTCTTGCTCTCAAAAAGTCCCACAACGGCGTTCTGCTGTCGGTGACCAATACGGGGGCGGGCATTGCGCCCGAGCATTTAACCCGGATCTTCGACCGGTTCTACCGCACCGACGCGTCCAGAGCGCGCAAGCAGGGCGGCTACGGACTAGGCCTTGCAATCGCCAAATCGATTGTCGAGCAGCATAAAGGTAAAATTTACGCCAAGAGCACCGTTGGGGAATCCACTACCTTCTATGTCCAGCTGTCTTGACGGATACGCATAGAGCCATGAGTTCATGAGTTCGGGTAATCCCCGACAGCCGCCCGCGGCTGTCAGGACCCGAGTACCGGACTAATTATGCCACATCTCACAAAATTTGCTAGACTGCCGAAAGCCGCTGTGATATACTTTTGCCCTAGAGCCTGAGCTGTTCCAGGCTTTTTTGGCTTTTGCTCCTCGCTCCATAATCAGAAATCGACGCCGCAACCCCTTTTTAAGGGGTTTTTGGCTTGCGGAAAAAGGATTTCAAAGGGGCATCGGAGAAAATTTTAACAGCAGGCAAATGTTTATGATTTGGAGGAACTCATTATGCGGCAGTTCATTGGCGGGAAGGTCAAGCAGGGATCACATGAAACGGACACAGCCTCGGATCATCACCACTCCTCTTCCGCTACCGGGAAGCGCTCCTTTAACCCTCTGCTAGGCTCGGCCCGGATTGCCGGTATTTACTTCATCGTGGGCTGCTTGTGGATTCTGCTGACAGACCGTGCAGTCTCGGCTTTGGTTACCTCGCCTGGCTGGATCGAGGCAATCAACATGATCAAGGGGTGGTTCTTCGTTTTCGCCACCGCCCTTCTGGTGTTTATTCTCATTCTTCGCCAGCTGAAGCAGATCAAGAGAATGGAGGAGAATCTGGAGGCAACCTACCGGGAAATGGCCCACAGCCATGAAGAACTGGAGGCCGCCTACGAGGAAATCATCGCGACGGAAGAAGAGCTCCGGCAGCAGTATGACCAGCTCACCGATAACCAGCAAATGCTGGCGGAGAGCGAGCGCAAGATGGAATATTTGGCGTACCATGACGCCTTGACCGATCTCCCCAATAAGCTTGCCTTGTATGAACATGCGGAAGGCAGCTTCCTGGCCGATGCCAATCAACGGGCCGCTCTCCTGTTTCTCGATATCGATAACTTCAAATACATCAACGACACGCTCGGACATGAATTCGGCGACCGGCTGATCATCAAAGCCAGCGAGCGCTTGCTCTCCATTATGGACGGCAAGGGAAGGCTGTATCGGTTCGGAGGAGACGACTTCATTATCCTGCTCCATCCGCTGTCTGATCCATCCTGTATCGAAACGTTCGTATCGAGCCTTCTTGCCGGGTTTAAGGAAGCGATCGATATGGGCGGCAGCCAGCTGCATATCAGCTTCAGCATCGGCATAAGCTTATATCCCGATCACGGCAGCCATATCATGGAGCTCGTGAAGCGGGCCGACATCGCCATGTACAAGGCCAAAGAGAAGGGAAGCGGCCGCTTCGTCGTGTTCGATCACCCGCTCAACGATATTTTCGCCGAACGGATGAATATCGAGAAACAGCTGTACGCGGCCATGGAGCGCAATGAATTCGAGCTGGTCTATCAGCCGCAGGCGGATATGTCGCTCAATCAGGTGACCGGGTTCGAGGCGCTGCTGCGCTGGAAGAGTCCGGTTCTCGGGTATGTGTCTCCCCTGAAATTCATCCGAGTAGCCGAAGACTCGCATCTTATTATTCCGCTTGGCGCCTGGGTGCTGCGAAGCGCATGCGCTTTCTTGAAAACTCTCCACGAGCAGGGCTGCGGCCACCTCACCATGTCGGTCAACATCTCTATGCCCCAGCTGATGCAGAAGGATTTCAACGACATGGTGCTGCGCACGCTGGAATCCTGCGGCCTGCAGCCGGGAAGCCTGGAGCTTGAGATCACGGAAACCGTGCTTGTCGAGTCCTACGAGCTGATCGGGCCGAAGCTGACTGCGCTGCAGAGCCACGGTGTCAGGATTGCCCTGGATGACTTCGGAACCGGCTATTCTTCCTTGAGCTATCTGACCCATCTGCCGATCTCCACCCTGAAAATAGACAAGTCCTTCATTGATCACATCCCGCACAAGACGAGCCAGGCCGTGCTGGTGGAGCAGATCATCATGATCGGCAGACGCCTTAACATGGCAGTTGTCGCAGAAGGCGTGGAGCAGCATGACCAGCTTGAATACTTGCTGAAGCATGGCTGCGAGCGAATTCAGGGCTATTACTTCAGCCGGCCGCTGAAGCCGGAGGACATCGCGGGCTGGCTGGCCCGGTGGGAGGAAGAACGTCTTCCTCATTGAAGCCAGGATGCCGCCGCTTCTCATATAGAGGCGGCTTGTCTTATTCACAAGAAACTTATGCACTTCATTCGAAGAAATGGGGGGTTTTTAGCGATGGAATCAATGGAAACGTTTGAACAAGCGGAAATACGGGAGATATTTACGAAAGAGGATCTGGTTAAGGCCTTCAGAGACAGCGGTGTCTCCGAAGGCCAGCATATCTTCGTCCATACGTCCTTAAGCAAGCTTGGTTATGTAGTGGGCGGAGCGGAGACTCTGATCCGGGCTCTGCTCGAAATCGTCGGCAGCGAAGGAACGCTGATGATGCCCTCCCAGACGTGGAAGAATCTCGATCCTTCCACAGGCGTACATTGGGAGGCCAAGGCCGAGTGGTGGCCGGTTATCCGCGAGCACTGGCCAGCCTACGACAAGGAAATCACCCCTGCCATCGGCATGGGGGTTGTTGCCGAAATGTTCCGGAAGTGGCCGGGCGCCTTCCGTTCCGATCATCCCGCGCGGTCCGTGGCGGCCGTTGGCAAACATGCCGACTATTTGACGCGGGATCATGATCTGAGCAACATCTTCGGCTCAGGCTCGCCGCTGGATAAGCTGTACCAGCTTAACGGACATATTCTGCTTATCGGTGTCGGCTATGAGAAGAACACCTCTCTGCATCTGGCCGAGACGATCGCCGACTTCCCCGGCAAGGCGTTTGCCCGGGAGAGCAGCGCCGTCATGAAGGACGGGCGGCGGGAATGGATCGACTACGAAACCCAGGCCGTTGACGACTCCGATTTCATCCGGCTTGGCCAGGAATACGACACGGCCATAGGCGTTCCGGTCCGCCGGATCGGCGGAGCCGAGATCCGGCTGCTGGAGCAGCGGCCGCTTGTGGACTGGGCCGCTGCATGGATGGAGCGTAACCGGGCCTAGCAGTTCAGGGGCCCTCTCGATGAAGAAGCTGCCCCGCCCAGCGGCGAAGCAGCTTCTTGGAGAAAGTACGGCGGACCGTGCGGCGCGCGGTCCGCCGTACTGCGTGATCCCGTGTTTGAACGCGAACCCGCATCCGTATATGATAGCTTTATCGATCCGTTTGGGAGGTTCTTTAGATATGGCAGTATTGATCAACGAACAAATCAAGGCATCCGAGGTAAGCCTCACCGGACTGCATGGCGAACAGCTCGGCGTTGTTGCGAGAGACGAAGCGCTGGCGATGGCCATTAGCGCAGGTGCCGACCTCGTCTGCACGTCGCTGATGAGCAGTCCGCCTCCCTGCACGCTGATGGCCAAGGGCACCGGAAAAGCGGCGATGCGGAAGGAAGCTGCGGACCGCAGAGCGGAAGACGGCCGCGCTTCTGGCGGAGGCAGCCGCGAGAAGGTCAAGGAGCTCCGCTTCACCGCCTTCATCGAAGACCATGATTATGAGACCAAGCTTCGGCAGGCAGAGAAGCTGCTGCTGTCCGGCAAGCCGGTTCTGCTGAATGTCAAGGCAGCCGGCGCCAAGGAGGCTGCGGCTGCCAAATCGGTCCTGGAACGGCTTGCGAATGATCTGAAGGCGGCCGGCGTGAAAGACACCGGCATCCAGAGCGGAGGCAAAGGCTCCCAGGTGAGGCTTAATCCGCGCTGATTCCGGTCTTCTCTTCGGCTCAGGCCACCGCCCGGACCAGTCTACCCGTGCATCCAGAATGTGTTGATGAAGGCCGTGCGGAAGCCGGCCTTCTCCATATTGGCATGGCTCACCGAGCCGAACTCCACATCCGTATAGACATTCTCCAGTCCAAGCTCCGCAGCGGCTGACAGCCGATGGCCGATTAAGGCCGTCTGGCAGCCTCTTCCCCGAAACTCCTCAAAAGTATAATCATTGGCGAGATATCCTTCACTGCCGTGCAGAAAAAGCGATCCCATGGCCGCAGGCCGCCCATCGATGGTGAGCATGTAATTGTGAAAATGGGAAGCGTGAAAATAGCCCTTCACCCGGTCCACGATGTTGCGGCTGTAAGGAGCCTCTCCATTAGACCGCGCAATCCAGGAAATAAACGTCTCCGCGCTCTCCCCGGTTACCGCCTCAATCCGCATTTCAGGCAGGGACGGCTTCGCCTGCGTCTTGGGCCTGGCCGCCAAGAAGACCAGCTGCTCCACCGGCATATATCCTTGCTTCAGAAGCGCCTCCGAGACATCCGCCGTCATATGATTCGGCGTCAGGTCGAAGCAAGGGGCCGCTTCGCCGTAATGGTTCAGAATCCGTCTCAGCAGCGGAATATCGCCGGGGCCAAAGCCCTTCACCCGGTTATAGTACGGCGACTGCGGATGCGCTGTATCTTTCAGCAGCAGGCAGTTCCCCAGCTCGGCAATCTCCAGCCGTCTTTCCACTTCGCTGAGCGAGCGCTTCGCGTTCAGCTTCGTCAGTTCAATTTCCATATGTTCCAGCTGCTTCGTGATATCAAGAGGGCTTACCCTGCTCATGGCAGACTCTCCGCCTTTCATTTAGTACGGACAGGAAGCATCGCCGCTGCCCGGAGTTCAGCCCCCAGCTTATCCTGCCGGACCATCTCTTCCCCGCAGCAAGTTCCATCCAATTATGTTCTAAACCATTATACTCTGCTGCGAACCTTTGTCTTAGCAAGGAAATACAGCTGTCTCCGTCTGCCTACTTTGCCAAAATCCCCTTCAGGTATCCTGTCAGCTCCCGCGCCGCTTGTTGATGGGACAGCGCTCCGGGATGACTTCTCGATCCCACCGTCTCCTCATTCGTGTTCGGCAGCTGGAAGATCGATACCTTCCGGTCGCCGGCCTTCCGTGTATAGGCCTCAACTGCACGGTAGATGGCCGGCATCATCGGCATGCCCAGCATGCCGTAAGCCCAGACGATATGGGCATGCTGATTGTTCTGGCGGAGAGTGTGCAGAAACCGCTCTGCCGCCTTCTCGAAGTTCGACGCATCCTCTTCATTAAAGCTGCCGTCCTCATTCAGCCGCTGCTTGTAGACCTTGCCCGTGACTTCGTCCTTCCATTCCGGGGACACAAACGCGCCTCCGTCGTTGCTTCCCAGATTGACCACCACCACATCCGGCTGCCAGGCTCCAAAATCATTTGGCTCAAATGCGCCCAGCTCCTCATTCTTCTCTCCGGCCAGCAGCCCGCACACCTGCTCATAATATCGGGGGAGGTTGGCGTTCGGGTTATTATCCCAGCTCGTCAGCACGCCCCAGCCGCTCTGCGAGAGAATCCGGAAGTCCGCGTCCAGGGCATCCGCCGTCAATGCCGCGTAGTTATCGACCGCACTGAACCACATCGAAATCCATTCGGTCTCAGCTTTGTCTCCGATAATGCCTTCGCCCGAGGTGATGCTGTCCCCGATGAACTCGATCTTGTACGGTTTCTCCGGAACCGGGAGGAAGGCGCCGTCCGTCTTCACGGCATGAATCTGCAGCGAGCATGCGGGGTCTCCGCTCATCGCCTGAATCTCGCGCAGAACACGGACATTTTTAGCAGCGTTTTCATTTAACCCTCTGAAGACGCACACCCAATAACGTCCGGCAGTCAGCATTCTACGGCTCACGGGAGCGGAATTAACCAGCATATGAATCCATGGCTCATACAAATCATAATCACATTCGACTTCAATCCACAGCTCCGAACCTGTAACATTAAGCTCAATGCCGCTTCCGGTCCAGAACAGGGTAAGCGGACTCCGGTTATTCGTCGTTCGTCCGTGAACTTTCAAATGACCGATATCGGCCAGATTATATATCTTGAGATTTTCGTTATCCTTCATGACCAGATCCTCCTTGGTTGGTGTCGGCTTCGTCTTGAATTATACCAAAGTTTCGGAAGACTTGTTATCCTAAAATTATGAAAGTACACTAACAAAATAGATTACTAGAGAAGGACATCCTCTTTGTCCGGTTCCTGACAACATTTTTAATGAAAATGTCCCTTTTGGAACCTCTGATTGTTATACCTGTATGATCCGCTTCACATATTGAGCCGCCAGATCCTTATTCGCACTTTTCTTCGCAATGGCCACAACAGCGCCGCCGTTCATTCTTGTACATTGCCCGGTCTGCCAACTGTTTTGATTTCAGAAGAATTTGTTAGGTGATATTCTGGAGGGAGAATCTTCAGCTCCGGCAGCTTCTCATGCAGAATGGAGATGGCGGCCACGCTTTCAATCGTCGGCTCCGTACCTGCGGAAGCGAACACGATGTCCGGTTCTCCGCCCTTGTCGGTGCTTGCCCAGTCAATGATCTTGAGACCCTTGTCGACCAGATGACCGAGCAGACCCGGGTCCTGGTGGGTATAGCCGTTATGGTCCTGCTGGAACACAGTCGAAGTCGCAACAACATTCAGCGACGGTATGTCTGCGCGCCAGCCTTGATCCGTAGCCTTACGCAGCCACTTGAAGTGCTGGGTAATCATCGAGTCGACGACGCGAAGGAATGCTTCATAGTTGGCGAAGAAACCGATTGAGGCGGCGGCCAATAACTGGGCGCTGAAGCAGCTCGGCTACAGCGCCGCCGAAGAGTTCATGAAGCGTATTGACAGCGGGATGCAATCTTGATTGCAACCTCCTTTTGGGACAGTTTTGGCATTAAGTAGCAAGCGTACAAATACGCAAAATTAAAGAATCCCCAATTCGACAGCAATAATGCTGTCGAATTTTTTTGTATATTGCCGAATTTTCTGATTTTGAGGTATCCTATAATGAAAATCCTCAATGAACAAGGAGGGAATTCGAATGCGATCCTGGCAGTCCGTGCGATTCCGCATCGTCTTCGGGTTTTTCCTTATTGTTGCTCCGCTGGTCCTCTTCCTTATCTATAACAATCTGTACGCCGCAAGAATCGTACGCGAGCAGGTCTCAACCAATTACGGCAATCTGCTGGATGTGGAGGTCAATGCCAACGACACCATGCTGAAGAGCACCTTTGATTTCCTCATTCAGTTGGGAACGGCCAATGATTCCGAGATTCTGTCGCTTAAGACGCTGCCGGTGACCGAACCGGATTATACACTCGCGAAGGTCCGGCTCAGCAACCGGTTCGCGCTGGATACGAGCTATTACAAGATGGTCGATACATTTTACGTCTATCTGACCAAGGAAAGCAGCTACCCCCTCTTCGCCACGCAGAACAACGCCAAATCAAGCGAGCTGAGTACTTTGCTTACGTCATACAGTGCCCAATTCTTCAAGGAGGGTGCGCCTCTCAGCGACAAATGGGAAGCTGTCAGATTGCCCGGATACGGCGCTCATCTGATTAAAGCGATTGACATCGACTTCGGAATGCTCGACGGCGCGCTCGTCCGGATCGACACCCTGAACCAGACGATTTCTAAGCTTGACGTCGGGCCGCAAGGTGCGGTATTTGTGATGGACGGCCAGGGCAATCTGCTCTCCTCCAAAGGGCTGCCGGACAACCTCGACGGCGGATTCCAATCGGCAATCCTCCACATGAAGGACCGCGAGGGAACGATCAAGTGGAAGAACAAGAAATACCTCGTGCTTACCCGGAATTCGCAATATGCGGACATCCGCTACGTCATTGTGACCACGGAACCGTATATTCTCAAGAACCTGCCTTTTCTCCAGAAAATGCTCTACTACTGGATACCGCTGCTCTCCATCGCGGTTGTCACCGGCTATATCCTCTACCTGCGCCGCTACTTGTTCCGCCCGCTCGCAAGGCTTGTTGTCGGCATGCGCCGGCTCGGTCATGGACGGCTTGACGTCCGGCTGCCCGCTCCGTCCAGCGCTTCCGAATTCTCCATCATGACCAAGACGTTCAATCAGATGGCCCGCCAGATCGAGGAACTCAAAATCGATGTGTATGAGGAGCAGCTTCGGGTGCAAAAGGCGGAGTACAAGCATCTCCAGATGCAGATCAATCCGCATTTTTACACGAATACGCTCAATATTATTTACAATATGGCTGCGCTCAAGGACTTCAAATCGGTGCAGAAAATGACTCTTCATCTGGCCAACTATTTCCGCTTCCTAATGCACGGCAACCGGACGACGGTTACGCTGGAGGAGGAGCTCGGCCATATCGGGCATTACATGGAGATCCAGAAGCTCCGCTATGTGGACATGCTCGTCTTCGAAATCGAGGTGCCGCCGGAGCATATGGCGCTCGAAATTCCGCCGCTGCTGCTTCAGCCGTTCGCCGAGAACGCCATTTTGCACGGCTTGACTCGACGGCAGCAGGACGGCATGCCGTTCCGGATCTGGATAAAGTCCGAGAATGAGGAAGGCGATCCGGCGCGCATCGTACGAATCACCATCACCGACAACGGTCCGGGCTTCCCGCCGCACATGCTGAAGGAGCTTGAGAGCGGAACGTATACGAACGGCAGCGGCGAACGGCATCTCGGCATCTGGAATGTGCTGCGCCGGTTCCGGATTCTGTACGGCGATGAGGGGGGCATTACTTTCCGGAACGGCGATCATGGCGGGGCCGTCGTCGAGGTGAGGCTGCCGGTTCAGCGGCCGTCCGCCTTCCGCGACAACGAATCACCTGCGAAGCCCCCGTCCAGAGACGAAATGGAGGAGATTGATGTTGTATAACATGCTGGTCGTGGATGATGAAATATATGCACTCAAAGGAATTACGCAAGGCATCGACTGGAGCGACCAGCCCCTGTCCGCTATTCTGGAAGCCGGCAGCGTCAAATCCGCCATGGAGATTATGGAACGGCAGCCGGTCGATCTTGTCATCTCCGACATTGAGATGCAGGAGACGAACGGGCTGCAGCTGCTGCGCTGGATTCATGAGCGATTCCCGCACACGCTGGTCGTATTCCTGACCGGACACGCAAGGTTCGAATACGCCCGCGAAGCGCTGCAGCTCGGCTGCTTCGACTATGCGCTGAAGCCGATCGACCATGATCTGCTCAAGGAGATTGTCGCCCGCGCCTTGAAAGAAATTCAGGAGCAGAAGAAACGCGAGAACGTCGAAGCGTTGATCGAACAGCATCTGCTCCAGTGGAAGAACCGGCTGCCCGTACTGGTTGAGCGCTTCTGGCAGGACCTGATTGCCGGAAGAATATCGCTCCAGCCCGAGCGGCTGAACCGGCAGTTCGAGCTGTACGACATTCCGCTGAAGGCCGGCGGAAGGGTGCTGCCGCTGCTGCTCAGCATCGAGCACTGGAGTGTGGATATGAGCGCGCGCGATGAAACCATCATGGAATATGCAATCCGAAAGGCTGCGGCGGATATTCTCTTCGGCGAGCTGCCCGGTGTTGTGCTCCAGGACAGCGGCGGCCTGAACCTGATCCTGCTCTACTGTCCGGAGGATCTGGCCCTCGACCGGGCGGAGCTCCTGAAGCGCTGCCGCCAATTCATGACAGCCTCCGAAGGAAGCTTTCACTGCCAGATCTCCTG
Organism: Paenibacillus stellifer; assembly: GCF_000758685.1. Lineage (NCBI taxonomy): Bacteria > Bacillati > Bacillota > Bacilli > Caryophanales > Paenibacillaceae > Paenibacillus > Paenibacillus stellifer. Next base: position 5,544,255 of record NZ_CP009286.1, read on the forward strand.
CTATGTCGGCAGCCCGGCGCCGGCGGAAGAGCTGTCCGGCGCCATCGACCGCCTGCTGCAGACGGAGCGGACGAATGTCTCCTCCCCGCAGTCGGTTATCGACGCGGCGCTCGCCTCCGATGCGGCTGCAACGGGCGGTGCCGGAGCGATGCCGAACCTTGCCGAGTGGGGAGAGCTGCTCGATCAGGGACTGCAGGACGAAGTTATCCGGCAGCTGGAGCAGACGACAAGGCGGCTGCAGGACGAGATGACGAGCCGGGAGACGCTGGAGCAGCTCTACTACGGCCTGCTGCACCTCTTCTACCAGACCGCCCATCGAAAGGGCGTGTCCGTATACGAGGTGCTGACCGTACAAGAGCTGAACGATCCGCAGGCCTCCCGGTCACCGCAGCATCTGCTGGCATGGGCCGCCCGCCTCGCCAGCAAAATCGCGGAGGAGTCCGAAGGCAGACAGCGGGACTCATCACCGATCATTGCCAAAGCCTACGCCTATATCCAGGACAATCTGCAGCGGGATTTGACGCGCGATGATATCGCCGCCGTGGTGTCCCGAAATCCGGCTTATTTATCGAGATTATTCCGCAAAGAGACAGGGCTCTCCTTGTCAGAATATATTACACAGCAGCGGATAGAGCAGGCGAAGAAGCTGCTTGCCGAGACGGATGACAAGATCAGCAGCATCGCGGAGGGGCTCGGCTATCTCCACTTCTCCTACTTCGCGAAGCTGTTCCGTAAGCTGACCGGCCTCACGCCGCAGGACTACCGCAAGAAATACCGGGCGCCGTAGCCAGCCCCAGCCAGCGCGCATTCCGAGCACGCCTCCTGACTCGTTCCGAGCATATATTCAGGGCGCGCATTCAGGGCGCGCATTCAGCCGTAGAGCGGATTCCACCCGACGGGATGGATTACCGCCTCCACGGCTTTTTTGCCGTCTCGCAACGATACATATCACGTACATAACTCTTTATGTAAGTTATATTTCAAAAAATGTCACATATCTGCTATCCATGTCACCCCAGTAGATAGAGGGGGTAGGGGAACCCCTCTATAATGATGGATGTGGAGAGACATAACGAGATGAAAGGAAAGTGATCGCAAATGGAGCAACCTGTCAAGACTGCGCGACTGGCTCTCCCCGCTGCCGGACAAAAGCAGAATGTCGGATACTGGCGGAAGTACGGAGCTTTTTACCTGATGATGACGCCGGCGCTGATTTTTCTGCTGATCAATAACTATCTTCCGATGATCGGATCGGTCCTCGCCTTCAAGAACGTCAATTACCAATCGGGCGTATTCAACAGCCCCTGGGTCGGCTGGAAGAACTTCGAGTTCCTTTTCAGCACAAGCGATGCCTGGAATATTACGAAGAACACAATTATCTATAACGTGGTATTCATTGTCCTGAACCTGATCTTCGGCGTCGCTCTTGCGCTTCTGTTCAACTCCATGCGCAACCCGAGACTCGCCAAGTTTCACCAGACGATGATGTTCCTGCCTTATTTCCTCTCCTGGGTTATCGTCACCTATCTCGTATATGGCTTTCTCAACCCCGAAATCGGCCTGCTTAACAAAATAATTCTGCCCTGGTTTGGCATCGACAATGCTATTGATTGGTACTCGGATCCCAAATACTGGCCATTCATACTCCCGATCGTCAACACCTGGAAGGGCATCGGTTATTATGCGGTATTCTATTTGGCGGCTATCATCGGCATCGACAAAGAATACTACGAAGCGGCTACGATTGATGGAGCGTCCAAATGGAACCAGATCCGGACCATTACCCTTCCTTTGCTCCGGCCTATCGTTATCGTACTTACCCTGCTTCAAGTCGGCCGCATCTTCTACTCCGACTTCGGTCTCTTCTATCAAGTCACCCGCAACGCGGGAGCGCTATACGATACCACACTCGTTATCGACACCTATGTCTACCAAGGCTTAATCGTCACTGGCGACTTCGGAATGTCTTCCGCAGCAGGACTGTATCAGGCGGTTGTCGGATTTGTAGTCGTCTTTGTCAGCAACTTGATCATCCGGAAGATCAGCAAGGAAGACGCTCTATTTTAAACCCGGAAGCATCCATCACCAATACAGGAGGTTTCGCGACATGGCAAGTCCCGCATCGGCAACACTGGGCAGGAAGCCCAAGAACAAGGAATCGTCGGTTATGGATGTGTCCAAGCCAGCCAATCTGGCAATCAACATCTTCTTCTGGATCTATTCGGCAATCTGCGTCATTCCGATTCTGCTCGTGCTGATTGTCTCCTTCAGCGATGAAAAGACGGTTCTGGCTAACGGCTACAGCTTCTTCCCTCATAAACTGAGCTTGTCGGCTTATGATTTTCTGCTTAATGATTGGGTTAACATTGTGCGCTCCTACGGCATTTCGATTTTCGTTACGATTATCGGCACAGCTGCTTCTCTTCTAATCATGGCGCTATTCGCTTATCCAATATCCAGAAGGGATTTCAAGCAGCGGGGCACATTCTCGTTCATCATGGTGTTCACCATCCTGTTTAACGCCGGTCTTGTACCGTTCTATATGATGTACACCCAATACCTGCATCTGCAAAATACATTGCTCGTGCTGATCGCTCCCTATCTGGTTCAAGGCTTCTTCGTACTCGTCATGCGAACTTTCTTCATGAACTCAGTTCCGTACGAGTTGATCGAGTCGTCCAAAATTGACGGAGCGGGCGAATGGCGTATTTTCGCTCAGATCGTCCTTCCCCTGTCCCTCCCTGTACTTGCCAGCGTCGGTCTGCTGTGCACGCTGAATTATTGGAATGACTGGTATTTGAGCATGCTGTTCATTAATGACAACATCCATATCAATATTCAATACCGTATGTACAAGGCCTTGCAGGACCTGCAATTTTTAAGCTCCAACTCGGCCGCTTACTCGGCGATCCTGAGAACGAACCCCGACTACCAGCTTCCCAGCGAGACTGTGCGTATGGCAATGGCTGTTGTCGGCATCGGCCCGATCATCTTCGCTTACCCGTTCTTCCAGCGTTACTTCATCGAAGGTCTGACCGTCGGAGCGGTAAAGGGATAATGCAGGGCGCTTAAATACTGGACGTTTAAAAAAGATTCGCTTGCAGGCGAGCTCCATCCGGTTAACATCCGGTTGATCATAGCTACAAATTGTGAAACTAGGGAGGCAAACACAATGTTGAGCAAACGAAACAAACGCTTCAAGCGAGCGGTAAAGCCTTTAACGGCTGTCCTGCTTATGTCGATGGTGCTGGCAGCATGCGGAGGCGGGGGAAACAACCAGAGTAGTGACGCTTCCCCATCCGGAACAGCTTCGTCTCAGACTGGCACTAGCTCCGGCGCATCGGGCCTGAAGCCGTATGAGATCAAACTGCTCTGGGAAGGCTCGGCGCAAAAGGATACCGCAGCGATTGAAGCCAAGATCAACGAATACTTGCAGCCCAAGATCAACGCCACTGTAAAAATTACTTCGCTCGATTTTGGCCAATATGACGAGAAGATGCCGCTGCTCATCGCCAGCCGCGAACCGATGGATGTCGTGTTCACGGCACAATGGAACGGCTATGCCAATAACGTCTCGAAGGGTGCTTTTCTGGCCGTTGACGACCCGAATGGCCCTGCCGGCAATCTGTTAGAGCAATACGGCCAAGACATCATTAGTTCGCTCGACCCGACCTTCCTCGAAGGCTCTCAGATTAACGGCCACACTTACGGTATTCCAACCAACAAGGAATTGGCAGCACAAGGCGGGGTCTTCTACCGCAGCGATATTGCGGACAAGCTGGGACTTACCGAGCAGTTGAACAATGTGAAGACGATCGCCGACCTCGAACCGATCCTTAAGACTGTTAAGGAGAAGGAGGGCTCTGCTTTCACTCCGTTATTCCTGACAGGCGAAGAGAATTTCAACAGTCACTACATGGCTCAGCTGGACTATTTGGGAGATAATGCAATCGATGGATTGATCCGCAAGGACGGCGATTCTACCAAGGTCATTAGCCGTTTCGAAGATCCCGGTTATATGTCAAACCTTGATTTGACACATCAATTTTTCCAAGAAGGTCTTATTAATAAAGATGCCCCTACCACTTCGCTCGGCGTAACGGATGCCTTGAAGAAGGGCAATGTATTTATGGTTGTCGCGTCCATGATCCCCGGATACGATAAAGAAACCGCAAATGCTCTCGATATGGTAGGCAAGATCAAGATGCTCAATATCGGACCGATAACGTCATCCACAAGCGAAACTGCAGGCTCGATGCTCGCAATTTCGTCCACATCCAAAGATCCGGCCCGCGCCATGATGCTGATCAATCTGCTGCACTCCGATAAATACCTCAACAACCTGATCAACTTCGGCATCGAAGGCGAGCATTACGTGAAGGTATCCGATAATGTCATCAAGGCCGGACCTAAAGCTTCAGACTACTCTCCGGGCGTAGCTTGGGAGCTTGGAAGCCAGTTCCTCAACTATACGTATGAATCGGAAGATCCGGATAAGTGGAACGAGATGAAGAAATTCAACGCAGAAGCTCATAAATCTCCGGCGCTCGGCTTCATCTTTGACGTTGAGCCGGTCAAATCCGAGGCTGCCGTTCTGATCAACATCTCGAAGCAGTATGCCGCCGCCCTCAATACGGGAGCGATTGATCCGTCGAAGGCGCAGGAATGGTACGACAAGGAGAAGAAGAACGGACTGGACAAGATTATTGCCGAGAAGCAAAAACAGCTCGACGCTTTTATTGCCAGCAAAAAAATAAGCCGGTAACGTCCGCTTCAGCTCGATCATTTGCAACAAAAATGGCGGCACGGGGGTTCCATCCCTGTGCCGCCATTTGGCGTTCTGGTCATAACTAACTGTTTCGATTTTCGATGATGCCGGTGATCGCGCATATGAGTGCGCTTATTTGCCGCTGCCGTCCGTCCCCTGGCTGCCTTAAGATTGCTTGCCTTTCGCGAGCTGCTCCTGGGCAAGACGGATCATTTCGCGAACCATGGAACCGCCGATTGCGCCGCCGATATGTCCGGCTTCCTCCGTATTCAGACCGCCATTATAGCCTGGCTGCAGCGGCACGCCAAGCTCCCTGGCTACTTCGTATTTGACGTCGTCCGGGCGATTCGGATCAACGGCATAGCCTTCCCGCTTCATGACAGCGGCTTTAAAGCTCTGCATGTCCTGCTCAACGCCCGGAACAGTATATCTTCTCTTGCGCCTTGCCATTATGATGCACTCCCTCGATGTCTTTGTCCAATAACATGCGCGGAGTCATCCGTTTTTATCCCAATTACGCCCGATTTCGGCAGACATTAAAGAACGGCAGACGCTATTTCCCGCATCAACCGCTCTTCTCCGATCGCTTATTGCAGCAAACCGGGCTTATTCCGCCGCACTAGAATTCTCGTCGCTCTGCTCCTGCACGAACTCCGGCTTCTCCGTCTGTTCATATGCTTTCAATATCGAAGCAAGCAAGCCCGGAAAGCGTGCGTTCAAGTCTTCGGTTCGCAGGGACAGAATACGCTGAGTGCCCTGGACGCGGGTGAAGACGACTCCGGCTTCCCGAAGTGTCCGGGAGTGATGCGACAGGGTGGACTTGGCGATCGGCACATTGAAGCTGTTGCACGCCCGTTCGCCGTTATTGTAGATTTCCGAAACCACCTGCAGACGAATCGGATCGCTTAGCGCGTATAGAACGGAAGCGAGCTGAATGTCTTTGCGGTCCGGGTGATAGAGCAGTTTCATGGATCATGATCTCCTTTGCCTTGCAAATGGTGCAGGCTGGCATGAAAGTTCCTAATTGCATTTTACATGACTGCATGCTATATTTCAATTGTTCGTAATTAATCGAACTATAGAACAATGAAATATAGAGAAGGAGTGGCTGTTCCAAATGAATCAACATTCAACCGTTTCCGAACCAGCGGAAAGCCTGGACTCCCCTGTGGTAACCACTCTTCCACGGGAAGGGCTGCTCACCGCACTGTTCAGCATAGCCGTCGTGCTCGTTATTATGAATACGGCGATGTTCAATGTGGCGCTGCCCGATGTTACGGCTGCTTTCGGTATCTCGGCCTCCGCCACCTCCTGGATCGTAACCGGATATTCGATCATGTTCTCGATCTCATCCATTACCTTCAGCCGGCTGTCCGACTTCATGCCGATCCGCCGTCTGCTCACCATCGGCCTGCTGACACTCGGAGCGGCTTCGGTAGGCGGCTTCTTCAGCAGCAGCTTCTTGCTCCTGCTCATTGTGCGCATCGCACAGGCATCCGGCTCGGGCGCCGTCATCTCGCTGTCGATGGTGCTGTTCACCCGCTATGTGCCTTTGGACCGCCGCGGCAAAGCCATGGCCACCATTATGTCGGCAGTCTCGCTCGGTCTGGGCCTCGGTCCGGTGGCCGGCGGCGCCATCGTCGAATATCTCGGCTGGCACTGGCTGTTCGCGGTGACGGCGGCCGTGCTGCTGCTGGTTCCCTTCTTCCATACACTGCTGCCTAAGGAAGCGCCAAGCCAAGGCTCCTTCGACGGGCTCGGCGGACTGCTGCTCGGCATCGGCACCACGGGCCTTCTGCTGTTCCTGACGAGCGGCCTCTGGATCGGGCTGGCCGCCGGATTAGCCTCACTGGCCATTTTCGTGTTCCGCATCCGCCGGGTACCGGAGCCGTTCATCCTGCCGGCCCTGTTCCGCAACCGTTCCTATATGGTGCTGGCGCTGGTGGGGATTGCCTCCTATCTGTGCAGCTTCGCGACCTTATTCCTGCTCCCGCAGATTCTGATCCATCTCTTCGGCTTCACCGCGAGCCACGCCGGCCTGGTCATCTTCCCCGGCTCCCTGCTTGCCATTATCGTCTCTCGCAAGGTGGGACGGGTGATCGACCGCTACGGCAACGCCGGCATTCTCCTGTATGCGCCGCTGCTTGTCCTGGGCGCGACCGTGCTGTTCGCCCTGTTCGCGGGCCATTCGTGGATCGCCATCATGCTGGTCTACATGCTCATGAGCTTGTCCTTCACCAGCCTGCAGAGCGGCGTATCGAACGAAATCTCCCGCATCCTGCCGTCCGGCCAGATCGGTTCCGGCATGGGACTATTCCAGCTGCTGCAATTCGTCAGCGGCGCTTTCAGCATCGCGATGTCGGCAAGCGCACTCGAATGGCAGCATGGCCTGCCTCTGCCAGACGCGTACGCCAACATCTACTGGGGCCTCTCGGTCGCCGCGCTTATCGCGATTGTGTCGGCCTTCGCGTACCGCCGGAGCAGCCGGGCGGAGAGCCTCATCGATATGGCGGATGCTTGAGGACTTCACGTATTCCGCGAAAGGCTAACGCAAGAAAGAGGCTCCCCGCAGATCTTCACGATCTCTGGGGCAGCCTCTTTCCGCTTGCCTTCATGCATTCCGCTATTGCTCACTCTTTGCCGAGAAATCCGCTTAGCACCTGCTGATGCAGCACCGGATTAAACGATACCAGCTCGTAAGACGCGGCGCCTTCCCGGTAGAACGGATCGTTCTCCAGTACCTTCAGCAGCTCCTCCCGGCTCTCCCCCTTGGCGACAATAACACCGCCTGTACGCGGGTTGCGCGGACCGGACACGAGGAACCGGCCGCCGTCATATTGTGTTCTCAGAAATGCCCGATGCTCCTCAAGCAGCTCGTCAATCCGCTCAATCGGTGCGGTGTAGGTTAACAGTACGATGAACATTCGGCTTCCTCCTTTTGCTCATATCATCCAAACTGAGGTCTCCTCACCCCTCAAGGCGATGGATATCATTCATTAGGCGATGCTTCCGCGCTATCCTTTAATCCACGGACAAAAGCTTCAAAGCTCGGAGCCAGATACGTGATTTTATTACCATTCTCCTTGGCCACATGAATAACCTCAGGCTCGCCGTCATTGCCGGACGGGCGGTAATCCAGCATCACGACTTCATTCTCGTCAGGGCATTCCCCGATAATGACGCCGAACTCCGGATAGTCTTCATGGATGACACGGGCTCTGCTGCCCCGCTCCCCGCACAGAGAGTGGCTCTTGTCCCTGCCGATGCCGAGGAGGCCAGTGACCTCAATATATTCGCTAGAATCCGGATCGCCTACAGGGAAGTAACGTTTACGGGGAACCCCGCCGTTATGCTCTTTCATCATCTGAATATAAAAAGCGGGCAGCTTGAAGACCAGCTCGTCCTCCACCGAAGCAATCTGCTCATCCGTTGGCGGGTCGAGGCGGTATTGTTCGTCGGCCTGCTCACTGTCCTCCCAAAAATCGGCGAGATCAAGCGCTGTATCCGTATTCACAGGTAAGGCTTTCCGCTTCGCTGGCGGAGCTTGAACCGGCTTTTGCTTCTTCGCTTTCGGCTCTTCCGGCTCCTCATCCTCCGTATCCTCCAGAGCCTCCAGGAACTCCAGCGTGTCTTCATCGTCCGGCGCCAGCCGGTCTGCGGCTTTGAAGGCCCGCTTCGCTTTCCCAAACTGCTCGGTGTAGTAATAGGCGATGCCGATGCGATATTGCCAGAGCGGGTCATCCTGCCCCTCTTGTTCAATCTTCTTGAAGATGGCAATGGCTTCATCGTAACGCTTCAGATTGTTCATAGCTCTTCCCAAATGGCTGTTCAGCGCATAGTCTCTGTCCTCTTCGGGAATTTCCATAATCGCCTCGACGATTTGGTCGAATTCGTCTTCCTCATGCCAGGTTTCCAGTTGATCCAGCAAATTATCCTGCATTCCTCATGCCTCCTACTTTAACTCCTTGGTGTGATTATAGCACTTCCTGGGAGGACTTCTCCACGCGCTGCAAGGGCAAGCTGGCCGTAGCGCCTCTACAGGCAATTTTCCGGCAAAAAAAGAGATACCCTCTGCGAGTATCCCTTTCCATCTGTCATCCAGCAAGCCTGCCCTATTCCCCGAAGTTTCCTAACGAGATCATACGATCCGCATATACCCCGCCGGGTAATCACTTGTTGATCAGCTCGCCGTGCTTCGCCGTATCCGCCAGCCCCAGCGACTGCGCGGCAGAAGCTTGAATGTCATGCAAAATATCAGGATTATTCAACAGCGACACGCCGTAAGCAGGAACCATCTCTCTGATTTTCGGCTCCCAGGCCATCTTATGCTGCGGGAAGCATCTCTCGATGACCTCCAGCATGACCGAGACGGCGGTAGAAGCACCCGGTGAAGCGCCGAGCAGGGCTGCGACCGACCCGTCGGCAGCGCTGATCACTTCCGTGCCGAATTGCAGCGTTCCTTTGCCGGCAGCCGTATCCTTGATAATCTGCACACGCTGGCCCGCCACTACCAAATCCCAGTCTCCGCTCTCGGCGTTCGGGACGAACTCCCTTAAGGCTTCCATGCGCTGTTCTTTCGACAGCATCACCTGCTGAACCAGGTATTTGGTCAAAGACATGTTCTTGGCGCCGGCAGCCAGCATGGTGGTGAGGTTGCTTGGCTTCACTGACGTGATCAGATCAAACATCGAGCCAAATTTCAGGAACTTGGGCGAGAAACCGGCGAACGGTCCGAAGAACAACAGCTCTTTCTTGTCGATGACCCGCGTATCCAGATGCGGAACCGACATGGGAGGAGCGCCGAGCGCGGCTTTTCCGTACACTTTGGCATGATGCTGCGCAACAATTTCAGGCCGCTCGCACACCATGAACAATCCGCTTACCGGGAATCCGCCGATGCCTTTGCCTTCGGGAATTCCGGATTTCTGCAGCAGATGCAGGCTTCCTCCCCCGCCACCGATAAAGACGAACCTCGCCGTGTGGCGTTCTGCGGTGCCGCTGCTCACATCCCGCACTTTCAGCTCCCACGAGCCGTCGCCCATTCGCTTCATATCGTCGACTTGATGGTTGAACTTGATATCAGCGTTCCGGCTCTTCAATTGATCAAATAAGATGCGCGTTAACGCACCGAAATTGACGTCCGTCCCCGATTCGATTCTTGTCGCCGCTATCGGCTGATTCAGCGCCCGGTTCTTCATCATTAGCGGAATCCATTCCATCAGCTTGGCCGGGTTATCGGAAAACTCCATACCCTGAAACAGCGGGTTTCGTGAAAGCGCTTCAAATCGTTTCTTCAGGAAAGTGACATCCTGCTGCCCCTGTACGAAGCTCATATGAGGCACCGGTACGATAAAATCACGTGGATTCCGAATTCGGCCGCTATTTACGAGGTATGCCCAAAATTGCTTGGAGAACTGATACTCTTCATTTACCTTGACCGCTTTGCTAATATCGATGGAACCATCCGGCTGCTCCACGGTGTAGTTCAGCTCGCATAAGGAAGAATGGCCCGTGCCCGCATTATTCCATTCGTTAGAGCTTTCCTCTCCTGCGCTTGCTCGCCGCTCGAACACGGTAATGCTCCACTCCGGCATCAATTCTTTCAGCAGAGATCCCAGCGTTGCACTCATGATTCCAGCACCAATCAAGATCACATCGGTTTTCGTTTGTCGGTTGCTCATGTTTACCGTCCTTATCCCCTACGATTTGCAGGAAGGATGCAGGCGCTCCTGCTTAGGCGCCACAACAAGCCAGGTATGACCTAGTTGCACACGTTATCTGGATCTACTCATATCTATTCCTAGTGTATCACTATTGGGTTTAGATTTTAATATTTATCTAATTTTTTATGCATCTCCGTTAATAAAAAAATAAAACCTCCGGCTCCATAAATTCATGGATCGAGGGTTCTAAGGTTCATCCTATTATTTTAAAATGGCGAATTTCAGGTTCTTCTCTTTCAGATACCCGATGATCTCGGGCAGCGCCTCTACAGTCAGCCGGTCTTCATGCAACACATATACGCCTCCGGAGGCACTAACCTTATGGAAGTAATTTAGAATATCTTCCTTCCTGTCAGCATTCCAGTCTTCCGGATCGCGGTTCCACATGAGAAGCTTCAGCTGCTGCCCACCCGCGCTGGAAATAAGACTTTTATTGATCAAGCCGTACGGCGGACGGAACAAGGTAACGGGAGTATCGGTAATCGACTCCAACAGCTTGGAGGTCCTCGCTAAATTGGCGGCCTGCTCGGCAGGACTTGCCTTCGTCAGCTTACTGCTATGGTCCCAGGAATGATTGCCGATTGCCATCCCATGCTCACTCGCGTAAGCAACAGCTTCCCGGTTATGCTCGACATTCTGGCCGATGAACATAAAGGTCGCCGCCAATTTCCTGTTGGTTAAGATGTCCACAATCTTCTTCGTATACGGAGAGGGGCCGTCGTCAAAGGTTAGCGACACATAGCCCTTTGGCAGCCCAAAGAAAGGCTGCTCTGCGCCAATCTCCACGACTTCATACTCTTTATACTCCTCAGCCGGCGGCGGTGGTGCGGTCTCCTGCGGCGGTGCAGTCTCTTGCTGCACTTCAGCTATGTTCTTCACAACCGGTACCGGTTCAACCCTTATGGGGAGACTCCCGATCGATTGCGGCAAGTCTGCTTTCGTCGACTCGGTGGTTGCCGCAGCCTTCAACTCACCCATATCCCGTTTCAAGGCGTCAGCGCTATTGGCCAGCCAGTTGTCCTTAACCTGAATACACAGCAAGGCCAGCAGCCCGGCGATCATCAAATAACGCGCAGCCTTCCTTATACTGCGTGCGGACATTCGGCCGGTTCGATGCGGTTCGGCTTCATTGGCGGCATCAGCTAACGGCAGCTCAGGAACAAGCTCATACCCGGGAATCAAGGAGGACTTCAATTGCCGGATTCGCTGCAGCTGCTCCGCGAACAATTTCGTGCAAGTGAAATACAGCGTCTCCCTTACGGCATCCGTTGTTCTTACGATCGAACAATAATACGTATTTCGATAGGGGTCCCACTTCGGATAAGGGGAAAGACGCACACGATCCCCATTCAATGGGTGCAGCGCATTCAAAGAAGAATATGTCAACTCATCGATTTCCATCGCATATGAAGCTTGTGTGTCCTGATGGGTAACACCGATTCTGATCTGGAAACGACCATCCGGCACTATCCCAAGCGACAGCAACTCTATCACCTGTGTGCTATACGTTTCCATTCGTTCTCTGCCCTCAGTCTTATATTCTCGTCATTCGATTGAACTCACTCCGATGACGACACGTCATTGCTGCCTGTCTTTGGCGAGAAAGGTGCCGTCATGCGTGTGGTAAAGTCATTGACAATGTTGACCAGATACGCCTTCTCTTCTCGCTGCACTTCGAACTTCTGCTTCACATGCGTATACTCGATCTCGAGCTTGCTGATCTTCTCTTCCAGATCACTGATTTTTCTGTTCTTCTCAGCCTGTAATTCGTTATTCTTCTGAAGAAGAGCTTCATATTTCTGCCGCTCCAGCTCATTCAGACTCTTCAATTCTTCCGTTTGATCGGACAAGGCTGTCTGGAGCTCCCGGTAATCCTCCATCATCTGATCGACCTTCAGGTTCTTCTCGGTCAGCTTCCGTTCCAATTCCAGGATGCTCTTCTCGCGGTCTTCAATGACCTTATTCAAATGCTTCAGGTCCCGACTCAACCGCTCGATGTTCCCGTTCGCATAGTTTAATCGGTCCTGCAGTTCGTTATGGCTTTCCTCTACGCGCTGTTTGGCCTGGACCATCTGCTCTACGGCAAACACCAGATCAAGAGACGGCTTGTCCATATGAGATTTATTGGAAAATATGGAGTAAGCGCGCCCTTCTCCCGTCTCGGTATTGCCTGAATCTGCCAAAGGTTCCTCAAGCATATAGTCAGAGACCGTTTGTTCATTTATATCTTGCACCGTTCGCTGTTCAGAAGAGTTCTTCTTTTTGAGGAAAGGCGAAAACATATTTACCCCCCTTTTGCGGAAAAATGTCGCAAAATAGCATGCTTATCCAATCAATTATAGAATAATTACCGATATTTGGAGTGGGACTAAAGCACCTTTTTTAGCTTAATGCCGGCCTATCCGGTCCTAAAAAGTACGATTATCAAGTAGAGAATAGGAATCAAAAGGCCCAAATTCTGTTCCAAGTTGCAGTTAAGCACACGGAATCGGCTGCTTGACATTGCGTTCTGAAAGCCTCGAAAGTGCAAATTCGCATTTGTACCGCCCCCAGATCACCCATAATTAGACAGGTTGTCGTCCTCTTCTATTGGAAGCACAGCCCCATTGAATCCGCTTACAAATCGTTTTTTGTTAAACAAGTACCTATATTGGGCGGATCAACATACCGTGTAGAAAAAAAACGGATGTGTATGTGAGATATGTATGCAAATCAACGTTTGACCTCCTTCGATCCTGCCGATCACCCCGCGTCGAATTTGGAATGGTGGTACTCTTATGCTTTTCTCACAGGAAGCCTGGGCAACCATTATGCATTGGCGGTATCTTTCTTTCGGGTTGGAGAAGTGCCCCTGTTGAAAGGCCATTATCTGATCTATTCCCTAGTCCGGCTCCGCGAGGGAAAGGTCGAGACACGATCGCTGTTGGACCGCAGCCTGACCAAGCATATGATCGTTCTCTATCTTCCCTTGTATCTCCTTATGAATCCGGGGGACCGAATGATCCGGCAGCAATACGAAGAACTGCTAAAGGGAAACATGCCGGAGCCGCATGTACTCCTGACCCATGCTTCCGTACAGTCTTCCCCAACCAGGCTTCATTACGGCAATTCCCAATTCATCTTCGAAGAGAAGCCGGAGCCGCATTATCAGCTGCACATAACCGACCCCTCTTTCCAAATCCGATTGAAGTTCCGCCCTCTAAAGCCGGTATCCTCCATTGATGAGGAAGGAGCCCTGAATCGGTTCCGTTATTATTCGATAACCCGAAATCAGGTGTTCGGGGAACTCCAGCAATCCGGAATGACCGAAACGTTAACCGGGGAAGGATGGATTGACCACCAGTGGGGGCGGAATTACGGTCTTATCTCGGGAATGGGCTGGGATTGGTTCGGGCTGCAGCTGGAGGATGGGCGGGAACTACTCATCAGCAGATTGCGTCCGGCGCACTCCGGGTCACCGGATAACCCCATAGCCAAATTAATTGCTGCAGACGGTGCCATTGCGACTACAGAGAAGGTGTCACTTCAGCCGCTTAAATACTGGAGAAGTATATATTCCGGCGCCAGATACCCGGTGGAATGGGATATATCCCTTCCTGATTTTGCGATGAATCTGCATGTTGCTCCACTTCTTAATCACCAGGAAATTGCAATTATCGGACCTCTTAAAGCGATCTGGGAAGGCGCCTGTTCCGTTACGGGGGAGTCCCTTTCTCCTCAAGGTATCCGAGCAGCAATCAATGGGAAGGGGTTCACCGAGCTAGTCGGTTATGCCTCAGTCACATCGAAGAACGAATGATATAGTCCGCCGTACGCATGGCCAATGCAACTGTGGTCAGCGTCGGATTGGCGGCTCCAAGGAAGGGCAGCACGCTGTTGTCCGCGACATAAAGGCCGGAGATCCCATGGACTTGACCGTATGGATTCGTCCCGGAGGTGTCGGGATCGCGGCCCATCCGGCAAGTCCCCGATTCATGATCGCCGGCCAGAGCTTCTTGAAGGTTCAGGGAGACCATCGGCGTCTGGAGTATGGATGAAACATGCTTCACTGCTTCTTCCGCCAGCCCCAGTACCGCCAAATCCGCATCACTGTATGTAAGCTGAACCTGCGCTTCAGGCATGCCGTATTCATTCCGCACATTAGGATTGAAGAGGATTTGATTCTCAAATCTCGATTCTACGTTGCCGACTCCGGCAATATTCATTTCCAATTGCTCCTTGAAAGGAGTCTGTGTGTCATGATAGAACCGGTAACCGTTTGGGCCTCCAATTTGCACCTGAAACGGGCGCTCGCCAGTTTCGGGAATCAGTATGCCTATTGTGCCTAAAACATACGGATAATCTTTATGATTGAATGTGGCCTTCCCGATCGCGTACGAATGATTCGTCAGGTAATGGCCAATCGCTCTCCCTCGTATTCCGGAATGATACAGTATCCTCGGTGTCTCGATAGTGCTTGCACACAAGACAACATTCTTCGCTTTCAACTCGAAGGAACGTTTATCCGGCGTCATTACTTGCAGCCCTCTTGCTCTTCCCCTCTCTGTTATCACCCTTACAGCGCGTGCCAATACAGCAAGGTCATACGGCCTTGGGTTCAACGCCTGAGCAAGGAACGCAATAGAGCTGAAAAAAACGTTGGAATGAATCTCTCCATATTTGGTCGGTTCGAGGTCGGCGGCCATTGGCTCGTTCATGGCTTCGGCATATTCGCTGCTCCACAGACGGTTAAGAAAAATCTCATTGATCGGGGAGCCTTTTGTATAATAGTCCGTCACACCCATCGCCTGCTCGGCGATGCTGTAGTACAGCTCCATCTCCCGTTCCGGAACCGGCCAATCTCGGGAAGCAACAGCCGCATACATCCGCGGACTAACCACGCTCCATTTCAACGTTCTTCCTCCAAGCGCGATAACTTGTCGCAATTTTGTCCCCGGGATCGGTATTGCAAATTGGGGATCGTTATAGGCAATGTCAAGATAGTCCAGGTGATTCATGGTCTGGACATTCATGAGATTGGTCGGCAGCAGCAAATCGCCAGCTTCTACGACTCCAATCTTCTTTCCGTTATTCCCCCACTGCTGGCATAATCGCCATAGAACGGCTCCACCGCCTGCTCCAGTGCCTGCAATGAGCACATCATATTCGGTCTGACTCATTTTTTCCAATGAGGTTAATGGAATCCATTCCAGCTTCGAAACGGGGCTGCTGAACGTCTTTGAATGGTCGGGCTGCGGAACAGGCAAGGGATTGGGCATAGGACCGGGTGAGGGGAGATTAATATTCAGGCCGGCAACAGGCTGGTCCGGTCCCGAAATATGCACGTTGATCGAAATCAATTGTTCCAGCTCGATCTGGAATTTATCTGCAACCGTTCGTAATGTATCTGCCGGGCCTGCGACATAAATTCTCAAGCAGGTTCACCTTCCTCTTCGTTAAATTCCGGAGTCATCCCGTACATGTATATGCCTGCCGGTATTTTCGAATGCCCAGACTGCGGCCTATCGGGATTGCTGCGGTTGAAATACATTGAACATGGCAGGAGCGCATACACTCGGTAATAAGCCCGGAAAAAGGGAAGGAGGCATCCGATGACGATATATCCACCAATCGCCGCTGGAGCATATAGTCCATGGCGGAAACCGGAAAGGAAACGGGCATTGATTGTTCAAGGAGGATATCCGGGGCATCAACCCCAGGTGATTGCTCAAATTCTGGCTCGGATACTGACAGAGGAGCATTTTGAAGTTGAAATTTCCGATACATTGGATGTCTTTCTCGATGCGGAGAAGCTGGCCCGAACCGATTTAATCGTTCCCGAATGGACAACGGGAGAGCTTACTCCGGAGCAACTCGGCAATTTCACGAATGCCGTTCAGAAGGGAACCGGGATTGCCGGAGTGCACGGAATGGGAGATTCCTTCCGCTGTGAAATCCAGTACCACGCCATGGTTGGCGGACAGTTCCTCGCACATCCTGGAGATACCGGGGTTACCTACACGGTCCATATCGCCGATCCGAACAATCCGCTGGTCATGGGAATCTGTGATTTTACCGTAACTACGGAGCAATGGTATATGATCATCGATCCGTCTATACATGTGCTTACGACTACCTATTTCGACCGTATCAAGCCACCTCTGATATGGAGACCGGTTGTGATGCCGGTGTCCTGGATCAAGAAATACGGGGAAGGGCGTGTCTATTTTAACGCTCTCGGGCATTCTCCCGAAATCTTGCTGCTGCCGCAAGTATTGACCATGGTTCGAAGAGGACTGCTGTGGGCTGCGAGATGAACGGCTGATTTTAACTTAGCGAGAAAAGAGGGGTACGATGAAGCCCGTATTCGGCAGTTACCGGAAATGTGAGACTGTTCCTATTTTCTACCCTCCGCAGCATCAGCCGGGGCAGCCTGGAATTGAATCCATCATGTGCCCCAGACCGGTATCCGAGAGGGCGGATAAGTCACCTGCGGGCAAGCTGGCGGATAAGCTGGCGATTATTACCGGCGGCGACAGCGGCATCGGAAGGGCGGTGTCCTATGCTTTTGCCAAAGAGGGAGCGGACATTGTCATTGTCTACTACAACGAACACGGAGATGCCGAAGAGACGCGGGCGAGAGTAACGGAGCTGGGCCGGAGATGCATTACGATTGCCGGAGATATTGGGGATGAGGATTTTTGCAAGCATGTGGTGGACCTGACCGTGCGAACGTTCGGCAAAATCGATATTCTGGTCAATAACGCAGCGGTGCAATTTTACCAGCCGAGCATTGAGAACATCACCCGCGAACAGCTTGAATTGACGTTCCGAACCAATATATTTGCGATGTTCTTTCTGACCAAAGCGGCATTGCCTTACTTAAAGCCTGGAAGCGCGATTATCAATACCAGCTCCGAAACGGCAACAAGCGGCTACAAGGTATTGATTGATTACGCTTCAACCAAAGGGGCAATCAGTGCGTTTACCCGTTCCTTGGCGCTTTCGGTAATCGATCGTGGAATACGTGTCAACGCCGTTGCTCCAGGCACTACCTGGACCCCTCTGGTCCCGGCCTCCTTCCCTCCGGAAGCTTACGCATCCAACGGCTTTGACTCCCCCATGAGAAGAGACGCCCAGCCTGTTGAACTCGCCCCGGCTTACGTATACCTGGCCTCCGACGATTCTTCCTATGTAATGGGGCAGGTAATCCATGTTAACGGCGGAAGCTACTTTGGTCAATGAGACCGCTTCTTGGCCGTGAACAGCGTGATGAGTGTCATAATGATCAAAGGAAGCACATTGGCGATCGCATTCCACAGCGGCCAAACGTTCCCTACGACTTCGCTCCATCTGGTCTCACCTTTATAGAGCACGATGGAGAGCAAGAAATTGACCAGCGCAAGCGGGAAAATCAATATCCGATAATCCGTAAGCTTCAACAGCCGGGCAACCGTTAAGGCCAGCACCAGCAGCGCAATCGTCGCTTTCATAAAGGAGCCGACAACCAGTGCAAAACCGATAATGGATTCGATTCGCTCAATAATATCCTGGATATCGATCAACCGGGCAATCTGGAACAATGTATATTTAACCGAGCCGCATAACGGGCCCAGAACCATAATGGCGCATACTGTTACAAGGATGAAGCAGATGCCGTTCGCCACCATAGCGAGCAGCATGCCATGTTCGAAGCGTTCCCGGTCCTCCTTGCGGACGTAGGGCGTCAGCATGGAGAACAGAAAAATTTCACCATACGGAAATCCGGAGGTAAAATATGCGCCATGCAGAATCGGTCTGATTCCTTCAGGAGCAATGGGAAACAGATGCTCCGGTTTGAAATAGTAAATAGACAATAACAAAGTTACAATTACGGACAACACGGTGACGGAAATGAGGACGGTGAACATTCTCGCCATCGTCTCGATGCCCGAGCGGGCAGTCAATGAAACAATAAGGAATACACAGGCGTGAATGACATACATAGGCGTTTCTCTCAGCATGGAGCTTCTAAAGAATAATCCGATATCCAGTACGATTCCGGCACTCATATGCAGAACGAGAGTAATGAACGGAATCGCGAGCAGGACCGTAAACGGGCCGCCGATCATTTTTCGGCTGTAGTCAATAAAGCTGAGTCCCGGGTGCTGCCGGTTTAAATAGAGCAGGCCCAATAGAAAGATCACACCCAGGCTCCATGATATCAAAAGGGAAATCCATGCTCCTGTTTTGGCAAAGCTCGTTAGAGGTCCGGGAATGTTGATAATCGCAGAGCCTGTCATATAAACAAAAAAAAGAACCGACATTTGTGATGCGCTTATGGATTCTTTCTTGTACATATAATCCTCCCATAAAAAACAATGTTCCCCGCCTGTCGTCTGGACGGATCAGGAAGAAGGCTTCAAGTATTTCATAATTTGATCGGAAGGAGGCTTCAAAACATAGTCGATCAAGGTGTTGAGATCAGGCCAGTGCTTCCCCAGAACGAAATCAAAGCCTAGATATACAGTGATTAACATGATGCTTATATAAGCGACACGCTCTTTAGGCCGGCTCTTCATCACCTTTGGCACGTCACTTGCCAGAATCACGAGGTAAATCATCAGGAGAAAGGCTGTTTTTGCCCACATATGCGCATTCCTCTTTGCGTGGAATATGTTACTTCTCTTTTTTTTCCGAACGGCGTAGTCGACTTGATTCCCGCATCCGAAAAGTTAACGTCAACATGAATGTCCACCCGGCTCTCTGCAAAACGCTTGTCCCATGTTGGTTTCCAGCGTTTCCACAACCGGGGGTTTTTCCGGTAGATTTGATCTCCGGCGCCAATCACGTCCATCTTTTGTTCCTGGAATGCGGCGATCACTTTCTGCAGGCGGCTCTCGATGCATTTTTGAATATGATCTTCCAGACGCTCCTCATCCTTTTCTGTTTTGATTGTAGTGCAGGTAAGCTCGCCAGGCGATCCGCCAATCCGGGTTGAGATATGAATAACGGCCCTTTCTCTTTTCGTATCCGTTTTTATTTTCGTCTTTAGTGACATGACCTCGAAGGATTCCATCCTTCTCTTATCCTCTTCAGACGACTCCGGACAAGGAAACTCTATAATTCCGTTATCATATTTATTCAGAAGCATCATCAATGATTCGGTATCGGCAGGCGGCACGACGCTGGTCATTTTCCCGTTCTTGAGCAAGGCAACTCCGGACGCGGTAATAACCCGGGACGGGCCGGTCTCCTTGACATACGGCAGATTCTCAACATCTGTCTCGCCCATGAACTGCAAGGCAAGATCAAAGAACGGAATCTTAGATGTCTTGGCCGTATACTTTGCACCGGCTTTCAGCAATTCCTGCAGCTGTTGTCCGATCGTACTCTCAATAAACGGCTTGATTTTGAACAGGTCTCCTGCATTCCCTCCAGCGATCATTACAGGAACAGTCGGCCTTGGCTCCTGATCTCGCGAGAAGAAATCAAGCACTTCCCGAATGTCCTCTTCCTTGGCCAACTCTTCTCCTATGAGAATCACACGTATATGATCCCACTTCGCCTTGCGTCCGTAACGAATGGGGATATCGCGTATCGCCTCAAAGACAGTGTTCGCCTCTGTTCGTATACTGATGCCTTTTGCCGGCGTCTTCTTGCTGTCTCCCCCCGTCCCCTCCCCGCTGGTAGGACTATAGAAATGGGTGGTAAGCGCAATTTTCCCCTGTTCTCCCTTATCAAGCGCTACTGCCTGGACATACCCAAACTCCGTCAATTCCGTTTTATCCCAACAGCCGGATGTGAGGAGAACTAGCGGAATGGACAGGGTAACGGCAATCCATCTTCTCATTATGCCTTTCTCCCTCCTCCTTTAAGCTTGTGCAGATGGCGATTCCTGGGTGCATGCAGCAGGATTTGACGGGGGAATACAACGAAAATATCCCGAAATTGCTTCACATCAAGCGGTGCGGCAGAGGACAGATACGGTTGTCCGAGCGATCTCATATTTGACAAGTGAAGAAAGGAGAGCAGCAGACCGAGCATAACACCGAATCCTCCAAGCGTTGCCGCCAGAGCCATCAAAGGAAACCGCAAGACGCGGATGGCGATGGACATGCTGTATTGAGGAAGGGCAAACGATGCGATCCCCGTCAGGGAGACAACAATGACCATCACCGGGGATGCGATCTTCGCCTGGATTGCCGCCTGTCCGATTACGAGCGCTCCGACAATGCTGACGGCGGAACCGATCGGCCGCGGCAGGCGTATGCCGGCTTCCCGGAGCAGTTCAAAGAAGAATTCCATAAGCAGCGCCTCGACAAAGGCGGGGAACGGAATCCCCTCCCGCGTATCCAGAATGGCAAGCAGCAAAATGGTGGGTATTAATTCCGAATGAAAGGTAGTTAAGGCAATGTAGGAGCTTGGCAGCAGCAGCGCTATGATGCATGCGCCGATCCGGAGTATTCTGATCAATGAGGAGTAGACCGTGTTGTGATAATAATCTTCACTTGATGAGAAATACTCAAAGAAGAGCCCGGGGCAAATCAGAATGGTCGGTGTTCCGTCTACCATTACAATAATCTTGCCGTCCAGCAGTGCGGCTACCGCCGTATCCGGTCTTTCCGTATATCGGACCTGGGGAAAAGGTGTATAACGCGAATCCCCGATCCATTCCTCCAGGTAGGATGTCTCCAGAATCTCCTCTTGGTCAATTTGCGAGATCCTCCGCTTGAACTCGGATAATGTCTCTGGATTCACGACACCATCCAGGTATCCGTAGGTGATCTTCCTTCTGCTCTCCTTGCCCGCCGTTAATGATTGAAGCTTCAAACGGCTCGATTTCAGCAAAAAACGGATTAAGCCAATATTCGTCTCCAGATCCTCGATAGTGCTCATATGAGGCCCCTGCACGACCGATTCCGTAATCGGCTCCGCAACCTGGCGCAGCTGTATCCCGAACGCACAATAGCTTAGCGCCTTGTCCCATTGGTCAAAGAAGATGACAATGCTGCCTTCCAGGACAGAATTGACGGCATTCGTGAAATCATCCTCGACGTTAGCCGACTGGGCCGATACCCCGTTATTCGCAAAAAAGCTCTTAATCACTTCAGGCGTAATCGTTGTCGCCGGTCCGATTTCATGTGTAACCAAATCCTGCAGCGATTCCTTCATGTAATTGGTCTTTTTGTTCTGGATCAGCGAGTCAAAATAAACGGAGAACGCCTTATATTCCAAGGAAGGACCATAGCTCCAGGGAATTATGGTGAGGTCGTTGCAGTCCTGAAATGTATCCTGAATCCGCTTCAGATTGTCCTGCAGACACGGTGAAATCGGCGTTTGCCCCGTTTCCCCTGCTGTCTTGCCCTTTTGATTTGAGGAAGCCTCTGGCGTTGTACGCTCGGCAGGTTTATGGTTTGAATTGTTCTCCTGCATCATCAACGACATCCTTATGCTGAAATTTTAACAATGACCGGTATTTATCGGTTAAGGTGACAAGCTTTAGGGACAGTATGCCCCGGTTTCCCTCTCTCATACGAAATTATGCGCGCAAGCATACTGGAAGGAACGGCAAGCGATGAGTAAGGCTACCGTAAGCAAGCCCTGCATTATGGTCGCAAAAAAAGGCGCGAAGGACCTGTTCATTCAGGTCTTTCGCGCCCTTCTCTTTTATGATCGGATTCGGATTATAGCTGAAAACGCAAATCTGCGATGAGCTTCACAGCTTCGGCTCTCGTGGCCGGATTGCCGGGACGGAGGGTGCCGTCCGGATAGCCGTTCACAAGCTGCAGGGAGACTGCTTTGGCGACAGCCTCGCTCGCCCAGGACGGTATGCTCTTTCCGTCCTTGAAGGAGGCGGCTGCCGAAGGTACGGCGACCTTGCCATGCTTGTATTCATAGGCCCGGGTAATCAAGGACATGACCTCCGCGCGGCTGATCGAAGCATTCGGCCGGAAGGAGCCGTCCGATCCGAGCGCGATGCCCGCCGCTTGAGCGGCAGCGACGTCTGACGCATACCAGGCCTCGCTCGGGACGTCGGCAAACGGCTGACCGCCGGTGGAAGCCGCAAGACCGAGGGACCGCGCAAGCAGGGAGACGAATTCCGCGCGAGTAATATCGCGTTCCGGACTGAACGTGCTGCTTGTACTTCCCTTTACGACATTCGCGGCAGCGGCGCTCTCAATTAGCGATTCCGCCCAGTAGCCGGGCTTCACATCCGTGAATTTTACATTATTGGTCAGGCTGCTGTATACCGCCTTAGCGACGGATTGCACGACCGGATTGCCAATCGCCTGTGCCTCATCGAAACTGCCCGTCGTCGTGACCTCGGTCATGACGGAGATGGCGACCTCCTTGCCCGGTACGAGGAAATAGCCGACGTCATGGGTCACGTTCGCATTCTCGCCTGTTTTGTGGGCAATCGGAGCATCCGGCAGCGCGGCGCCAAACTTCGTGTTCACCTCTTGCGCCTTCATCCAATTGATAATCTGCTCACTCGATTGGGTGGACAGAAACTCATGGTTGTAGATTTTGGCAAGCAGCGTCACCAGGTCGGCCGCGTCGATATAGTTGTCCTGCGCCGGTGTCGGCGCTGCGGCAAACATCTTGCGGCCCAGATGCATCGTCTTAAGACCCAATTGATCCATGAGCGCCTGAACCTTGTCCAATCCGACAACGTCGATCAGCACGTTGGTCGCAGTATTGTCAGACTGGGTGATCATCAGCCGCGCTAGCCGCTCGATTGTCACATCCTGCGGGAAAGTCTCCTTCTGGAGCGATCCCGTGCCTCCGACAACATCGTCCGGTTCAACCGTCACCTTCTGGCCCAGCGTTAATGCGCCCTTGTCCACTTGCTGCATCAGGGTCGATACAAGCGCCATTTTGATAGTGCTGGCCGGCATATAAGACTGCCGCGATCCCAGCAGAACTTCGGCGCCGCCAGCTTGTCCGCTCAAATCCTTGATGTCGACCGACACGCGAATGCCCTCCCTCTCGGCTGCGTCGATGATTGGGGCAACCGCCAGAGACATAGCCGGCCATGCCGAAGCGGTAGAAGCCGCAGATGATGGATGGTCGGACAGATAGTTGTATGTTGCCTTGGCGATGCGCTGCACGTAAGGGTTGTCGAGCTCCTGGGCTTTGCCGGCGTCTTCCGGCTTCAGCACCTTCGTAAGTACGGCTATCGCGATTTCGCGGCCCGGAATGAGGAAGTAGCCGACGTCGTGGCTGACGTCCCCAAGCTCCCCGGTCTTATGTGCAATCGGCTTGCCCTGCAGCACGGCGCCGAATTTCGTATTGACCTCCTGCGCCTTCATCCACTCGAGAATCTGGTCGCGGGACTTCGCTGACACGACCTCCGCGTTATAGATTCGATCAAGCAAAGTGAGCATCTCGGGGGCGCTCGTATAGTTATCCTCGGCAGGAGATTTGGCCGGGGTCATCATTTTGCGTCCAAGATGGGTGACAGTGAAGCCTTGGCTCTTGATGAACGCGTTAACCTTGTCGAAGCCGACGAGGCCGATCAGGACGTTCGTTGCGGTATTGTCCGACTGCGTGATCATCAGCTTGGCCAGCCGCCCGATCGTCACATCCTGCGGGAATTTCTCTTTCTGCAGCGAACCGGCTCCGCCGACGACATCTTCAGGCTTCACCGTCAGCGTCTCATCCAGCGTGTGCTGGCCGGCATCTACTTCCTGCATAAGGGTCGCAATCAACGCCAGCTTGATAATGCTTGCGGAGTAATAGGCATCCTGAGAGCCGAGCTCGATCGTCTCATGTCCGTATGTACCGCTCAAATCTTCGATGTCGACCGATACGCCGACCCCATGCTCTTCAGCCGCATCGATAATGGGCTGAAGCACGGTTGCCAAGCCGGTCAGATGTTCGCCGGAAGCAGCCGCGTAAGCGGACGGCGCTTGAACGGACGGCAGCAGCAGTGCTGCGGATAAGGTGACTGCCGTCAAGACTTTGAGACTTCTGGATTTTTTGCGCATGATAGCCTCCCGAATGAATTGTTATATTTCCTTACGCAAGAATGGATATGATCGGACATATTATATACCCATGTTATTTTATATATCAATATTTTAATAGATTTTTATTGATTTATAAGAAAATATAGATGATAGACACAGTCTGGCTCATCCATTTTATCCGCAAGCCTTGTTCTGAGGATCGATCAATAGCGATTGTCGTGGCGTCGTCGTAATCGGGCACGACGATGCGTACCAGGGAAAGAGGATAATCAGTTCAACCCGAAGCCCGCGCGTTGACGCAATAGGGCAACGAGTTGACATATTCATTAGGCCAAAGGTTTCTCATACGAGAGCGTATCAAAAACTTCGGCCAGCGGAATATCGGCTACCGCCATCACTTCATCCGCAGCCCCGTAATACATCCGGACGGTGTCCCCGATCAGGAGAGCGCCGCAGGAGAACACCACTCCGCCGAAGAAGCCGTTCAGCTCATAATCCGCTTCCGGCTCCATGAAGGGACGCGTCGACCGCGCCACAACCTTGCCCGGATCTTCGAGGTCGAGCAATACGGCGCCCATGCAGTAGCGATGCTTCGCATCCGCGCCGTGGTACAAGGCCAGCCAGCCGCGGTCTGTACGGATCGGCACCGCGCCCCCGCCCATTCGGCCTCCGTCCCAAGCCCCCGGACGAAGTCCCATCAAGAAGCGGTGATTGCCCCAATGCAGCAGATCGGGCGACTCGGCGATCCACATCTCCGGCGCGCCGAAGGAATGGGGAACCGGGCGGGTGAGCGCATAATAACGGCCGCCGATTTTCTCCGGGAAGAGCATGACGTCCTTGTTCTCGGGCGCCATCATGACTCCATGACGCTTGAACGTGCGAAAGTCGCTCGTCTCCGCAAGGCCGACACCAACTCCCCGGACGGAGGCTGCACTGTACGTGATGTAGTACTTGTCTCCGATCAGAGTGATGCGGGGGTCCTCCACTCCCCAGGCTTCGAGGGCCGTCTGCGGAAACACGGCAGGCGTGTCCTCAACCGTGAAATGGTAGCCGTCCTTGCTTCGCGCAACCCGAAGATGGGACATGGAGGTCAGCATGACCATCTTCCCGTTCTCCGCAACAAAGCGGGAATCGGCGAAGCTGTAGCGCGGATCGTCCTTTGATACCCTGACCACCTCAACTTCGCCCGTCGCTTCATTCAGCTTGGGGGTCAGGAGTTCATCCTCGCGCTCTGAGATCGGCGCTTCGGCCACGCGGAGAAGAAGGATGGTCTCGTCTCCATAAGTCGCTACCGCGGCGTTGAAGGCTCCGAGCACTTTGAAGTCGGGACGGGAAGGCTTGACATCGGCGGTCTTCACCACCGGATTATACTCACTTCGTATGACTGGCAATGCAATCTCCTCTTTCTCCTAATGGGGTAGAATCCGGGACAAGGACCGGCTGTGCTT
The DNA here is from genome assembly GCF_000758685.1 of Paenibacillus stellifer. Lineage (NCBI taxonomy): Bacteria > Bacillati > Bacillota > Bacilli > Caryophanales > Paenibacillaceae > Paenibacillus > Paenibacillus stellifer. Next base: position 5,570,128 of record NZ_CP009286.1, read on the forward strand.
CAATAACCGGCCCATGCCCATGTCAGATAACTGAATCAGTTACCGGCTACGAATACGTCAATTTGCTTCTGAATCTCATCGATGACTTTTTGGCCGCCGATTCCGAGCACCTTGTCTTTCAAGGTTTCCTTGCCCTTGGGCAATGTTCTTGGACAGGATGCCGTCCTTGTAATACTTTGTTACCCGTTCCAGAGGCTGATTCAGCGATTTGGCATCCCAGGCTCCGACAACTTTTTTTATCCGACAAGGAGTAGTAGAACATCGAGACCGTGGTTTCAAGGTCAATGTCCTTGCTTGTATTTACGTTATTGTTAAAAATGAGGGCCAGTCTGTCCGCTTTGCGGCCATCGATGACGAAAGGCTTAACTGTCGCCTCTTTCTCCTTCACGATGTAGAGGAACTTCTCGACATCCGCGACCGTCTTCAGCTCCGGCATGCCGTATTTCTCGCGCAGGTCCTCGCGGATCAGGAAGCCGGACTCGAGCCAGCGGCATGTTCGCATCCGAGGATCTCGGGGAAGCGTTTTCCGCCTCCGCCGTATCCCGTAAGCAGCAGCGAGAAGCTCCGGCCAACAGAAAAAGACGAAACGACCGCATCAGTGCAGGTCGTTTCGTCTTTCGTGTTGTCTTTCATTTCATCCTTCGTGTCATCTTAAAGGCCCCCCTAACGCCGGGGGCCAATACATTACCTTATTATGACGTACTCCAGGCCAACCAGTTTGGCATAGGCAACAATTTGGTCTGTCGTCAGGTTCAAGGAGACAACGGTGTGGTGGCCGCCGCCGTTCTCGATCCAGGCTTTAACCCCATCCTGGAAGTTCGGCTTCACCTTCCACAATACGCGGGCCACCGGAAGTTTAGGGGCTGGAACCGTCGGTTCGAATGCCTCAACTTCGTTGATGAGCAGCTTGTAGTGAGTGCCGAAGTCGGCCATCGATACAACCATGCCTTCTCCCGCCTTGCCGTCGAATACGAGACGGGCTGGATCTTCGCGGTCGCCAATACCGAGCGGGGACACAAGAATCTTCGGCTTGTTGCTTGCCAGACTCGGATCTACTTCAAGCATATGCGATTGCAGGATGGCTTCCTGACCGGCAGCCAGCTCATACGTGTAATCTTCCATGAATCCGGTGTTCTGATTATGGCTCATCACTTTCAGCAGGCGGTCGAGCGCTGCCGTCTTCCAGTCGCCTTCGCCGGCGAAGCCATAACCCTGCGCCATGAGACGTTGGACGGCCAGGCCGGGAAGCTGTTTCATTCCGTACAGGTCTTCAAAGTTGGACGTGAAGGCGTTGTAGCCGCCGTTGTCCAGGAAGCGTTTCAGGGCGATTTCGTAGCTGGCTTGTACTTTGACGCTGGCTTCCCAAGCTTCCTTGCTGTAAGTGCCATAATCGAAATCGTACAGCTCTGCGTATTCCGCAAACAGAGCGTCAATCTCTGCTTCCGTAACCGCGTTTACGTACGTAACAAGGTCACCAATGCCGAAGTAATCCACGGTCCAGCCGAATTGAATCTGGGCTTCGACTTTATCCCCTTCGGTAACGCCAACGTTGCGCATGTTGTCGCCGAAGCGGGCAACTTTGATGTTGAAGCTTTCGTTATAGGCAACCGCTGCGTCCATCCATTCCGCAATTTGCTTCTGCACTTCAGGGCGTTCCCAGTAGCCGACTACCACTTTATTTTGCTTATTCAGACGGGCATTGATGAAGCCATATTCACGGTCGCCATGAGCGGCCTGGTTCAGGTTCATGAAGTCCATATCAATCGTTGCCCAAGGAATGCTCTCATTATATTGAGTTGCCAAATGCAGCAAAGGCTTCTGCAGCAGTTTTGTTCCGCGAATCCACATTTTTGCAGGCGAGAAGGTATGCATCCAGGTGATGACACCGGCAACCTCGTCACGATAGTTGACTTCTTTCATGATCGATGTAATTTTATCTGCGCTAACCGCCAGATCCTGCAATACAAGCGGGTAAGGCAGAACGCCGCTCTTGTTCAAGGCGTCGGTCATTTGCTGGGCATCTGCTTTAACTTCCGAGAGCGCTTCTTCTCCATACAGATGCTGCGAACCTACGACGAACCAGAATTCTTTGGTACTTACGGTTGTCATGATGCTCATCCTCTTCTCTTTATTTGATATTTAGATTGAACCGGATATTTGAAGAGCGTTCGGGAATACTCGCAACTACGGTGAATGTTTGGACTTCCGGCCGCTGTTGTCTCCAGATTTCTTGATTTTCACTCCTGCGGTTGAAATCCGGAGACAGCCAATGCTTACGTAGCGAGCTTTTCTGCGAAAAGCTTGTAGGCGGTCGCCTACGCTCCTACAGTTCCAAACTTCCCCTCCGTTGCCCTTCCCTCTCCTCTTATTTTCAGGTCAATCTATTTACTTTTGACCGTAGTAAGCGTCTTTCCCGTGTTTGCGCAAATAGTGCTTATCCAGAATACGCTGCGGCAGTTCTTCGGCAAAATGGTTCAGTTCCCGTGCGAATAAGTTCATCTTCGACACTTCTTCCAGCACGACGCTGTTCATGACCGCCGAGTGGGCATCCTTGCCCCAGGTGAAGGGAGCATGGCCCTTAAGCAGGACACCGGGAACCGCCATAACATCCAGCCCGCGCTGCTCAAAAGTCTCGATGATCACGCGTCCGGTCTCCGCCTCATATCCACGGTCGATCTCCTCTTGTGTCAGGAAACGGGCACAGGGAACGGAGCCATAGAAAGTGTCGGCATGAGTCGTTCCCATTACAGGAACATCTAGTCCGGCCTGAGCCCAGATCGTCGCCCAATTCGAATGCGTGTGCACGATGCCGCCGATCTCTGAATAATGCTTGTAGAGCACGGCGTGAGTCGGTGTATCGGAGGAAGGTCTGAGCTCTCCTTCAACCACATTGCCGTCGAAATCCACAACCACCATGTCGCTCGGCTTCATTTTGTCATAGCTGACGCCACTCGGTTTGATAACGAACAAGCCGCTTGCGCGGTCAACCGCACTTACATTGCCCCATGTGTATTTCACGAGTCCATGCTTGGGCAGGTCCAGATTAGCCTCATATACCTCTTCTTTCAGTTGCTCTAACACGTTATTCCCTCCAATTCTCTACTAGATGATCTACAGCAGCCTGCTCAATCGCCAAGCCTTGCGTGTACCGTTCCATAAAGGCTTCAAAGCCTTTCACGTCGGAAGCGTCCGGATGAATGACCTGTCCCTCGGTGTCCTTGAAGACCTTATTGTCGAGGAAGTCATCCAGGCTTTCCCGCTGATCCTGGTTCGTCAGGTAAGAGGCCAGAATAGCCATTCCCCACGCCCCGCCTTCTCCGGCTGTTGCCATAACGGAAACCGGAACATTCAAAGCGGCGGCGACCATTTTTTGTCCAACGACAGGGGTTTTAAAAAGACCGCCGTGAGCCAGAATGCTGTCAATGGCGACGTCCTCTTTCTTGGTTAGAATGTCCATTCCGATCTTCAAAGCGCCAAACGCCGAGAACAGATGAATCCGCATGAAATTGGCCAAATTGAACCGGCTCTCCGGCGAACGGACGAACAGCGGCCGGCCTTTCTCGATGCCGGTAATATTTTCACCCGAGAAATACCCGTAGCTCAGCAAGCCGCCGCCATCCGGGTCTGCCTCCAAAGCCTTGTTGAACATCACGCTGAACAGCTGCCCGGAATCCGTCTTCTGCCCCATGGCCTCATAGAACTCGCGGAACAAGCCCATCCAGGCATTGATGTCGCTGGAGCAGTTGTTGGCATGGACCATCCCGACCGGACTGCCGTCCGGAGTGGTTACCATATCAATTTCCGGATATACGGCTGAAAGCTCTTTCTCCAATACGATCATGGCAAAAACGGAGGTTCCCACAGAGATGTTGCCCGTCCGCTTTCTCACGCTATTCGTGGCCACCATCCCGGTGCCGGCGTCGCCTTCCGGAGGACACAGCGGAATACCCGTTTGCAAATTCCCGGATGGGTCCAGAATTTTGGCTCCGGCTGCAGTTAATATTCCCGCCTGCTCGCCTGCGGTATAGACCTTGGGGAGAATACCCTTCAGCTTCCAGGAGTAGCCTTTGGCCGCGACAAGCTCGTCGAACTGCTTAACCATCGATTCATTGTAGTCATGCGTCGTCTCATCAATCGGGAACATGCCCGAGGCATCTCCGATGCCGATGGCCTTGCTGCCGGTCAGCAGCCAGTGAATGTATCCGGCCAGAGTCGTAAAGTAATCAATGCGATTCACATGCGGTTCTTCATTCAAAATGGCTTGATACAGGTGGGCGATACTCCACCGTTCAGGAATGTTGAATTGGAATTTCTCCGTTAATTCCTTGGCTGCGGCACCGGTTGTTGCATTACGCCAAGTCCGGAACGGGACAAGCAGCTCGCCCGTGCTGTCAAAAGCCATATATCCGTGCATCATTGCCGATAATCCGATGGAACCGACTGTTGAAATGGTGATTCCATATTTGCGTACAACTTCTTGCTTCATCTCACTGTAAGCCTCTTGCAGACCCGTGATAATATCCGCCAAGTTGTACGTCCAATATCCGTCTACCAGGAGATTCTCCCATTCATAGCTTCCGGATGCGATCGTCTCAAAACGGTGATCAATCAGCACTGCCTTGATACGTGTGGATCCTAATTCGATACCAAGTGAAGTCTCTCCCTTAGCAATCGCTTGTTGAATGTTCTGATCCATGACCACGTTACTCCCCTCTATAACAACAACAACTGTTTTAACCTCTATAATCGAAAGAAGGCGCTTTCCCTTATTGACAGCCTTAGTATATTTTTTGTTCGTACATTTGTCAACATACATTACAAGATATACTTACAAATATCACAATGAACCTTCCTCTTTTTTCTCTTTAATGTTTATACATCCGGATCTATGGATTATAATAGGTTCATAATCATGTTAAAATATGTACATACAAATATTGTGATTGAATAAATTGGTATGCGAACAAACAGGAAAGAAGTGAGTATAGGTGAAGCCAAAGTATCAGGTCATCATAGATGATATTAAGAGCAATATTCTCTCAGGAGCTTACAGCGTGGGCGAACAAATTCCTACGGAATCCGCTTTGCAGGATATGTATGATGTAAGCCGGCAGACGGTTCGAAAGGCCATTTTGGAGCTGTCCAATGAGGGTTTTTTAAGAAGTGAAAAAGGCTCGGGCACTTATGTCAGCAACCAGTTCCGCTCCAAATCCGGCGGGAATGCCAACAATCGGACAATCGGCGTCATCACGACCTACATTTCGGACTACATCTTCCCCTCCATTATTCGCGGGATTGAAGGACGATTGAATGAGGATAATTATTCGCTGCTGCTAGCCAGTACCAATAACGATGTCGCGCAGGAGAAGAAGGCTCTGGAAATGATGCTGTCCTTTGGCGTGGACGGTCTTATTATTGAACCTACGAAGAGCAATCTATACAATCCGAATATCGCGTACTACCTGTCGTTCAAGGAACAGGACGTACCGTTCATCATGATCAATGCTTATTACGAGGAATTGGATGTGCCTTTCTTTTGCCTCGATGACGTACAATCCAGCTATCTGGCGACCAAGGAATTGATCTCCAAAGGACATACCCAAATTGGCATCATTGCCAAAATGGATGATCTGCAGGGGAAATACCGCATGAAGGGATATATCAAGGCGCTTGGAGAGGCCAAATTACGGTTCCACCCCGAGCAGGTGCTGTCCTTCGATACCGAGACGAAAATGGACCTGTCCACCAACTTAAAGGAATTTCTAACCGAAAATAGAGACATCTTAACTGGAATCGTCTGCTATAACGACGAGGTAGGATTGGAGGTCGTAAATGTATGCAGACAACTCGACCTGTCCGTTCCGGAAGACATATCGATTATTGGTCAGGACAATTCCTATATCGCCAAAAATGCAAACATCAAACTCACGACATTGACACATCCGCAGGAACAAATGGGACGCGATGCCGCCGATTGGGTCATTAAGAAGCTGCAGGGGAAGAAGGATCTGAGAAATAGCACCTATTATCAGCCTGTGCTGATTGATGGGGAGACGGTGAGGGAAAGACAGAAGGGGTGATCGTCCTGAGTTGCGCGTATGCCTATGGGCGCCAATGGGAGCCTATAGCAAGGGTCTTATAGTAAGGGTCATAATGAGCCTTGCGCGTGCAAAAAGCCCTCCTCCACTCCATGATCCGCCAGGATCGAAGGGAACAAGGCTTATCGGTTATAAAATCGAGACGGCACGTCAGTCCCGGCCCGCCTCGTATATCTTCTGCGCCAATATAGCCGGTCTTGTGATCGTATCCGTCATATGATCCCCGTCTCCGACGATCAGGCGGAACTGCCCGAGCCGTGTGGACATATGCGGATTCCAGCCGAAGCCTTCTCCTTGCGGCAGAACATTGTCCTGATAGAAATACACATAGCTCCTCGGCGTAGTCAGCGCGTAGAATGCTTTAAGATCCAGCTTCTCGAACAGCGGCTTCGCCGGCTCCGGAGCGACGCCTGCATACATCCGCTTGGCTACCTCCAGCGTAGCTGTATTAACGAACAAATCCCGAAACAGCGGGAACGGGAGCATGATCGTATCGTTACCTGAAACAGCTCTCAGCTGCTCAAAGCCTTGTCTCGTCTGGGGCGGAAGCTCATCGGCAACCGACTCGCCGTCTTTCAGAACGAACGCATCCCAGAAGACGAGGCGTCTGATGCGGTCCGGCACCTGTTCGGCTACCTTCTGGATGACGCTTCCCCCGAAGCTGTGCCCGACGAGAATGATGTCATGCAGGTTCAGCCTCGTAATATAGTCGACAACGGACTTCGTGATCATCGCATGGGTGACATCTTTGTTCGGATCTTTGCCGTGACCGGCATATTCCGGCGTATGGACAATATGCCCTTTGCTGCGCAGTGCCGCCGCTACGCCGTCCCAGAAGTGGGCGTCGGCCCAAGAGCCATGGACAAGCACGAAGGTGAGCCGCTGCTGATGGGGAAGCCGGCTGCTATCAGCCGGTTCCGTGGCGCCGTACCGCCAGAGCCATCCGCCTTGGCAATAGGGGGAATAATAACACCCGCAGGGCGTAAATCCCGGGCGATAAGGAAACATACTCCAACATCCTCTCCAATTGACATAGATCAGCTTATGCCCATTGCTTTTGAGAGGTTCCACCGATTCAATTCGTACTCACGGCGCTTAGCTTATAGGTCTCATCAGCCAATAAACGCCTTTTCGAATGCATGTATGCATTTACGATCCTTGGATGTATCCAGCACAGCAAACCTGATTGTTGAAAATAATAATCCGAAGCCTTCATCGTCCAGCAGCTCCCGCCACCATCCCGCGACCTTCACCGGATCATTCCGGAACACACCGCATCCGTAAGCTCCGAGGATAAGATGTTGGTCTCCCTTCTGCGCAAATATCGCCAGCGCCAGCCGCATCCGGTCCTTCATCACCCGTTCCGCTTGCAGACTGTCCTCTCCCTTAAGCAGCACCTGTCCGTAATTCACGGCGGGCAGCGTCAGCACGGAAGCCGTAACCGGCTGTTTCATGAGATTAAAGCGCTCATCACGGAAAAAGACCACATCCGGCGAATAGATCGCATGGTCGGTATACATCATGCTTGGGCAGGCGCGATTAGCCAAATAGTAGCCTTCGTTGCGAAGCTGCGTATTGTATAATCCGCTGGACGCCGCCAGGCTCTCCTCCTGGGCCATAGCTCCGTTCAGAAATCCGCCGCCCGGATTTTTCGCACTAGCGAAGTTGAGCACCCCGGCCCGGTCTTTCTCTGCTTCCGCCAGATCTATGATCGCCTTCACGGTAGCCTCATTGGCGGCGGAATAGACCGCCGCTCGCTGCAACCTCGGCAGCTTATTGCATTCCGTTACCAGCTCCGCCCCCTGTTCGGGCGTTATCAGCTCACTGTCGTCCTCGGAATGCTTCTGCGCCGAGGCAAAATCAACCCGCTGCCCCTCGTATTCATAGAAGCCCTGCTGCTGTATTCGCAAAGTCTCCTGTGCAATCTGTTTTCGGTCCACTTCATTCCCCTTCTTTCTGCAATAACTCATCCCGCGCTTCGGTCAGCGCGAACCCCAGCAGGTTTTTACCCCGCCATTTAACGGGATTCTCTGCGTTCGGGTTGGACCCACCCATGCCAATTCCCCAGATGCGGTCCCGCGGGCTGGCCTCCACCAGGATGCGGTTTTTCGTAGATTTGAGGTAATCGCCTAGCAGCGGGTTCTGCGCGAATTTGGCCAGACTGGCCCGCTTGACGATTCCGTAGCACTCCCTGTCCCAGACATCCTTGTCGAAGCTCCGGACCGCGCGCCCGTATGCCTTCATCTCCTTGGGATGCTTGGCCCGCACAATCAGCGTCAGCATTTCCTCATCCCCGAACAGCCGCGCCTTCTCCGCCATCATGAACTGCTCGGCGCAGGAATACTCGATTCCTTCAACGGTGAACGGGCTCATCCACCACTGGCCTCGATTCCGTAAATCATCGGTTATCCTCCATATTTCTTCGATATAGACGGGATGGGCGATGGCCCGCATTTTCGGTGTAATGATCCGTTTCTGTAACGAGATCGGCCACTTTGCGCCGGAAGGCGGCCTTCAGCAGCTCTTTGTCCAGAATGACCTCGTAAACCTGCTGCAGCTCCGTTAAGGTGAACAGCTTCGGCATCAGGTTAAGCGCGATATCGGTATAATTCACCTTGCCCCGCAAGCGCTCTATGGCGTAGGCGATAATCTTCGCATGATCGAATGCCAGCCCTTCATTGGACACGATCGAATAAGAGGTGCCTGTCGAGCTTTGCTTCACTGTCACCGTCCGTTCCACGACCGCAGCGAGTTCCGCCTCATGTGAGCTCAGCCTCAGCTCATACTGCTGCGTCTTGACGTATCCATCATCGGTCAGCTCCTTGCCTTCCCGCAGCAGCCGGTGGGATACCTTGAACCAGGCCGCATCGGCAGCGTCATCTCCGGCCTTCAGCTCAAGCTGGCTGCCGGCCACCAGAGCCATGTAGCTGCAGCTCATCACCCAGGTACGGGGATCGCGCCCAATGTCGCTGAACGTATACAGCTGCTCCAGATAGACGTCGTCCACTCCCGTCTCCTCCCGCAGCTCTCTCGCCGCGGCCTGCTCCGTCGTTTCATTCGGCCGGACGAAGCCGCCCGGGAGCGCCCAATGGCCCAGATAAGGGTGCGCACCCCGCCGGATCAGCAGAATCCTCAGCTCCTTGTCCGGAAGCTTGCGGTAACTGTCCGCCTCGTTATCCGTAACGGTGAAGATCACCATGTCTGCCGCTACCGAGGGCCGTTCGTAATCCTCAGCCCGGTACCGCTCCATAAATTCGCGTTCCGTCAGACCGTCGCGATCCAGCCTATCCACCAGCTTCACCTCCCTCTTCCAGTTACTTAATTAATTGCTCAACTCTCCAAAATAATTGCTGTACGGCTGGAACCCAGCCAATACCTCTTCCACCCTGCGCATCCGCTCTTCCAGACTCCCTCTCAGCATAATATAGGGAATTCTGCGCTCCTTCAAATCCGCGATAATTTGTTTGTGAAAAACATGCCGCTTCTGGTCCCCGCTGCGATCCCATGTATCGTCATACGGAATATCGTCGTCGCACAAGAAGAACAAGTCGTATCGCTGCGCGTTCTCCAGCGCTATCCGTGTTAACAGCTCCGGCGCCTGCCCGTGATAGTCCAGAGCGTACATATAGGTGGTAATCGCATTGGTATCGACGAACAAATACCGGTTCGCTTGAAGCAAGGCCTGCTCCTCCCGCTCGATATGCCCGGCCGCAATCTCGTCGAATGCTGCCAGCCCGATTCTGCGGTCCACCTGATGATCGGTCCAATAATCCCGCCCATATTCGCTTGCGAATACCGTCTGGTACTTCCGTGCCAATGCTTCCGTGATTGTGGATTTGCCGGTCGACATCGCTCCTACGAACACGACCTTCGTGATCAAGTCCCGGTATACGACATCACTGATGAACTCCCGGTACTTATATGGATCGGAGCGAATCATCGTTGCCGAGATCGGAACGAGCTTACGCTCTTCATCCACCCGCCTGTCCACCGCACCCAGCGCAAGGCTCATATGCTCGCCATAGAACTCGCTGGAGTAGAAATGCGTGACCTGCTCGCCATTCAAGAGGCCCAGAATATACTGCTCCTCCCTGATCTCATGCTCCCGATCATTCGAGTATCCGTCCGGGCCGTCCCAGGCCTCGATGACTCTTACTGTCGGATAAAGCTCACGAATCCAGTTCGCCCGGACATGCAGCGGAACCGGCATAACCTGCGTGTCATAGATGACTACGATCAACTCATCGACCTCTTGCAGGGCGGTGTCGAACATGAATTGATGCCCTTTATGCAGCGGAGCGAACTTCCCCAGCGTCAATCCCAACGTTCTCATGCCAGAACCTCCTTAACCCCTTTGTTCCAGGTGTAATATCCATAGACCGCATTAATCAGGTACGCGCCCCACATCACGATCATCAGCCCGCCGTCGCTGCTTCCTTCCAGCATTCGGATCACCCATAGCAGCACCGTGAAGGCATTCAGGACAATGTAGAGCAGCCACTGCTCCTTGAACCTTCTCACCATCAGGAATGTCGCCACAACGGACAACACTGTCGTTAGAGCATCAATATACGGCGAATTTTGCCCCGGGATGAATGAAAGTCCGAAACCAAGTCCCAGGCTGCCCAGTACACATACCACCACTATGAGAAGCAAGCTTCTCTGATCCATCTCCCGCATGGTGAGCTTGCCGTCGTGGCGATTTCTCTTCCACATCAGGAAGCCGATGGCGTTCATGGGAACGAAGAAGAGCAGATTCAGCATGACCTCCCCAAACAATCCGTTGGTATAAGCTAAATAAGCGTATCCGAACGTATTGTACATACCGAACACATAGGTCATCAGATTGCCCTTGGCCGCGAGAACCACGCATAATACCCCGGTCATGAAGACCGTGAACCCTAAGAAAGTATCCTTCATAATCACAGTCAATACGATCGCTGTTCCGCAGAACAGTCCAAGCCAGACCAATTCGAATAAATTCCAGTTGCCGGGTAATTTCTTCATATGTATCCCTCTTTCTCTTGTTAAAATATCGCGAACGCAGCAGTTAGCTCATCGTAGCCCATCTCTTAGTTCGATATTGATAATAACAATTTGTTACTAAGAAAATACCAGAAAAACCGGCTTCGATCAAGTTATTTTTTCCAGAAAATCGCAGCCGCTGCCGGGACTGTTAAGGCAATGATTGTTGCATGAGCCATAGCGATTCGTTATAATCGTTTGTAATCAACAGTTGAAGGTGATTGAATCATGAATCGAACCCTACTGAATCAACTTCATCATCATCACAAACAGCGTTAGCACACCTGTATAAAATTCAGGGTGGGCTAACGCTTCTTGCGTTGGCCTCCCTGCGGCATATGAAACGCGCAGGACCAAGAGGTCCAGCGCGTTTTTTATTTTGCCAAATCGAAAGGAATGATCGTTATGCAAAATGTCAAAGGGACCTATGATTTCTTCGGAAAAGAACAAGCGCTCCGGCGAAAAGTCCAGACAACGCTTCAGGAAGTGTTCGAACGGTATGATTTTGACTCCATGGATACGACGATATTGAATGAGCTCGAGCTGCTGACCTCCAAGTATGCAGGCGGTGATGAAATCCTGAAGGAAATGTACCAACTAAGTGATCAAGGCTCGCGGAGACTTGGACTCCGGTATGATCTGACCATTCCTTTTGCCAAGGTGATCGCCTTAAATCCCAGTATTGAGTTTCCTTACAAGCGGTATGAGATGGGGAAAGTATTTCGGGATGGACCTGTGAAGCGGGGCCGTCTGCGCGAATTTTTACAGTGTGATGCCGATGTCGTTGGAATTGCGGGACCTGAAGCTGAGGCTGAGCTCATGCAGTTGGCCGTTGAAGTATTCAAGAGACTGGAAATCCCGATTACATTAAGGTGGAACAACCGACGCTTCCTGGGTGAAGTGCTTGAATCCATTGGAGTGCCCTCGGATGAATGGCTGTCTGTCATGCTGACGCTCGACAAGCTGAAGAAAATTGGACTAGACGGGGTTATGCAGGAATTGCGAAGCAAAGGGCTGGATGCTCAAACAGCAGCTGCAATCATGGAGTTAATTCAGCTGGATAACCCTGCGTTTGAAGATGTATCCGGCATGTATGGAATCCAGGACAAACCCGGCGCGCAAGAGGTGCGGTCCCTTCAAGCTCTCATTGAGCAAATAGGGCTGGCGGAAATAGGCAGGTTCGATCTCTTCCTGTCACGCGGGCTGTCTTTCTACACGGGAACGGTGTATGAGATCTTCGATGCTTCGGGCACGTTTAGCTCCAGCCTGGGAGCCGGCGGCCGGTATGATGCCATAATTGGACAGCTGGTCGGCAGAGAGGATATTCAATATCCGACCGTGGGCATTTCTTTTGGCATGGAATCCATCATGGAGATGCTTGCGAATCGTCCGGTCCAAACCAAAGGCGCTATCGTTACGGTCATCCCTATCGGAGATACAGTTGCAGAGGTCTTGAAGTCAGCGGCATTGCTGCGGGCTAATGGGATTCGGACAAGTATGGACACAAGTGGACGGAAACTGAAAAAGTCGCTTGCGGCCGCCTCTTCCCGAGGAATCCGGTACGTCATGTTAATAGGAGAAAATGAAGCAAGCCTTGGACAGGTGCGCCTGAAAGATATGACCGGGATGACGGAAACGGTGCTGACCCTTGATGAAGCCATTACAATCATATCCGATCAGACCGATAGAAGCTGAAGCCTTCCGGTTCACAAAAGAAAAGGAGCGGCCGACGGCCACTCCTCTTCCGGGGTTATTGCTCATGATTGAATAATGCTGTTCTTGCCGCTCTTCTCTCTTCTGCTTCTGCCCGAATACAGAACGAACAGTAGAATGAACCATAGAGGGGTGAACAGTAGAGCCGGACGCGTCTCGCTGGCGAACAGCATAATGATGAGAATGGCGGCAAACAGCGTTAAGACCGCATAGTTAATGAAAGGCGTAAAGGGTGCCTTGAATTTGGACTTAGCCTGCAATTCCGGCCGGGTCTTCTTATACTTGATATGGCAGACGAGCACAACGCCCCACACCCATATAAAACAAATGGCGCTGACCGTCGTCACGATTCCAAAAGCCTGCTCCGGAATGAGCTTGCTCAGAAGGGCGCCCACGGAGATGACAAGTGTGGAGATGAACAACGAATTTCCCGGTACATGATTTTTATTGAGCTTGGCAAAACGGGGCGACGCCTGGTCGTTCCTGCTCAAATTATAGAGAATCCGGCTTGTGGAGAACATCCCGCTGTTGCAAGCAGAAGCAGCTGAAGTCAACACGACGAAATTGATAATGCCTGCGGCGATCGGAATCCCTACCAGCGCAAAGGTTTTGACAAAGGGACTTTCAGCCGGACTAAGCTCCGTCCACGGGTTAATGCAGAGCAGAACAAACAGCGCGCCGACGTAGAAGAATAAGATCCGCAAGGGAATTTTATTGATGGCGGACGGAATATTTTTCTCCGGATTGGACGTTTCCGCTGCCGATACCCCCACTAACTCTACACCGACATAGGCGAACACGACCATTTGGAAGGAAAATAAGAAGCCTGAAACTCCGTTCGGAAACACTCCCCCATGCTCCCAGAGGTTCTTGACGGTCACCGCTCCTGCGTCCGTCTTGAATCCCATAACCAGCAGTACGATCCCGGTGCCGATCAAGGCCAGAATCGTGACCACTTTGATCAAAGCGAACCAGAATTCCAGTTCCCCGAAGCTTTTTACCGTTAACAGATTGAGTCCCAGCAAAATGATTAAACAGACAATGGCCGGTACCCACTGCGGAATATCGAACCAATACTGCACGTAGACGCCAACCGCGATAACATCCGCCATCGCCGTCATGATCCAGCAGAACCAATAGGTCCATCCGGTAATGAACGCCGCCCGGGGCCCGAGATAGTCCTCGGCAATATCCGTGAACGATTGATAGCCCGCCTTGGACAGCAGCAGCTCTCCGAGCGCTCTCATCACGAAGAACACGGCGATCCCCACGATTAAGTACGTAAACATGATGGACGGTCCGGCCTGCTGAATCGCTTTGCCTGATCCCAGGAATAATCCCGTACCGATGGTGCCGCCGATGGCGATGAGCTGAACATGCCGGTTGGCTAAATCTCTCTTTAACTCTTGCTGTGCCATGCTGATTCCCCCCTATGAGTGCCTTACATTGATGCCAACACAAAAAGAGACTGGATGTTCTCCAATCTCCGGTTCATCAGAATATGAATACTACTTGTCCTGTCGACTCCTATCAGCATAACAAATATATTCAGTACTCTTCTGTCCTTTTGCCTGAGATTGTGAACCCTTCGGCGCTGCGGAACTCCGCAGTCTCTCCAGAAGCCGCTCCTGCTATAGTGCGATCCATAGCATTCAAAGCTGCTTGTTATTCAGTTCATTAAAGCGTTAATGCCTTCTAACAGTTTAACATATTACTTGTGGTGTTAGTATTGTGGCAGTGATAAAAGTTACAACAGCATTTGCGCCCCAGGAATACGGATCTTCCTCCGCTTTAGGATTCCTTAGAGAATCCTTAGAATTGCCATCTACACTATGGATGTGGAAAGGGTGATATAATATGCGAGACATTATTTTACAGACAAGTAATTTATGCAAAAGCTTTAAACGCCAAACGGCTGTAAACAACGTATCCTTAACCGTTCCCCGGGACTCGGTCTATGGTTTGCTGGGGCCGAACGGCGCCGGCAAATCCACAACGCTCAAAATGATCGCAGGAATGCTGCGCCCCGATTCCGGAAGCATTCTCTTTCATGGACATGAATGGACCCGGAAGGATTTAAGCGATATTGGCGTACTGATTGAAGCGCCGCCGCTCTATGAGAACCTGACTGCAAGAGAGAACCTCAAGGTTCGTACCCTCGCGCTCGGATTGCCGCCATCCCGAATCGATGAGGTGCTTGCCATAGTCGATTTGACCAATACCGGAAAAAAGCGCGCCGGACAGTTCTCCATGGGCATGAAGCAGCGGCTGGGGATCGCAATCGCACTGCTGGGCCAGCCGAAGCTGCTCATTCTTGACGAACCGACCAACGGGCTTGATCCCATCGGGATTCAGGAGCTTCGGGAGCTGATCCGCTCATTTCCCCGGCAGGGGATCACCGTCATACTGTCGAGCCATATCCTCTCCGAGGTCGAACAGGTAGCGGATCAGATCGGAATTATCGCCGGTGGAGTTCTAGGGTATCAGGGAATCGCCCCCGAGGGGCAGGAGCTGGAATCCTTGTTCATGCAGGTTGCCGCCGTGAACCGAAGAGCGGGTGAATAGGATGCTTCCTTGCATCAAGGCTGAACGGTTGAAATGGACTCGCACCTTTATCCCCAAGCTGGCCTGGATCGGACCTGTGGTAACCCTGCTTCTCTGCTTCTTCTTGATGGGGGGACGCTATTTTCAGGGCGGGGCTTACAACTGGTGGTACACGATGCTCTTGCCCGGAGCGCTTACCCTCACCTGCTCGCTGGCTGTACAGAAGGATGCCAAGATGAAGTACCGCGGGCTGCTGGCGCTGCCTGTCGATCCGAAGATGCTGTGGGCCGGGAAAATCGTGGCCTGTGCGGAATGGCTCTTGGTGGTCACTCTCATTTTCCTGGCTGGCATTACGTCCGGCGGAATGCTATTTGGCAATACAATTCCGCTGCTGAACAGCATTGTTGGCAGCTTCCTGATCTTCGTCACGTTTCTATGGCAGATTCCGCTATGCCTGTTTCTTGCCGCAAGCTGCGGATTATTCGCCGCCACTCTGCTTAATATGGCCGGCAATATCGCCGGGGTCGTCGTCTTCGGCGCCGGTGGTATCTGGAACATTGTTCCCTATACCATTACATTCAGGCTCATGTGCCCGGTTCTCTATGTACTGCCGAACGGTCTTCCCGTACCGGGAGACAGCCCGCTGAGAAGCACAGAGATGATCCTGCCAGGTGTTATGATTTCTCTAGCATGGTTCGGAGTGCTGTCTGTTCTTACTGCGCTATGGTTCCGCAAGCGGGAGGCTAAGTAAGATGGCGCCATTAACGGGATTGCTGGGATTGCTAAAGGCGGATATGCTCAAGACGAGGCGGACGCCGTTTCTCCTGATTCACCTGCTGGCTCCGCTAATTGTAGCGGGATTGTTCCTGGCGTATTATTCGTACTCCCCGTGGAGCTCCACCGACAAAGTGCTGGCTTATTTGCAGGTTCTGGGCTGCGCCCTTCCTACCCTGATTGGGCTGGTCTGTTCAATGGCTGCGGAGCAGGAATCGGCTGCGGGACATTTTCAAGGAATGCTCACGACTCCAGGAAATAAAATCAAGGCCTATGCAAGCAAGCTGCTGATGCTGCTGTTATTCGGCTTTGGAGCCGTCCTGCTTGCCAGCGCCCTGTTCGGCCTGGGCTTCCGTGGCATTCTGCATCAGGACAGACTGGGAATGCTCTTTTATCTCACCGGGGCATTCATTCTATTCGGGAGCAGCCTGCCTCTTTATTTGCTGCACGGGTTCGCCAGTATGCGCTTTGGAAGAGGCGCTTCCATCGGACTCGGGATCGTAGGAAGCCTGATAGCCGCCTTGCTGCTAACCGGGTTAGGTGATGGAATCTGGCCGTTTATTCCATTCGGCTGGAGCGCCCGCTTCGCTTCACTGTGGACAGTCTGGTCCTCCGGTACTGCTGCATCGCCCGCCTTGTCGGGGCTGGACGCCGGAATAATGGTTTGGACTCTGGGAACGGCGCTGGCTTCCATTCTATCTTGTGCATGGTTTACACGTTGGGAAGGACGATCAACCGATAATTAGAAATACAGCTCATATTCGAGGGATACCCATATGGCAAAAATACTCGTGGTGGACGATGAACCCGCCATTCTGTCTCTGATCCGCAATGCACTTCTCAAAGATAATCATCTGGTGACGACGATAGCGGATTCTACAAAGGTATGCAAAACCGACCTTGGCGCTTATGATCTCATTTTGCTCGATGTGATGATGCCGGGGATGGACGGCTTTGCGATTTGCCGGGAAATCCGGTCGGCCGTGGACTGCCCCATCCTTTTTCTAACGGCTAAAACACTGGAGACGGATCTGATGTACGGCCTTGGGCTGGGAGCGGACGACTATATTGTAAAGCCTTTTGGCATAGGTGCGCTGCGGGCGCGGATCGGCGCCCATTTAAGACGGGAGAGCCGGGAACGGCGAAATGTCCTGTATCTGGAGAACGTCCACTTCAACCTCTCCGGCAAAGAGCTCTATATCAAAGAGGAAAAAGTGCCGCTTACCAAAAGCGAATATGAAATTTGCGAATTTCTGGCGCGCAACCGGGGACAGGTGTTCTCCAAAGAAGGCATATATGAAGCGGTCTTCGGGTTCCATGGAGAAAGCGACAGCACCGCCATTACGGAGCATATCAAGAACATCCGCGCCAAGCTGAGCAAATCAGGCATCGACGCGATTGAGACCATCTGGGGGATTGGATACAAGTGGAAGCTATAACCCGAACGAAAACGATACGCCTTCGCACCTTCTTTCTCCAGTACCTCCTGTTCTTGAGCATCGGAACGATTCTGCTGCTGGTGCTGCTGCTTGGCCTGTTCACGATGGCCTTCTCCTCCAATCTCATACTGCCTGCCAACTATGCCGAGAAGCAGATTGAGGCGTTCAAGAATAGCCTGACAGCAGACAGCGCGGCAGCGCCCGGACAGCTTCCGGAGCTGGCGGATTACGCGGTTTTTTCCAAGGAAGGGAAGCTGCTCTCCGGCAATCTGAGCCAAGCGGAAGCCGCTCATGCCTGGGAGCTCATGCAGAAGGGGAACAACCAGGACTCTCCGCATTTCTACACCACCGTCCAGCGCCAGCATGAGATTTGGATCTTCCGGTATACTTTAAGGCCACAATACGCTTCTTCCTTTCTGCGCAGCAATCTGCCAAACCCGCAGCTGCTGGGGGTGCTTCTCTTCATAGTGGGCATCTTGATTCAAGCGTCCGTGCTTGCTGCCCACTTCGGCAGAAGACTCACGAAGAAAATGGCGGGACTCCAGGAAGCGACTGAAAACATCCAGAACGAGAATCTCGAATTCACCGTCAAGCCCAGCGGCATCCGCGAAATAGACGATGTCCTTGCCTCATTGGACCGGATGAAGGAAGCTCTACACGCTTCATTGAAGCAGCAATGGGAGCTGGAGCGTTCCCGCAGAGAGCAGATTTCCGCCCTTGCTCACGACATCAAAACCCCTCTTACCATCATTCGGGGAAATGCAGAGCTGCTGCAGGAGACATCGCAGGATGATAGCCAGCGGGAGTATAACGAATACATTCTTAGAAGCGCCGGGGAGATTGAAGCATTCGTACAAGAGGTCATTGATTTGTCCAGCATGCAGACCGGTTCTGTTCGTGAAAAGTCGAGGGTACGCTTAGAGGATCTGCTTGCAGAGTTGGAGCTGCAGATGAAGGCTCTTGCGTCTGGCAAGGATCTGCGCACTCTTGTCCGGAAGGAGGACCTTCCGGAATCGATCTTCATCGATAAGGAGCTGCTTCATCGGGGGATTGTCAATGTGATCGCCAATGCGGCCGAGCATACGCCTCCGAATGGGAGCGTGGCGCTGCTTGTCCGGGGGGATGCAGCCGCCGTTCATTTCACAGTCACGGATACAGGCTGCGGCTTCTCGCCAGCCGACTTGAAAGAAGCCGCCACCCAGTTCTACAGGGGAGACCCGAGCCGAAGCTCCGGCAATCATCACGGCATGGGTCTGTACATTGCCGCGTCCGCCGCGCAGCATCATGGGGGGACCTTGACCCTGGAGAATGATGCATCAACCGGCAGCGGGAAAGTAACCTTGACCATTCCGATTCATGCGGTTGGCGGCGATGGCGATGAACGGGATTGGAGTTAGAGCGGGATTGGAGTTGACCGGTACGCTATACTAATCCCCAAACCGCATCTTGTCAAGAAAAACCGCGCGAATAAACGACATAGCTAGAACCCCCCTCTTATGCTTTCGATGGATGAATGAAATTCCACGTATGAAGAGCCATTTCGCTTTTTTCAATTATGGCAGCCTCACGTAAAATGTTCCTCAGGTTGATGAAGAACATGCGGGAGGTAGAAGATGAACGTACAGACTCAAGAGACAAGCGTCGGAATAAAGCGGGGGGCGATGTTAACCGCGCTGCTCATTGGTGCATTTGTTTCATTTCTTAATGAAAATTTGCTCACCAATGCGCTACCGGGATTGATGCGGGAATTCAACGTTGCGGCTGCGACCATCCAATGGTTATCGACGGGTTATATGCTCGTTCGGCGTACTGGTGCCGGTGACCGCATTATTGCAGCAATGGTTCACGACCCGACAGATGTTTCTGTCTGCGATGGCGTTGTTCTTGGCGGGAACCTGCTTGTGTGCGGTATCCCCGGGGTTTGGAGTCTTGCTGACGGGCAGGGTTGTGCAAGCATGTGGGACAGGATTATTGCTCCCGTTAATGATGAATACGATTCTTGCCCTCTATCCTCCGGAACGCCGGGGCGCCGCTATGGGTCTTATGGGACTGGTCATCATGGTCGCCCCTGTCATCGGGCCGGCCTTGTCCGGGCTGATCATTGATACTCTGAACTGGCGATGGCTGTTCTATATGATGATTCCAGTAGCGCTGTTTTCGATTGTGTATGCAATCCTGTACTTGAAGAATGTGACAGAGCTAACTAGGCCAAAGATCGATCTTGTATCCATAATACTGTCTACCGCCGGTTTCGGCTGTGTCACCTACGGCTTCAGCCTGACAAGTGCCCGGACCCAGCTTGAAGGTTACGGGATAATTGCCATTGGCAGCTTCTTCTTGCTCCTGCTCGTATGGCGGCAGCTCAAGCTCAAAGAACCATTGATTGATCTTTCCGTCTTCAAGCACCATACTTTTTCTCTGGTTGCAATACTGATTGTAATCTTGATGATGGTTCTGTTCGCCACAACGACATTGCTGCCGATCTATATGCAGGATGTGATGCAGCTAACCGCATTCGGGGCAGGATTACTTCTGATGCCAGGCTGTATTTTGAACGGAATCATGATGCCGCTGTCTGGGAAATTACTCGATCGATTCGGGCCGAGATTCGTCATTATGCCCGGACTGTTCCTGATCGCCCTATCGTTGCTGCTGTTTGCCGGCATCGACAGTGATACAACGCGAGGCTCCATTCTGTTCGATCATATTCTCTTGTTCTTGGGCATGTCGTTCGTCGTCATGCCGGCTCAGACAACCGGATTGAATCATCTGCCGCATCACCTGATCCCCCATGGCACCGCCATTTACAATACGCTCCACAGATTGCAGGGGGAATCGGCATCGCATTGTTCGTCGGCATCATGTCGTCCAGAGCCACTCGCTATCTTCACCACTCACCCGATCCCAATGCGGTACATGAGAAGACACAAAGCATGGTCGCCGGTCTGCAAACCGTTTTTGGGATCGAGTTCATTCTGGCCATAATTATTTTCGTACTGGCCTGGTTTATAAAAAGGTCAGCTGAACCTGACCAGAATTAATTGACCATGACTCATGGACTCATTTTGGATGATGTGTCTCGTTCCATGATAGTTACTTTTTCGCCTCTTCCTCCAGCTTAAAGATCAGCTCATTCGCCATCCGTTTGTTCAGCTTATACGTCCCGGACTTTCCAGCTTCGGCGGATAGCTTCTTGATCGTCTCGATCTGCGTCTCCGTCGGAGGCTGCCGTTCGATCAGGCCCTCGTAATTCTGATAAGCAACCTTCTCTGCCGTTTCCGGGGAGAGCAGGTCGATGAGATCATAGAGCCCTTTCGCTGCAAGCGTTTTCGATAAACCGTATCCCGAGTCGGTGGAAATCATAAAGCGGTCCGGATATTTCTCGATCAGGGGAACGAAGTCCTCCAGTTTGTTCGTGCTACCGCTGTTATAAGCTGTAAACCCGGCGAAAAAATCGATATACAGGTTCGGATGCTTGCTGATCAGCGATTCGATATTTTCCGGTGTGTTATACGCGTTGGCATGGCCGAAAATAATGGTGGTGTCCGGATGCTGGTCCAGGGCCTCCTCCAAATGCTTGATCGGCTCGCCGCTCAGCGGGTCGATGTGCAGGAGTACCGGCACCTTATACTTGGCCGCAAGGTCGTAGATTTTGGGGAAATTACCGTCATTCGGGTGCTGAGACTTCCATGGCAATCTGGACACGGCTTCCGAATACGTCGAAGCGGCCGCCACTTCTCCAATGTTCAAATAACCCTTCTCCAGTTTGTCCTGAACGATGGACACGCCCTCATCCTCATAGATCGGAAATCCCGCAAAGGAGGGGTATAGATTCGCGAGGCCACTGAAAAAGTCCATCTCATAGAAAAAGGTACAGTCTTTCAATTAAATTGAAGAGGCTGTACCTTTTTCTGTATAATGGAGTCATAACGAAAAGCGGGTGAGTGCGGATGATACGGCAACAACAAACTTTAATCCTGAGTCCTTACGCGGCATTGTATGACATCGTTGTACCAAAGGACAATATGCTTCGTCAAATTAACGATTTGGTGGACTTCACTTTCATATACGAGGAACTCGAAAAGAAATACTGCTTGGACAATGGACGCAACGCCATTGACCCTATTCGCATGTTTAAATACTTGCTTCTGAAGGCAATCTTTGAATTGTCTGACGTAGATATTGTTGAGCGTTCAAAGTACGACCTCTCGTTCAAATTTTTTCTTGGCATGGCACCAGAAGACTCGGTAATCGACCCCAGTTCTCTGACGAAATTCCGTAAACTGCGGTTGAAAGACATGAATCTCTTGGACATGCTCATTGGTAAGACCGTAGAACTTGCCATCGAGCAGAATATCCTGAAGAGCAACTCCATCATCGTCGACGCAACGCATACGAAAGCACGCTACAACCAAAAAACGCCCCAAGAAATTTTGCAAGACCGTGCACGTAAATTACGAAAAGCCGTGTATACCATGGATGAATCGGCCAAGGCCAAGATGCCGGCAAAGAATACGACGAGCGAACTCGAGGATGAACTTACATACTGCCAAAAACTCGTCCACTTCATCGAAAACGAGAGCGGCATTGCACAGGTGCCCAAAATTCTGGAGCCGCTCAACCTGCTAAAAGAAACGGTTGCGGATGATGTTGAGCAGCTTCGTTTGGCGGCAGATCCGGATGCGCGCGTGGGACATAAGAGTGCAGATTCCGCGTTTTTTGGATACAAAACTCATCTTGCGATGACCGAAGAACGGATCATTACAGCGGCTGTAATTACAACAGGCGAACAGAATGACGGCAAGCAATTGCAGACGCTCATCGAAAAGAGCGTAGCGGCTGGCATGCAGGTCAAAACGGTGATTGGGGATACAGCCTATTCAGAAAAAGGAAATATTGCTTACACGAAAACAAATGAAATTGAACTGGTTTCCAAACTAAATCCGCTCATTACGCAGGGCGCGCGAAAGAAAGAAGACGAATTTTTGTTCAACAAAGATGCAGGCATGTACGTATGTCCAGCTGGACACATGGCCATTCGGAAGGCTCGGCAAGGCAAGAAGGGCGAGGGCCAAAACCAGCAGACTACCTATTATTTTGATGTGGATCAATGCAAGCGTTGCCCGCTTAGGGAAGGCTGCTACAAAGAAGGAGCCAAGAGCAAGACCTACTCCGTAACGATTAAATCTGAAGAGCACACGGAGCAGATGGCGTTCCAGGAAACGGAGTATTTTAAGACAAAAGCGAAGGAACGTTACAAAATTGAAGCGAAGAACAGTGAGCTTAAACATGGACACGGGTATGATGTAGCGATATCCTCGGGTCTGCTTGGCATGCAGTTACAAGGTGCGATGGCCATATTTGCTGTAAACCTAAAACGAATATTAAAGATAGCAGAGTAAGGATAAGGAGCAATACGCCCCTAAAAAGAAGACACCCTCCCCCATATACTGGGAATGGATGTCTTTTTTACGTATTCACTTCTCACCAAGATTGAAAAACTGTAAGTTCTTCAGCGGCCTCTAGATTCGCAGGTGTCTTTTTATACTCATCCCAGGCTAATTGATCGGTGTACTTCGCGCTCGGCTCCGAAATATTTCCGAACAGAACGATACGGTCGACTCCGTACTCTTCCCTCTCCCTCTGAATGGCAGCCGGATCGGCGGCACGTGGTTATGAATATCAATGACGGTAAGATCGCGGTAAGTCTCGTACAGCTCCTTGCTGGAATCCTTGTTCTGCCGGATCTTCTCAATTAACGCAACTTCATCCTTGGGAGTGTACTCGGTCATTGGCTGGACAATAACCTCAGCTTGCTTCGACGCGCATCCTGATAGTGTGACTGCTGTAAGAGTGAGCGCACAAATTCCATAATAACGCAGCATTTTAGACATTGCGATTCCACCATCCTTATAAAGTTCTAACGCTCTTGCCTTTGAATAATTGGGGCTTGATTCTGACCGTCTTGCCGCTGCCGCCATTGATCAGTTCAAGCAACAGTTCGGCGGCCCGCGTTCCGATAGCCGGGTTGTCGATGATCACGGTTGCGAGCGGCGGATTATAATATTTGCCTGTGAAATGCCCATCATAGCCAATGACAGAGAGCTGATCCGGTACCGGAATGCCGGCCTCAGCCAAAAACGAAATAGCGCCCATAGCCATAAAATCATTCGCGAAAAACACAGCCGTAGTCTCCGGGTGGAGACGAAGCAGCTCTTGCACGCTTTTTTTTCCGCCATTGCCGGTATAATCGCTCCAGAGGATGGGAGTTTCATCTTTCGACAGGCCCGCTTCTTCGGTCGCCTTAAGGAAGCCTTCCAGGCGCTCCCGGCTCATCTCGAACGCTTCGAACCCATTCACGAACGCAATCCGCCGATGCCCGCAGTCGATGAGATAGCGTGTAGCCATATAGGCGCCCAGCACCTCATCCGTGTTGATATTGGAGCAATATCGGGTCAGCACCGTGTTCTCAAGTACCACCGTCGGATAACTCATGCGCCTGATTTCATCATAGAGCGGGTGGTCGGAAGGAAGTGGGCTCAGCACAATGCATCCGCTTAAGTTGCGCAGACTCAGAATGTCCGACAGTTCCCCATCCACATAGCCCATTCCGTTAAGCGTATAAATAATCGCTCGATATTGGTGCAGCGCCAACGCCTTGTTGATATAGGGAAGCTGTTCGAAAAAAGCCGGACGAGCTTCATAGTCGCTGTCATCAATCAGCAGCCCGACGAGCTTGCTCTTCCGGCTCACCAATTCCTTGGCGGAAAGGTTGGGGACATAGCCCAGCTCTTTGGCGGCTTCCAGCACAGCCTTCCTCGTCTTGTCCTTCACACCGTAGTCGCCATTGAGCGCCCGGGACACGGTGCTAACCGACATGTTGCAATGCTTGGCGATATCCCGGATGGAAACTCTCAAAGATAAGCACCCCCTTTTTGGGAACGTTCCCAAAAATATATTTTGAATATATACCAGATGTAGGCATTTGGCAATGGGGATTTTGGGAACGTTCCCGAAAGTGGTGATACGGGGGTTAAAGCTACAATTTAAAGCTGCATTCATTCTATTTCTGATAGTATCATTCATAGTTTACTTGACTTGCTCAAAAAACAATTATTTTCAAATAAAACCTAATCCTTATAAAGAATTTTCTGGCATTCTCCGATATATTGATAGTACAGAAAAATAGTTCAAATTACCTAACTGGGAGGGTTCTTATTGAAGAAGTTTTTTAAAATCGGGTGCCTGGGCTTCATCGCATTAATTGTACTGGTTATTCTCATTGGTGTACTTACTAAGGATAAGGATAGCTCAAGCGGTACAACCGCTAAATCCAATACTGGCACAAGCTCTGTAGAAACGAAGGACACCAAGAAAGAAGAAGCTAAAAAACTTGCAAAAAAGGGAGAAGAATTGCAGGTTGGAGATGTCGTCTTCAAAGTTAATAAAGTAACCACTACCAAAAAAATCAAAGATGGAGATTTCTTATCCTACTCGCCTCAGGCTGAAGGAAGTGTCTTCCTGGTAGTGAATATAACGGTGAAAAACGTTGGTAAAGAGATGATTACCACAGACTCATCATTCTTCCAGCTCAAAAAAGACGAAGTTACGTATAACCCGTCAACGTTGATTACTTCGTCCGGAGACTATTTTTTATATGATGGAATCAATCCAGGATTGGCCCAGACAGGCAATGTAGTATTTGAAATCCCGGAAAACTTGACTGGCTTTATTTTGAATGTCCAGACTGGATTCTGGGGAACCGAGCAAGGTGAAATTGAATTGAAATAGTACCATATGGATCATGAACCACCGACAGGAGTTGGTGGTTTTTGTTACTTATAAGTACAATTAATCTAATATTGGGTTTGATTTTGATGGTCTGTAATGCTTAGCCCCCATAGGTGGTGTCGAACGCGGAGATCGGAACATCTCTTTAGAGACACTAGAAAAAATCATTGCAGCATTTGGTGTGCCCGCTGTAGCGAGGTGCTGGATGAACATATGGCTGTACTAAGCAGTAAAAGCGCAGACGAAATAGCAGCAATCACTCGGATAACCCGGGAAGTGATTGCTGCTATGGAGATGGGTAGAAATGGTGAGTAAGGCCGATAGGCTTCTACTTCAACCATTTAGAAATACGGCTGGTAGAGATCACATAATAATGAGATTCAGCCGATACCTCAAATCCTACAGACTGATAGAGGTTTAAAGCGCGTCTATTTTCAGTGACTACTCCAAGACGTATCTTAGAACATTTCTGGTCGAGCAGGAGTTTAACTAGTTCAGAAAGAATTGCACGGCCGTATCCACTGCCCTGGCATGATGGAAGTACACAAAAGTCATGAATAACAGCATGATCCATTTGAACATAATTGACTCTAATCATTCCCACAGGGATCATGTTATCCTTAGCAACATAAGTTATACGTTCCGGTTCTCTCGTACGAGCAAAATAATTCCGAGTCCAAGACTCTGTATCGCCAAAGGCTTGTGATGAACACCTAACCATAAACTCTAAATCCTGGTCATTTTCTAACCGCAACACCATGTCGGTCCGACATGATGCATCCCTTTGTAATCGGTTCAATATCATGGAGAATTCAGACGTTGTTAAGCTTGCTCCTAAATGTCTTATAGTGTCTAAGCCTGATTCAGAGTTCGATGGTATCCTAAAGCGGCAAGATTGGATGCCTTGTAATTGCATATCTGATAGCGCTTGTTTCAGTAAGCCGATAAATACACCTTTGCGTCGAAAGTCAGGATGAACCATCCCGTTAATATTAGCTTCGATTCCATCCGAGGTATACCAACTTAGAAAACCGACCAACTGGTTCTCAATTTGGCAAAGGTAAGCCTCATCTCCACCTATCTCCTTAAGGCTTTCTATACCTACTCTCAAACTTGACCTGTCGGATGTTTTGCACAGATATTCTAACCTTTGGATTTTATCGATTTGATGAATGGAGAAGTCTTTCATTCTAATAATTTGAAATTCTTGCATCTAGTACCTCATCAAGAAGGAAACGTGCAGTTTATGGACGAGTAGGCACTATCCTTCTAAAATCTGTCCGCATTTTTATCGTTACCAATGGAACCGCCTCCTTAATCGTGTACCACGGCTTCTTCTTTTAATTACATCGCCTTTGTCTTTCGGCAAGCTGGATAGGTACTGCATCCCCAAAAGGCTTGTCCCTCTTTGTTCTTGCGTGCCACCATCGGAGCGCCGCATGCGCATGTTACGGTTTTGACAACAGATCCGGTTGGAGCAGCTTTTTTCGGCTTCGGCTTCCCTTTGCCCGGCTGCCATTTTCCCCAGGCACGAAGCTTATTCTCGATAAGTCCGCCATGCCAGTAATCTACCTTGAATTGTTCGGCTTCCCGCTTCGCATCCGCAGTAAGATCGGAAGTGGTAATGAGCAGTGATAGGATACAGTCATGATTGCGCTTGGCAGCCACCAGTTCGCGAACCGTCATCACCTGCACTTTATTGTGATCAGCGTAACATTTGGCTTGTACCGCGGTCTTTTCACCCCGTTTATCGGTAATGACCAAATCAACCCCGCCATCCCTGCCACCAACACCTACCTCTTTAACTTTGTAGCCTTGATCCCGGAAATAAAGCGACAATAGCCTTTCGAACTCCGCACCGTTGATTTGATCCAAAGGGGTCTTTAGAATAACTTCATCAGGTCTGCACGTTGTGGAAGACCGGTTAAAGGAAGCGGAAGTGTTCTTCTTTACTGCTGGTTGCCGTTTGCTCGGGCTACGGCGTTTTTTCTTCTTGATGCCTTGTAATAGGCCAGATACTACGGACAGGGCAATAATCAGTATTATAAATCCGATGATTTCTTTCATAAAATACTCCTTCGTTATCGTTATTTATCTGCCTTCCTCTAGCGCTACCCGCTGAAGTTGTCCTTCAATATAATTCTTTAGCTCAGGATTGCGGCAATACACATAACAGCCCTTTATGCCTCTGGAGATCAGCACTTTGTAGATATTCTTGATCAATGCCGTAAGCTGATGATTGTCATTCTTAAGGCCTCTTTTCCCCATGCTATCTTTGTATTCATCATAATCGGCGTATATCTCCATGTTCTGCACATCAAACTTCAAATCATTGCCGATGATTACGCCCACATAGTCGAACTCCAGGCCCTGTGAAGTGTGGACGCATCCGATTTGCTCAAGTCCTTGCTCATGAATTGCCCACATGTTTGAGATGGCCCGTCCATTCCACGGCATCCGGAAGTTATGCTCTTCAATAACGACATCGTCAATTTCGCCATTCCGGTTACCCTCGGTATCCTTGGTCCAGTTCCAGGCGAATCCGGCAAGCATCCGGGCTTTGTGCCCCTCATTCACTTTATCCTTGATGGCCTGATAGAGCGCATGGGGAGTATCCATAAGTCTGAATTCAAAAGCATCCTGATCCCAACCATTGAAGTTGCCTGTCTGACGAATTTGAAAAATATGATCAATCCAGTTGAGAAACCCCTCCGCTCCCGAACAGCGAAACTGCGCAGTAAGCGTATATTCATGGACCTCAGATTGATGAAGTTCCGCAACCCGTTTAATTTCCGCTACCGATCCGATATCGTCCGGCCGAATCCGCTGGAAATCGTCAATGAAGAACACATTAATTTTGGAGGCAGCAATAATATCCTCGATCTGGTTGAGGCCCCGGTATTGATACGCCCCTTTCCCCTTTAAGCGATGGGCTTCATCAACAACCAACACATCATAGAAATGCTTAGGTGCATCATAGAACTGCCCAGATCCGGCAAAAAGTGACCGAGCCCTGGCTTTGTTCTTCGCCTGCCGCTTCGCCAATGTCTCCACCATTACCGTTCGAAAAGAGGCATTCGGCGCAATAAATCTAACGTTTAGCTTTTGTTTCAGCAGGCCACCTAACGCATTCATTGAAATGACCGATTTTCCTGTGCCCGGGCCGCCTTTAATTAGGATGGTACGCTTCTTGCTCGTGTCTTTGGCTAACCTTATGATCGTTTCATATGCGACCTTCTGCTCGTCCAGTAAAATAAACTCGGAGTTCCCTTGAAACAATCCGTCTATATGATCGATGAGCTTCTTCGAAGGCCGAATTCTCCCGTTCTCTATGAGATACAGCAGATTTACTCCGTTTCCGTTACCGATGTGCTTATGAAGGAATTCCTGGAGCTTTTGCGTGTCTTCCGCCATAAATAAAGGTGCCTTGCGAATATATGTTTCATAGCGTTCGTTCTTAAGCGGGTCTGGCTGAGGCGTCCGGTAATTATGTAAGTACGCGCAGGAATGGCTGGTTAAATCGCTGCTATGAATCGCTTCATTCATATCCTCCAATTGCTGCCGGTAAGACCATGCCTGATAGGATGGATGAGGTGTTTCGCGCTCCTTGCTTCCGATATGGGCAATGACCACATCTTCACGGTCCGTCTCCTTAGCGGCATCCCACTGCTTTAACTCCACGATCACAAAGTTGTCCTTACCCTCCGCGTTCTGCCCCGCCACAATGAAATCCACCCGCTTACTCGTAGCCGGAATGTTGTATTCGATCATAATTCCGCAGTCATCGGCGATCTTGGAATTGCGCACGACCCGCTCCATAAACTGCATGGAATTATTCCAGGCTCTTCGTTCTCCGGGGCTTGGCCGCATCCCCATTTTGCTGATAAAAGCATTCTCAATCTCTACAGTTAACTCGTTATTATCGACCTTCTCCTTGAAGGCTAGTGCACTGCTGCTATAAATGATCATGTCGGCTGCTCCTATAAATCGGTATATTTGCCTTTCTTGCCACATGCTTGCTCAGCCGGATACGCAAAAAAGAGGCAACTATCCCTTCGCTGGGATAAATGCCTCTGAATGGTCAGGTCACGGCCATGCTTTGGCCTTGTTATATGCTTCTTAAATAAGAATATTATGGGTTTAAGGAATAGTCAAACTAAATAAGAGGCTGGAGGATACCGAGGTTTCATTGAAATGTATATGTTCATGAGATCGTATAATCTTCGATATTTTGCATCAGTGCCTGATGGTATACCTTCGCCTGAAAATCAACAAGGTGAAAAAAAGAGAAAGATATATATTGAATCAGAAATTCAGTGATTTCTCACCTGATCCTTCACCGGACGAACCATTTCCAAGGAAAGTTGGATATTTAAAAAAATCCCTGGAGTTAATTTGACCAGAGAATAATTCCATCCATTATTTTCAACAAAAATACAAATAATATATTTCAAATCATAATTTTTCCATGTCATTATTTGTAAGTAACCCAATATATTCTTGAGGAGGTAGTATTGATTATGAAACAAATGCTTGTAGTTTTATGTTCCTTTGTACTTATTTTCACGTTGGTTGTTCCTGCTGCTTCTGCCGCTCCTGTTTAAGAACTTAGCTCAGGATCCAAGTCGGATATTTCTTTAAATTCATCAAAAAGCCTTATTGATGCAGTAGAGCCATATGTTGAAGTGACTAAAGATGGACTACTACAATTTAAAAAAGTTCCCCAGGCTATATATGATAAATATAGACTTGATGAACTACAAAAACATTTTGACAACCTAAATTCATTAGTTCGAAACGGTGATATCATCATCAATAGTGACTTAAGTATTGTTAACCAATCAATATCAACTATGGCTGTTTATGGCCAATGGACATATCACTGGTGGGGGTATGACCGTAATTTTAGCAACAGTGAAACACAGGACTTTGTAGATTATTGCAATTCAATTGCGGGCGGGGCTGGGATTGTTACAGGTGCTACCTCATTTTTCCCACCAGTTGCTGCCATTTTTGGTGTCACAACTGGATACTTTACTTTGCTCGGTGCACGTGTTGTTGCTAATAACCAGGGTAATGGCGTATATATTGGTGTGACTTGGGTCGCCGCATTTAATGTTGAACCGTTATAAAATAATATTGAGAACGGAGGCTGGCAGCTGGTGAATACTAGTGTTCAAACCACCCTATCAATATTAATTATATTAATCAGTTTCTCGTATTTGATTCTTTATTTAAGAGTGAAGAAGAAAAATGATAAGTTCCCAGTAAAATACAAATTTTCTTTCTTCATTGTTTTCTTATTATTATTTATCCCTCTAATCTTCTCTTTCAAAAACTAGTATAGTTCTCACACAAAACTTCTTAGCTGAATCTCATACTTAATTGAAAAAATTATAAAGAAAACATATCCTTCGTTTATGGATATGTTTTCTTTATGCCCAACATATTATTTAGACGTGGTGATTACAAGGATGACTATAACCCTTGGGCAGAAACTTTGCCTTTTATAGATACTCTTAACTCAAAGAAATGGATCACCGGGCCGAACACACCCTCAGCTTAATATGGAATTACGGAAAATCAATCTTGATCTGACTCATCCATCTCTTCCATCCACCCTTTCACTCCTAGTGTTCTGTTAACAACTGTCATGACACTCGCCACTGCCTGAACGCCAATGGATCCCTTCGGTCCCTCGCTCAATACGGAGGCCACAAAGAACTTTGATATGTTAAGAACGTAAATCACGTTAATGATACAAGTCGACCTCCTCTCGGCTGAACCCACATCGAAAAAGAACTCTACCTTTACAAAGCAAATAAGTAGTATCGATAATTTCGCCTACTTGTGATATGGTTCTCCGTATCACTCTAACGGCGAAAAATTATATCGTTATACAACAAAACAATCTGACTGCTAACAAAAAACCGCTTATTTCAAGCGGCTCGGTACGATTTGCTTGTTTTGAATCACATCAACCGCTCAACATTATTTAAAGGTTGTATTTTGATGTCGTAGTCAACATTAATCTTAATGTTTCCCCAATATTTCAACCATTGCTTTTCCGTAATTTCTTTAGAAAACGGCTTAAGCGAATGTGTTCCTACCTCTAAGGGATCTACTTTCCACCGTTGCATTCTTTTTAATAAATCTGACGTCTGTTCCTCCAGGTAAATCTCAATCTCTTGAATTACATGTTCCAATTGTTCCTCACTTTGAATCTCCTTTTCTCCTTGGTATTCCTCAATTCTTCCGTTCAATCCCACGTGTAAAGACAAGGAAGAATAGTCTCTGGATAGTTTCATTCGAACATTGGATCGAACACGTCCTAAACTGACAGATAACTTTGGAATGGCCAAGACTTTTAGGAAATGATCGTTATCCAGAAGTTGAAAGATTTCATCATCTACGTCTTGAATAACCATTACTTCTTTATCCTCTTGGAAGAAAGCTGTCCCTATGTAATTGAAATTGTTCTTATCCGAACGAAAAACCGGCAGGATCGGAGCCTCAAGTGGGGAGTATAACTTCTTCATAAATTGATGAATATTGACGATGCTCATTTCACCTTGGTTATAATCCTCGTAATGCTTTAACATCCGATAAAGAAAATAATCTTGGTTCTCTTGCTTCGTCAATTGATGTTTTATGTATTCATCAAAATTGCCTCTGACAATCAACAAATAGACACGCATTGAAATATCGGGATCAACAAGTATCGTATTGACCAGTTTTTCAATGCCCCCTTTTTTTGCCAGTTCCTCATTAATTAATACCATTCGCAGCTGCCCCTGCTTTAGTTCCCGATTATAAATTAAATTAAACTCCTTGCCTCCCTGTTTTAAAAGATCGACTTCCTTGGTGAGAAGACGTTTCTTTTCTTGGATGAGCGGCGGTACTAATGTGCTGATTTTAAACTTTCCTTCCGTCCCCTTGTCAACCGACCAGAAAACTACCGGAGCGATCTCTTCGATCATATTGTTCTCGACATATGGAGAAGAACAGCCGGCCATCCACATAAGGCAAGCAATCGCCAATAAACTATAGTGCTTGTAGGGTACCATGCTACATACTCTCCTTTCGTTTCACTGCAGTGAAAAGGATCGTAGGAACAAGTAGATAAAGGAATGCGCTAATCCAGATTTGAATGTTTAGTAACATCTTTTGACCCGGAACGGTTTGCCATAACCAATGATTCATGAAGATGATGCTTATCAAAATAACGAACCAGCTGGACAATAATCCGATCCGGGTCGTTTGTTCGTTCATTTTCCTCATAAAGATTCTTCCGGCTCCATAAAAACACAACAAAAGAATCGAGATATCAAACACATAAGTAAACATATGGAAAGAAATAAGGATATAATCGATTCGTTCTAAACCGCCCGTTTGAATATAGCTTCCCATATATACTAACGGAAAATTGATCTTGCTCAAGTAGTGAGAACCGTAAAACAATACCGAGGCAATGAACAAAAATGAATATTCCATGATCGACAGCATGTTTCCAATGACCAGATATTTCATTATTTTTTTATTGGAGCTTAACCATGGAACCATAAAGGCCAAATATACCGGACCGGAAAGTGCCGACCAAATAAACAGCAAACCGCGCCATGATTGTTCTGACCATTCGGTGGGTATGAGAGGATACAAATCGCGGTAATTTGCAATCGGCGGAAAGAAAAAAGGAATAAACATGATTACGATCCAAACCCCGCCAAGAAAGGCGATGACAACAAAACGCAATGTTTTCTCCATTCCATGTGAAGCCACAAATAAGCTGATCAAAAGAATCATTAGGATCAGCCAATTCTTATTCATTGATGGATAAATAAAACTATGGAGCATTTCAACGTACCCCAGTGTGATGACAGAAATTTTTGGCAATAGTATCAGAAACCCAAGTATCGCGAAAATTTGAACCGTCCGTTTCCCGAAGAGCTGTATAAATCCTTGATATCCTTTCGCTGCATAACGGGAAGTAAACCATTTAGAAAGCATCATCAAATTCAGTTGAGACAGCAGCCCCATGACGATAATTCCCCAAACCATATACGAATGAACCAGAAAAGTTGGCATTATTAAAATAAAATAATGCATTTGTGTGCGGTTCACCAATAAAAGGAAGTAGATGCCGCCAAGGGTGGAAGTTCGATTGTACAAGGATAAGCTCTTCACTTCTTCATCTCCTGCCGCCATTTCCGTAGTGGTTTTAGGTAATCTGGACGCGTTCTCATCCATATTAAAGGGCCGCGGATAAAAAGATCCAACCAACCCTTTCCATAAAAGGGGGAGATCGGCGCGAAATAAGGTTGACCTAATGACGTTAATCCATGGAGATGTGCTAGTGTCCCGATCAGCCCGATCACGATTCCCGGCAACCCAAGAAACGATGCAAGGATAAGAAGAAACACTTGCACCAGCACCATGGATTTCGTCATTTGATAATTAGGGACTAAGAAGAAAGCAATAGCGGATATCCCCATCAAAACAATCAATACTTTACTTGCAAAGCCTGCTTCTACAGCCGCTTGTCCAATGACGATACCCCCGATAACCCCTAACGTTTGACTCGTTTTGGTCGGCATTCGCAAACTTGCTTCTTTGATGATTTCCAGCGTTACAATCATGGATAATCCCTCCACAAACGGAGTAAAGGGCAATTTACTTCTCGATTCCAATAATACGAACAGAATCGGAAGCGGAACCATTTGGTAATGAAACGTCGTTAACGCAACATAAAAAGGAATCAACGCCAAAGAAACAATAAAACTTCCGTACCGGATTAAACGTAATAAACTGGCTACCGTCCAACGAAGGAAGTAGTCTTCCGGCGATTGGAATAGATGAAAAAAAGTAATGGGCGCCAGTAAGGCAAACGGTGAATTGGAGACTAACAGCGTCAGCTTTCCCTCACCTAAAGCGTAGGCGCAGGCATCCGGCCGATCCGTTTGTAGAAACTGCGGAAAGACCGAATGATGATGATCTTCCATAAAAGCTGCGAGCTGCGAGGAGTCTAAAAATTGATCGAAATCCACACTCTCAATCTTTTTTCTTGCATAGGAAATAAATTTCGGATTCGTTAATCCGTCTATGTACAGCAACACAACTTTCGTTTTACTCAGTGAACCGACAGTGAAGCTTTCCGACTTTAATGTCGTTATAGGCAAGCGCCTGCGCAACATTGTAATGTTTTTATCGATTTGTTCGCTGAAGCTGTCTTTCGCTCCATAGATAACCGTTTCCGTTTGAGAAGATTCAACTGCCCTACCCAAGGTGGTTTCCAACTGGACGCCTACCCATTGATCGTTGACTGCATCGTTTAGAAGAATATATCCTTGCATTATTTTTTGTTGAGCTTCTTCGATCGATGTCACTTCCGAAACTTTGGCATTGGTTATGCATGAAGAAAGGGAATTGCCGTCACATCGATGAAGCGGCTGAATAATCGCCTCGTTTAAACGCTCTTGATCGATTAACGTATTTATGTATAAAAGATGGACTGAGGCACTGGTACCCATTCTGTGTTCAACGACTTCGGCATCATCCATATGGTTTAATTTCTGTTTTAATTCATCAAGCCATGTGGGCAATTGATAACTTTTCATTTGTGGGTCGTATTTTTCAACCATAGTCTTCTCCATCATTTAAAGTAATCAAAATCCTGTGGTTTTATCTTGCTCTGTAATCCAAAAAAAATTCATACGACCAGCAATTTTGTATTTCAAACCGCATAACATTCGAGATATGGTTTGAATCAATTAAACAACAACACTATATGTGGCCTAAGGGAGTCTAAGTATGAAAGAAGTTGTCGATGGATCCGGGATCTTGAGGTTAGTGAAGGCATCTAGGGTTCCCTCCCCCTGCTGCGGGGAAGAGCTTAGTGTCATTGGCAGCCGCGAGCGGAAGCTTGCAGGCGAAGGCGGGGAGCGCCGCTTGCTCGTGATTCGCCGCCTGCGTTGTACGCAGTGCCGGAAGATCCCATCGAGAGATGCTCGAGGTAGTTTGTTTTTTACTCAACTTCAAGATGGATGCGCAGAGTCCCAGCGAACCGTCTTTGGTCCATCGGTATCGCGGCATTTGCGATCATTGTCACAAAACAAAAACCACCAATCGACTGCTCAATGGGAACGAATTAAGATCGGTTGAGGTAAGTATACCAAGTCCAACGGATTCAACAACTCAACCCTGGTACTGGGAAGGAAACGTCCAGAGCAAAGTCGTAAATTATCTAGTATTAAACGGTCACACAATTCGCAGCGTCGCGGATACAGCTTCCCGCACAACTGGCAAAGACATCATCGCTTCTATAGACGATAATGAGTTATGGATAAGCGTGAAGGGATACCCTGAAAAAAGCCATCACGTTCAAGCACGTCACTGGTTCTCTGGAGCACTGTTTGACCTCATTCTTTACCATGGAGAGAATCCAGAGGTACGGCTTGGCATTGCTCTGCCTGACGGTTTCACGACTTATGGGAACTTAGTCCCTCGTATAAATGGCTAAAAGAATCCATGCCATTTCGAATCTATTGGGTAAAAGACTCCGGAGCAGTCCGGGAGGAATAACCATTCAATACAAAGGACCATACCCCTAAAGAAAGGTGATCTTGGATGCCGAATATGAACTGGGCTGTACTTAATTCATTACAACTCGGAAAATACGCTGAATACTTTGCCAAGATGGAGTTTGCATCTTATGGACTTGAGGTATTTTCATCAGAGGTTGACGATCGAGGAATAGACTTCATAGTAAAGGACAAAATGGGACGCTTTTCGGAAATTCATGTCAAATCGTTAAGAGGATCTGGATATGTTTTTGCACAAAAGAGCAAATTTAATATCAGCAATTCAAACTTGTACATGGCACTTCTAATCTTCAAAGAAGGCACCATGCCTGATTTCTTTTTAATACCTTCCGAAGCTTGGAAGGCACCTAACGAGGTTTTCGTAGACCGAAACTATGACAAACCCGGACAAACAAGTAAGCCTGAATACGGGGTTAACATTTCACAGAAAAATTACGACATCTTGGAGATTTTCAAATTTGAAGAGTCCATTAAAGACTTTCTGCTGGCCCCGCCAGTTTCCGAAAGTTTTTGAGGAGGCCGCGCCCCTGACACGTCGAAATAACCCATACGAGGCCACCTGCCGAGCGATCTTGCCCTCAGGTGGCCCATCCCCCACCCTGCCCCTCGGGGGCAACTTTCCGCGCCCAGCAAGCGGTTAATGCGAAAAATTTCGCCTCATTTATGATACGGTTCCCCCCGATTTATCTTCACCGCCCGATAAATCTGCTCCACTAGCACCAGGCGCATGAGCTGATGAGGCAGCGTCATGCGCCCGAAGCTGAGCCGCTGCTGCGCGCGGCTCAGGACCGCATCGGAGAGCCCGTGGCTGCCTCCGATGACGAACACGACATGGCTCGTCCCGTAGGTGCCGAGCCTGTCGATCTCCGCGGCAAGCTCCTCCGAGCTCCAGAGCTTGCCGTCGATGGCGAGCGCGATCACATGCGCGCCCTCCTTCACATGCGCGAGGATGCGTTCGCCCTCGCGCGCCTTCACGCCCGATACCTCGGCTTCACTCAGGGTATCGGGCGCTTTTTCATCCGCTACCTCAATCATCTGGAACTTGAGGTAGGGCGTCAGGCGTTTCGCGTATTCCTGGATACCCTGCACCAGATACTTCTCCTTCAATTTGCCGACCGTAATGAGCTGAATGAACATATGCGCCGAACTCCCCCTTCTTCGATCCTCTAATGATAAACAAGGGCCGATGAATACACAACAAAGGCGCCCTAACTACAGATATCGATATCAAAAAAGTCTCGTCTCCCACCCGCATCAAGCCATGAAATCGACAGGCCCGGCGACAAACAATCCCAGCCCGCTGATGCACATTCTCCCCCGAAAGCTGCGTCCAGAAACAACAAAACCACTCCAAGCCTGGAGTGGCCTCATCCTCATGCAGCAGAGCCATGCAACATTATTAGTCCCTTTAACCGCTATGTATCCAGCGCATGTCTGCGGCACACCATTGTTCAGCTATAGCTGGTCCTTCAGTCGAGGCGGAATCAGATCAACCGGAGGAGGAAGCGGAAGTAAGAGTTGGAGCCGGGACTCTGAAGCGCCAACCCACTTTTTTCAGCACAAGAGGCCCCCCAGCCTGCCCCCACTACGTAGAGTTACCGCACCATAGACACGTCAAAATTATCCGAATGAAAATGGCTGTAGAACCGCCCGTTCTCCGCCGTAAATCTCAGCACACAGTAGTCCGGGTCGGTCACGCCGAGCGAATAATAGTCCGTGTCGCCTTCACGCCAGATCAGGTCTTTGGAGGCCTGGTCCTCCAGCACCTCCATCGTCCCTCTCAGCATAACTCCCTTGAACGTGCGCGGATTGCAAAAATACACACAGGCCTGCGGATAGTCCCGATACTGCCGAACCCGCATGGAGGAAGTGTTGGTCGTGAAATAAAAGACCCCTTGTCCTTCTCTGCGGCGCGGCGGCAGCATCGCCTTCATGTTCGGAAATCCTTCGTCATCCACGGAACCGATAAACGACACCTCGGCCTGGTCGATTAACTCCTCAATCGTCTGCTCCATTTCCACCCTATTTTCCTCCCGGCACATAAGAATGACTTGCTCGTTCTTCCATTTTAAGGGAGAGGCAGGGGGCTGTCCATGACCCATTTTTTATGAAAAAGCAGGCTTATTCCTTGCTATGCTCCGCCAACTGCACCTCAAAACCGTCCGGGTCCAGCACATAGAAGAATCGCAAGCGCGGATTGGGCGCAATCGGCCCGCGGGCAACCGGGATGCCCAAACTCTGCAAATACTCCATCGCATCATTCAGGGACTCCACCTCAAAG
Source organism: Paenibacillus stellifer (assembly GCF_000758685.1). Taxonomy (NCBI): domain Bacteria; kingdom Bacillati; phylum Bacillota; class Bacilli; order Caryophanales; family Paenibacillaceae; genus Paenibacillus; species Paenibacillus stellifer. The sequence goes on from NZ_CP009286.1 coordinate 5,608,391, forward strand.
CCAACGGACACACCGCATTCCGGCTTCAGCGCCGGATCGTTTCCCTGAATCAGTTCAAGCTTCGGCTGTTCCTCTCTCCCCAGCATGGCGATCTGCTTGCCCCTGCTCTCGAATCTGCGTTGAAGCGGCAGCTTGAGAATTCCGTGATAGAAATTCAGGGACGCCTCCAGATCCCGTACCCGGAGTGTAATCCAATTCAGGCTTAAATTCATGAGCTTCTCCCCCTTTCTTCTCTTAATAAAGTGAACTCTGTTAATGTGCTGGAACCCTAAATACCATAAGAAGTCTCCCAGTTCCCATTGTCTACAACCGTCTCTGTTTAAGTAAATCCGGCTTCGTTTGGATCGTCCTGGCCGCTCGCGATCATTTCCTTACAGATGCCACCTTTGCATTGGTAGTCCGAAATTGTTAGGATGCTCGTTTCGGGGTCCACGGTCATGACATGATATGCTTGTAATTCAATGACTGTATTTATTTTGTTTGCTTCCATTCAGGTGAGATTCCCGCCGTTCTCTTTCTGTCTCTTTTCAGCACTCACGATACTCCTTTCAAGACTCAAGGGAATCTCTCTACCCTCGATGTGCCACAGACCCAGCTATACACCATCTACTTGAAAGTGAAATGGTGAGCAGCAAGTGCATGGCATAAGTATCTTAATCAAACAGCTTTAACTGAAGTTCTTCTTCCTGCTCTTCGATATTAATCACATATTCATGAGGTGGGAGGATTTCATCAATTTTGTTACGGTCCAAGTGTTTTGTTATAAAATAAAAGTCTGAATCAACAATCGACAATCGCTTGTCAAAGTAGGTGAATACTTTTGGAAATATTTCTTTTTCAATCTGCAATTCATCTAAATGGCTTAAAACTGTAGTAAGAGCGCCATGATTTATACTACTTCCTAAAGGATGGATATCTTTGAGTTTTTCAAAGATATATTGAAAAGGAAACCCATTTCGAATTATGCCTTGCTCTGAATTAAGTACAATTTTTGTTATATAATAATATAATTGTAATTTCCTTCTTCTACCTCCTCCAGCAATATCCTTAATTTTTGTAAAATATGTTACACTCATGTTTTCCCAATAATTTCTCATAATTTCTTTTGCCTGATCTAGATTATTTATTTCTTTTACTCTTCGTTGAGTTCTTTTTACATCATTAGTTCTGCATATTTCAAACAATAGTCCTTGAAATACTGAGACTATACCGTTTGAGGACTTAATAAAAAATTCAATTACCTCTTCGGAGAAAGAAATATTTAGATGTTCGGATCCTTTTTTTGTAATTTCTCTCAGTTCTTCGGTTTTCCACGTGGTAGCATCAAAATAGTCAATTCGATGAGAAAGTTCTCCATTAAATTTTTCAAAATACCCAGAGGTAATTTTTGTGCCAAGTATGATAAAACGTATCCCATTTTGATAAAACATTTTCAGGTCAAATGATAATTGATATTGCTCAATTAAAGGTAGGTAATGAAAATCATCAAGAACAACAGTTGTTTTATTTGCTTTTTCAAGCTCATTGGATACTAAAACGCTAACGGTATTAGGAATATAGGGTTTTCTTACTTCGCTTAGTAGGTCCCTTTCATTTAACTCACCAGTTATTTTTGCCTTTAGAAAGTCTAAAAAACCCGAACTAACTTCTCCCTTTAACTTATTTGACTCTTCAATAGTTCTAGTAATTTTTTCGGTTAAGTCTATTCCTGCCTTGTAAAGGATCTGGATATATATATCATTTAAGTTAATACCTTTAGTACAATCAACAACAATAACCTCTTCCGTAATAGGGATGTACTGTTTTCGTAAAAATGTTTTGCCTACTTTTGTTTCGCCAAATATTACAAGATGGTGGTCTGTCAATTCGAATCTATCTTTAAAATCGAAATCAACTTGTCGAGTGACATAACTCTTTAAAACATCCTTAGAAACGCCGAAGACATCCCTTAGTGATAAATCCATTCGTACTCACTCCTAGTTAACTTGTTTGACAAGATTATGAAGAACTATAAGTATAACGAATACTACTTATTTTTTGTATCAGCTTCAATGATATACATTCTTTTAAGGAAAACCAGTGAAGCTTTGCGGCTAGAGAATTGAGCATTCTTTATACTCGACTTTCTTTAGTATTGAATTACTTTAGAGGCATCTTACCTCCGAAATAAATTCTCTTCTGTTAAAAAAAGCACCCTCTCGGGTGCTTTCCCATGACCATCCTATTTCACACGACCAAATATTCCGCGTTCTTCTCGCACTCCGCGCATTTGGCCGGCGGGTCCCAGTCGGAGAATTCGGTGTCCTTCAAATCCACGATGTCAGGCGCATCCTCATATTCGTCCACGAACATGTCGATGGCCAGTTCCAGATGTTCTTTGCATACGACGTACATTTACTGCAAGCATCCCTTTCTCTTTGGCTCGGCTTCAAGCCGTTCTCCTTCTGTTCTACCACAATTCCGTCCAAAAAGGAATCCATACGCGCACGATAAACGCCCTGCGATGTCCTGTACCTGACGCGCCATGCGTTTACCGAGAAAAGTAAGAAAGGATGAGCTCGGCTTTTTCCCTCATCTTTCAAGGTTATCGGCTCTTTGGATGCTCGGCGGGCAGCATGCCTCTTCGCTCCTCCAGCAGACCTTTGGAACCATGGGCCGCGTAAATGTCGCGCCAGCGCTTGAGACAGGCTTTTGGTTTGCGGCGGCCGATCAGATCGACATTGAAGCCCGCCTTCACAAATATCTCCATTGGCGACAGCCCCGCCTCATAAGCCTTGACGGCTGCCAGCTTGAAGGCCGGGGCATAGGTGATGCTCTTCTCCGACACATTCAAAATATAAGGATTGCGCCGGAGCTCCCGCCTTTCCTCGTCCGAATACCCTTTTGCCCGGTTCATAGGGTTCCCTTCCTTTCTTTGGACATTCGCTCGTAACTTAACAGCTTATGTAATGCAAATAACCCGCAGAAGAGAGCGCCGGGCGCTCGTGCTTATGCGGGTCTTAAGTTGCTCTATGAAGTTACCGGAATCCAGCGTACGTCCTTACCAGCCAATCGTCAAGGTCTCGTTCGCGAAGCCCGGACGGTCCAGCTCATACAGTCTGCGATAGCGCGGCTCAGCTGCCATCAGTTCGTCGTGAGTGCCGCGCATGATGATTTGTCCATGTTCCATAAAAATAACTTCGTCCATGCTCTCCGCGCCGACGAGGTGATGGGTGACCCACACCAGCGTCTTGCCCTGCATGGCGGCGAACATCGTCGACAGCAGCTCCCGCTCGGTGCGCGGGTCGAGACCGACGGTCGGCTCGTCGAGCAGGACGACCGGGGTGTTCTGCAGCAGGATGCGCGCCAGCGCGATCCGCTGCCGTTCGCCGCCGGAGAAGCGTTGGCCCGCCTCGCGAACCGGCGTATCATACCCGGCCGGAAGCGACGCGATCAGGCCGTCCAGCTTCGCCAGCACGCCAGCAGCGGCGATATCGGCCTCGGACGCATCGGGGCGGCCGAGGCGGATGTTATTCCCCACCGTCGTATCGAACAAGTGGGGACTCTGGTTCAGGACGGAGATGAGCTTCGGAATGTCGTCTCCGTAGGAGACGGCAGGCTTGCCGTTAATGTCCGCATGCCCGGCGCCCGGCGACAGGGCCCCCTGGATCATTTTCAGCAGCGTCGATTTGCCGGCGCCGCTGCGGCCGATGATGGCAATCCGCTTGCCCTGCGGAATGTCGAGGTTCAGGCCCTGCACCGACCATTCTCCATCCTGGCCGTAGCGGTAGCCCGCCTGGGTGATGGAGATATGGGCCGAGCGGTTGTTCAAGCCGCCGGAAGCGGCTTCAGCAGCCTCCGCGGTAGTTCTTGCGGAGGAAGCGGCAGCAGAAGCGCTCAATGCGGCGGCTCCGGCAGCTCCCTCACCAGTTCTTGCGGACGTGGCGGGTGCGCCCGATGCGGACTCCGCGATCCCGACAGCGGCTGCGGACCCTGCCCGCTCCGCTTCGGCGCTTACAGTTGGTCCATCCGCTGACGCGGGAGACCAACCTGCCGGTCCGGCGGCCGCCTCCCCGCCGTCATTCGCCCCGGCGACCGGAGCGGCAGCCCGACCGGCCGGAGCAGCAGCGCCTGCCGCTTCACCCTGCGGCTCCTCCACTCCCTGCAGCCGTTCCAGGGAGTTCCGGTATTGCGGAATCTTCTCGATCGCCTCCGATACCGGAAGGAACGCGTCGGCGACCGGGAAGACGACCAGCGCGAACGCGGCAATCAGCGTTCCGGGGATGGCCCCGTCCGCGAACTCGCCGCCCGCCCACCAGATCATGGAGAGAACGCCGAGGCCGATCACCGCCTGGCCGATGAAGGTCCTGGCGCGCGCCCAGCGGCGCAGCGCGGCGTCGGTGCGGGCCACCGCCCGCTCGTCCTGTTCATACGTCTCAACGAACTGGCTCTGCCGTCCGCTGATCATCCAGTCGCTCATACCGAGTACGGCGTCCGTCAGCTTCTGATACAGCCGGTTCCGCTCCTGCTTCACCTCGCGCTGGCGTCGCTGGGTCAGCAGAAGCGACAAGGCTGGCAGCACCGCAACCAGCACGAAAATATACAGCGCCGTAACAAGCGCGAACCTAATATCGAAGGTTCCGATGGCAATCACTGCTCCCGCGTAGACGATCAGCGAGATGACAGCGGGAAATACGGTGCGCAGATATATATTTTGAAGATATTCAATATCATCCGCCAGCATGCCGAGAATGTCGCCCGTGCGGAAGCGCGAGGACAGCAGCAGCGCTTGCGGTTCCAGAATGTCATACAGGCGCTGGCGCATTTTGGAGAGAATGCGCAGAATTGTGTCATGGCTGACCAGGCGCTCCACATAGTGGACGACCGCCCGGCTCGTACCGAACGCGCGGACACCGACGATCGGTACATAGATCATCAGAATGTTCTCCGGCGGGATGGACGCCTTGGAGATCAGGAACCCGGACGTATACATCAGGGACGATGCCGTGAAGATCGTCAGCGTTCCGAGCAGCACGATCAGCAGGAAGCGCCAGAAGTACGTAGGGACGTATGCAGTTAACCAGCCTTCCTTCTTCATCCGATCGCCTCCAATTGCGCCATCGCCAGCTCATAATAGGCTCCCCTGCGTTCCAGGAGCTCGCGGTGGGTGCCGACCTCGGCGACCCGTCCCTGCTTCATGACAATGATTTGGTCCATATCCGCCATCCAGTGCAGGCGGTGTGTAGCCAGGAAGACCAGCTTGCCTTCGAACAGCGGCAGCATCGTCCCTTTCAGCTCATACTCGGTTTCGATATCGAGGTGGGCCGTCGGTTCATCGAGCAGCATGATCGGCCGGTCGCTGAGCAGCGCCCGGGAGAGCGCCACACGCTGCTCCTGCCCGCCGCTGAGTCTGCGTCCGCCGCCGCCGATGGGTTCGTTAAGGCCGCCAGGCAAGCTGGCGGCAAGAGGCGCCAGGCCCGCCGCCGCAACGGCCCCTTCGACAGCTTCCATCGAAGCCTCCGGATGGTAGAACCGGACATTATCGGCAAGCGTACCGCTGAAAATATACGGCCGCTGCGGAATGTACGAGGTCTGGCGACGCCAGGCGTCATCTGTCAATCCGCTAACCTCCTGGCCGTTGATCGCAATCGCACCTCCCCCTGGATGCAGGAAGCCGGCCAGAATATCGATCAGCGTCGATTTACCAGCGCCGCTCTCGCCGATGATGCCAATTTTGCCGGTTCCGGCAAACTGCAGATGGACATCGGTCAGCGAAGCCGGGCCGTCCGCCTCATGGCACAGCCCGATACCGCGAAGCGACAGGGTGCTGCCATTGTTCCACGTGAAAACCTCAGCCTTGGGCGGAGCAAACGGAGTGTCCGAGACGGACGGGGCAATTGTCTGACCGTCTCGGCTCTTTCCGTCTCCTATGGACGGTTCACTCTCCTCTATCGCTCCGGAGAATTCCGTCCGATCGCCTTGCTTCGCTTGTTCATGTTCAGCCGGAGCTGCATGTTCAGTCAGCGCTGCATGTTCGGCTGGCGTTGCATGTTCAGCCGGCACCGCTTGTTCAGCCAGCAGCGCTTGTCCGGCCGTTACTGTCTGTCCAGAAGCAGTCGCTGCCCCGGCTGTCCCTGCCTGAACCGGGGCGGTCTTCTCCCCGATCAACGTAACCTGTTCCTCAACTTTATCAATAATACTCTTCATCTTCTCTCCCGCCTCCTTGCCGTCCAGCGTGGCGTGGAAGTCCGCGCCTACGAGCCGCACGGGCAAAAAGTACTCCGGGGCGAGAATCAGAATCGTAAGTCCGGTCACAAGCGTCATATCGCCATTCACCAGGCGAAGACCGAGGCTGACGGCGACGGAAGCGACCGACAGCATCGTGAAGAAGTCGAGCGCGAACGAAGACAGGAACGCCACCCGCAGCGTCTTCATCGTCGCCGACCGGTAGCGGTCGCTGACCTCGGCGATGGAGCGCTTGTGGCTCTTGCTCCGTCCGAGGAATTTCAGCGTCTCCAGGCCGCGCAGCGAATCGACGAAGTGATTCGACAGCGTCCGGTACGACGCCAGCTGGCGGTCCATATGCTTCTGTGCGGTCGTGCCGATCAGAATCATGAAGACCACGATGATCGGCATCGTCAAGGTCAGAATGATCCCGCTTGTCTTGTCCTGCAGGAACACATACAGCAGCAGCACCCATGGCGTCACTCCCATTCCAACCATCCGGGGAATGATCAGCTCCAGATAGGTGCGGAACTTGGTTACGCCTTCAAGCGCCAGCGTAACCAGCGTTCCCGTTCCCTGATCTCCGGCCATACGCGGTCCGAGCCGGAACAGCTTCTCCATCATCCTCCGGCGCATGTCGCCGCTAGTCTTCTCCGCGAACCGGTAGGCCAGCCCGCTCATGAGCTGTCCGCACGCATGGCGGACCAGAAACGCAAGAAGGAACAACAGCGCAGTGCCCCATTGTTCCTTCAGCGGATCGCCCGCGAACAGCGCGGAGATGACTTCCGCGAGCGACTTCGCCAGCAGAAGGATGGATAAGCTTTGCACCAGGGTCAGGAAGCCTACCGCCAGAAAGACTGGCTTGACTCCTTTATACCCAAGCAAATTTTTATCCATTAATATTCCAGAGTCTCCTTGTCGCTAAGCCGTTTGTGGAAGATGAAGTAGCTCCAGATCTGATAGCCCAGCACGAACGGAAGCAGCGTGAGCGCCACAATCGTCATGACCTTGAGCGAGTAATGGCCGGAAGCCGAATTTGTGATTGTCAGGTTGAACGCCTCGCCGAGCGAGCTCACCATAACCCGCGGGAACAGGCCCACGAAGACGGAGATTACCGAGAGGCCAAGCACCGCGCCCGTCATGCCGAAGGCCCAGCCGTCGCGCTTCTTCTTGCAGAAGTAACCGGACAGCACGAACGCCACAATGCCAAGCAAGACAATCGCCCACAGCAGGATTCCGCGAACTTCAAAAATATCGGTCTCGAAGTACGTCATGATGACGAATGCCAGCAGCAGTGCGCCTGTCGGCAGCAGCAGCACCTGCGCCCGCTTGCGCGCCCGGTCCTGCAGCTCGCCGAAGGTGCGCAGCGCCGTAAAGAGCAGGCCGTGCACATTGCAGAGCAGAATAACGGTCAAGCCGGCAAGAACCGTGTAGACATTGACGATATCGCCGAAGAAGGAGGCATGCATCTGCATATCGCCGTCAATCGGCAGCCCTTTGATGAAGCTCGCGAACACGATGGCCAGCAGGAAAGGCGGCAGGAAGCTGCCGATCAGAATGGACAGGTCCCAGGTTTTTCTCCAGCCCGCCGACTGTGCCTTGCCTCTGTATTCGAAGGCGACGCCGCGCAGAATCAGGCCGAACAGAGCAAATACGAACGGCACGTAGAAGCCGCTGAACAGCGTCGCGTACCAGTTGGGGAACGCCGCGAACATTGCGCCCGCCCCGGTGATCAGCCATACTTCGTTGGCATCCCAGAAAGGGCCGATCGAGTTGATCATGACCCGCCGCTGCTTCTCATTGGCCGGCAGCAGCTGAGACTGCATGCCGACTCCGAAGTCGAAGCCTTCTAGGAAGAAAAATCCGACGAAGAGTACCGCGATCAGCACAAACCATAGTTCATTAAGTGAGAGCATGGTATCACTCCTTCGTATTATAAGGATCTGTCGAATGCTCCGACTCCTCGTCGACGCCATTCGGTCCCTTTTTGATTACCTTGACGAACAGATAGATCAGCACGATAAGCAGTGCGGCGTATGCGGTATTAAAAGTAATGAGCGAGAACAGCACCTGCCCGGATGTAATATTCGGCGAGACGCTCTTGTCGGTCGTCAAGAGGCCGAATACGGTCCAAGGCTGACGCCCGAATTCGGTCATCGTCCAGCCTGCGGTGTTGGCGATCGGCGGCAGCAGCAGACCGGTAAGGCAGATCCGCATAAACTTCGTGTTCGGCTGATCCATTTTTTTGCGCCACATCAAATATATTGCCCACAGCGTAATGAAAATCATGGCCATACCGGCCGCAATCATAATCCGGAAGCTCCAGAACGTTGTGCGGACCGGCGGAATATAGTCTCCGGGACCATAAGCTTGCTCATATTCGCTTTGCAGCGTGTTCATCCCTTTGACCGAACCCGAGAACTTGCTGTAAGACAGGAAGCTGAGGACGTACGGAACCTTGAGCTCATGACTGCTCATTTTGTTCTCTGGGTCAATGCTGGCCACAACAGTCCATGGCGCAGGGTCGGCGCTGTCCTCCCAAAGTCCTTCGGACGCGGCCATCTTCATCGGCTGTGTCTTGACCAGATACTGAGCCTGCCAGTGTCCGGCAAAGGCAACGCCGATGGAGGAGATAACACCAACAATCACTGCAATTTGGAAGGAACGCTTAAAGAAGTCCGTATCCTGCTTCTTCAGCAGCTTGAATGCGCTGATGCCGATGATCAGAAACGCACCGGTGGCGAAAGCGCCGAGCACCGTATGCGGGAACTCTACCAGAACCTGGCCGTTCGTGATCAGGGAGAGGAAATCGTTCATTTCCGCCCGCCCGTTGTTAATCGTATAACCTACCGGATGCTGCATGAAGGAATTCGCAGCCAGAATCCAGAACGCGGACAGCGTTGTGCCGATGGCTACGAACCAGATGGAGAGCAGGTGGATTTTCTTCGAGACCTTCTCCCAGCCGAAGATCCAGATCCCGATGAACGTCGATTCCAGAAAGAACGCTAGCAGCGCTTCAATCGCCAGCGGCGCTCCGAAGATATCTCCGACAAATCGGGAATAATCCGACCAGTTCATGCCGAACTGGAATTCCTGAAGAATACCGGTAACCACGCCAATAGCGAAATTGACCAGGAACAGCTTGCCCCAGAATTTCGCCATCCGTTTGTATACCTCGTCCCCTTTGCGCACATACATGGTCTCCATGATCGCGATGATGAATGATAATCCGATCGTGACAGGCACAAAGAAAAAGTGAAAAATCGTTGTCGACGCAAACTGCATGCGCGACAGCATTAGAACGTCCATGGTTTCCCTTCCTTCCCCCCGTTTAATTGCTTTTATTCTGTCAAAATTTAAAGCGATAGATTGTGATATATGTCACACATCAACAGGCTTTTTATCGGTTAAAATCAATAAATTTGTGACATTGATCACAAAAGATATAGAAAAAAGCAAAAAAAATAAGACGGTTTTCCGTCTTTTGTCTTTTTATCTCTATTGGCATTCTATTTCTCTATAGCGAGGAACAAGATGTTCGTTTAGGAAATGGAGATTCCTTTTTTCAGCGACTTCAGATCGCCGTTTGAATTGTACAGCTGGGGAAGCATTTTTGTTCCCTGCTCCATCGGAGCCTGGCATAAAGGGCAGGTCGGCGCAGCTTCAAACGTGAAGTTGTCTCTCATCCATCCGTTGCAATCATCGTTCGTGCAGGACCATACGGCCGTCATCTCTTCCGGTATCTCTTCCATGGGCTTCTTCCGGTAGTTCATTGCCGTTCCCTCCCTTTCTCTCGCTAAATTGCTTGGGCAAAAGGTTAGACGCATGCATCTATAGGATCAAAGCGGCACCATACACCCGCTCTCCTATCCGCAGAAAGAAACCGCTCCATCCTGATGGACAGTGCAGCCAATACATTCTTATATCCAAGGATAAACGCCTGGCGGCGCCTTGCAGACGACGGACGTTTACCGCGAAATAGAAAGCCAAGTATAAGGTGATGTTCAAGCATTCCTACATTTTTAAAAAAAGGCCGCCCCGACTTTATGACAAGCGGGACGGCTGGGGTGATTTACAGTTTTACAACGTTCTCAGCTTGCGGTCCGCGGTTGCCTTGAACAACGTTGAATTCAACTTGTTGACCTTCGTCCAGCGTTTTGAAGCCTTCGCCGACGATTGCGCTGAAGTGTACGAATACGTCGCTTCCGCCTTCAACTTCGATGAAGCCAAAGCCTTTTTCTGCGTTGAACCATTTAACTGTACCTGTTTGCATTGTGTATAGCCTCCAAAAGAGAAATTAACATGTTATTTTTGTCTTTGAACAAAGAAAAAATTCACACATTGAAAAAGGCTTTCCGCCAATCCGACAACCCTTTTCAATGTGAAAATTCGGGTTCGAGCATAACATATGATTTAGATCATAGTAACACATCACAGCCCTAAAGGCAAGCTGAGTTAAGGCTCAGCACCTCTCGCAACAAGCCGCTCACCCTCATTCATCAAGGGCTGCGGCCTGTCTTGAAAGGAATGCCTTATCATTATATCCGGGATCTTCCGGAATTATTCCTCCGGTTTCTGCTCCAGCTTCACGGTAATCTCTTTCTCGACCCCGTCCCGGTAGAACGTGATGACAAGGGAGTCGCCAACCTTCGTGTCGTCGTACAGGTATTTGCGCAGGCTGATGGTCGAATCGATCGTCTGGCCGTTGAACTTCGTGATTACGTCGTTCAGCTTGAGTCCCGCTTCCTTCGCCGGGCCTACGACATCGAGAACGACTACCCCTTCGGTTACACTGCTCGGCAGGTTGAGCGACTTGCGCTGGTTCTCGTCGAGCGGCACGTAAGGGTTGTTCAGATCCATGGAGTATACACCAAGATAGGAACGGACGATCTTACCATTCGCGGCCAGCTCCTCGGCGATCTTCTCGACATGGTTGGCCGGAATGGCGAATCCGAGGCCTTCAACGCCGGTATCGGAAATCTTCATGGTGTTGATGCCGATAACCCGGCCGTTCAAATCCACAAGCGCGCCCCCGCTGTTGCCTTCATTGATGGCCGCATCGGTCTGGATGACCTCCTGCTCCCAGTCGTACACACCGTCCTGGTTCAGCGACACCGGTATCGTCCGGTTCGTGTAGCTGACAATGCCGGAGGTCAACGTGTCGCCCAGACCGAGCGGGTTGCCGATGGCGATGACCGTCTCACCCAGCTGCAGCTTGGATGAATCGCCCATCTTCGCCACAGTGTTAATGCCGTCCGCATTTACCGTAAGCACGGCCAGATCGCTGACCTTATCCGCTCCGATAAGGTCGGCTTTGCGGGTCTCCCCGTCCACCATGACGATCTCCAGCTTGCTTGCGCCGGAAATGACATGGTTATTGGTGATAATGTAAGCCTTCCCGTTCGCTTTCTTATAAATCACGCCCGAGCCGAGCGCCGACTCGTCAAGCTGGCTCTTTGCGGTATCTTCTTTATGGTTGATAATGCTGACGACCGCAGGACGGACAGCCGCCGCCGCTTGCACAATGCGGTCATAAGGATCGCCGCTGCTCGGCTTGACGTTCTGAATGACAGCGGGCAGGACGGACTTGTCATGGGTCAGCTGTCCGGTCACGAGGCTGAACAGCAGAACCGCAACAACCGCGCTGATGATTGAGCTGATGGCGGAAATCTGCAGGGTGGACAGATTGCGGCTCTTGCTCCGTGCCGACCATCCTCGGGGCATCGGCTGCTTGGAGGCCTTCTGCTCTCTCCTTCTGGACACTTTGGTTGAATAGAAATCATCATCAAACAGTCCCATTCGTCATTCTCTCCCCTCTGTAACTCCCGCATCAAGCATGAAGCAGCATTTCCGTGCCCGTTCATCATAATCTCAAGGAATATATGGCAGCAGCCTCGACTATACTAATAGAAAATAATAGACGCAAAGTGCGAATATTCATAGCTTGCATGCAGACGGAGAACGCCCCCAGACGCTCTTCCATACAGCATCCGAATCTCTGGGCTCCGCTTCGCCTTCCTATTGTATCACAGCGGCGGGAAGATGCGGTCTGTTCCGGCAAAAATAAAAATTCCCATATAAAGGTTGTGAAATGAGGCATGGAATCTTCACTCAACAGTATGGATCTGGTGCAGTTTATCGGCAAGCTCGGCGATCTCAAGGACGAGCACTACCATCTCACGCTTACTCTAAGCGCGCTGATCGAGCTCATGATCGAGAAAGAACTCATTACCCGCCGTGAGCTTGAGGGCAAGATGTCCGAGCTGGACCAGCTTATGATTCGCTCACCGTATCCCATGGCGTAGGCCGGTCATAGTACGTATCGCACAGTCTGAACTCACTGTCCTTGTAGAAGCAGCCTCGGTCCTCCATTGCCGCGCGCACCGACATTCTCGCGAGATCGATCATGTTATGATCGCGGCTTAGATGGGCAAGATAGGTCCGCTTCGTGCGTCCTGTCAAAATCTCGCTGAGCGCAGCGCCGGCCGCGTCATTGGACAAATGGCCCATATCGCCGAGAATCCGCCGCTTCGTATTCCAGGGATAGCGCCCCATCCGGAGCATTTCTATGTCGTGATTGGCTTCCAGCACGAGAACATCAGCGTCCGAGATTGCCATCCGCACCTTCTCACTGACATAGCCCAGGTCTGTCGCCACGCTGAGCTTCTCCTTGCCAACATAGAAGTTGTAGCCGACCGGCTCGGCGGCGTCATGCGAGATGGCGAACGACTCGACCCGCATGTCCCCAAAGTCAAGATGCTCCCCGGTCTCCAGAGTATGCCGGTTATGCTCTTCGATGCTGCCGATGCTCTTCTCGATTGCTCCCCATGTGTTCGTATTGGCATAGATCGGCAGATTATATTTGCGCGCCACCGCTCCAAGCCCCTTGATATGGTCGGAGTGCTCATGCGTCACGAGGATGCCGGCTAGTTCATCGCCTTTCATCTCGCGCATGGCCATCAGCTCATCAATCCGCTTCGCGCTGAGGCCCGCATCAATCATCAGCGTCTTGCCGCCGCCCCGTATGACCGTAGCGTTACCGGTGGAGCCGCTGGACAGCACCGTAAATGATATTCCCATCGTTGTCTTCCCCTCTATATTCATCCCAGACTATCTGCTCAAGGCGTCTTGGGACTGATGATATCGGCGCTGATGCCGTTCACATAATACGTTCTGCCGTCCTCCAGCATGAACCGCCACATCGGCGCCGCCACCTGGTTCTCCGAATTGAACAGCTCGCCGTAATAACCGAGCTCGATTTCCTTCACCGCTGCTCCCTGCGGGAAGAACTTCTCAATCAGACTGCCAAGCGCCTTCGACGCCGGCAGCACCTTCTGAACCTTGCCTGCTCCATTCTCGCCGATCTCGATCTGCGGACGCCGGTAGGCGACGATCTTCTGATTGTCGTAGATCAGCTCCAGCTTCACGCTGAACAGAGGCCACTTGCCGTCGACTAGCGGATGGAGCACGAACACGCCGCCCTCGCTCTCCAGCGAATCGAACCGGAAATTTCCGATATCCGGAATTTCATCCTGAAGTGCCGCGCTCAACTCGGAGAAAGTGAAGATCAGCTTGCTGTCGACCGGCTGGTCCAGCTTCACCTTCCCGTCCCCCTCGCCTGCCGAATAGCGGTAGGTAATGTCGGGAAGCTGCGGCGTATTCGCCGGTATCGGAGACAGGATTCGGATATCCTTCTGCTTCATGATCTGCTGGGTAGCGTCCGACAAGGAGGTGAAGTCCATGCTGGCGCTCGCCTGATCGCGCAGATCAACCCAGAGCTGGTAGCACAGCAGCAGATTCAGCAGCAGAAACGAGTAGATCAGCACGCTTTTGGCCCTTCCCCAATCCATGAACTTCCCTCCTTTGTCCATATGTCCTCATTCCAGCGTCACGGTATTTCCATTGCCCAGCACAACCTGCCAGACCGGCACCAGCTCCAGGTTCTTCTCCTTCTCCACCGGCTTGTAGACCGGATACAAATCGGTAATTGATGTGCCCTTGGAGACTACCGCCAGCTTCGCACGGAGCTCGTCCCCTCCCGGCAGCTCGGTCACCTTCTTGGTGCCCTCAGCCTCCTGGCTGTACATGAGGGACCGTTCATAGGCCGTCACCGTGCCCTGCTGAAGCTGAAGGTGAATCAGCCCATAATGAAGCTGCGGCTGATCCAGCACCGGATAGGCTCCGTATGGATAGGAGCCGAAATACCGCTGGAAGGTGACCGTCCGGTCCTGGTCGCTCTCCTGCGACGACTGGAACCGGTACGTTCCATTCCAGCCGCCGTGCTGATTGACGAAATCAACCGCCTCCAGCACATCCTTGGCATCGGTGCTCTCCCCGGCCGGCAGTGCCGTCGGATCGCTGTAGCTCATCCATTTCCGGTCTTCGTCGACCTGAAGACTGCGCTTGCTGTCCGTGTAGATTTCCGAACCATCTTTTTCCAGTATATACCGGGTGCTGCCTGCGTCAAAGAAGAGACTGCTCTGCATCTGCTCCACCGTATACAGCCCGGAGGGCATCTCGGCCTGAAGCAAAGTGAGGCTGCTCTCCGGCACATAGTAACTGCCGTTCACTGTCGTATAGGGCGTCCACGACTTGCCGAAATCCACATGCTGCTGCACGTCCTGAACGGTAAGGTCCGCCTTGGCGGCCTCGTAGACGATATCTCCCCTTGTGCTGAAAAAGACGGCATGCGGCTTCGAATCATTCTTCGCCGTGTAGATCCAGATCCGGTTGATGCTCTCCTCCTCGAACAGAGAGTCCGGCGACAACTGCATAACCCGCTGCAGCAGCGCGACGGGAATCCCGGAGCCGAAGGATAGCTCGATGCCCGGATTCTCGGTCCGGATTTTGGCCCAGTCGAAATCCTGGACAGAGCGGCGCTGAAAGCTCTCAAAGCTGCGCCCCTTCAGCCGCGTCAGGATCAAGTTATAGAAAGTGGAGCTCGGGTAGAACAGCGTATGCTTGCCGTTACCGAGATGAATGACCATCCGGCTCGGATACAGCAGATTCTCCGCTTTCTCCTCAGGACCCATGTTGTCGGTCTTCACATACAGATTCTCGGAGAATACGGCCGAATCGCTGCCCGGCAGCCGGTAGACGAGATAATAGCTCTCGACCAGACTGCTCAGGACCAGCAGCGCCAGAATCCAGGATTTCACCCGTTCCTTCATGCCCGCTCCCCCCTTTGCGTGTTAAGAGGCAGCGTAAAGGTTACCTTGGAGCCCTGGTTCAGCTCTGATTGAAGCCAAATCGCCCCACCATGCGCCTTCACAATTTCCCGGGCAATGGACAGCCCGAGTCCGGTGCCGCCCATATTGCGCGAGCGGGCCTTGTCCACCCGGTAGAAGCGCTCGAAGATGCGCTCGATATCCTTCTTCGGGATGCCGATGCCGGAGTCCTGAACGGACACCTCCAGCATCCCGAACTCGCTCTTCCCCGCTTCCAGTTCAATACGCCCGCCCTCGGGCGTATACTTCAGCGCATTGGAGACCAGATTGCCAAGCACCTGATCGATCTGGTCGCGGTCCAGCCAGGCCGTTGTGACGCCCCGTCGCACAACGGTGCTGATCGAGATCCGCTTCTGCCGGATCTGGAAGGAGAAGCGGTCCGCCACATCCTCCAGCATCTCGGCGATATCGGTCTCCTGGTAGCGCAGCTGCGCTTCCCGCGAATCGAAGCGCGACAGATGCAGCAGATCCGTAACGAGACGGATCATCCGCTCCGTCTCGCTGCGGATGACGCCGACGAAGCGTCCGGCGAGCTGCGGGTCCTCCAGCGCGCCGTCATCGAGCGCTTCCGCATAGCTCTTGATCGTTGTCAGCGGCGTACGCAGCTCATGCGAGACGTTGGCAACGAACTCGCGGCGGGAAGCCTCGAGATTCTCCTGCTCGGTCACGTCCTGCAGCACGGCAATCGTGCCCGCTGTACCGCCCTCGCGCCGGTGAATCGGCGTGAAGGTGACCCGGACGATGTTCGGGTTCTCTTCCTCCTCCTCGCCCAGCCGCAGCATGGTCGACTGCGCCATGCCGCCTTCCAGAGCCATCGTCTGGTCAGGGGCCAGGCCGAGCAACCCCTCCAGCCGCAGTCCTGCAGGCAGCGGCTTCTCCGAGCAGCCCAGCATCAGCGAAGCCCGGCGGTTCATCAGGATGACCCGGCCGGTCTCATCGGTTGCGACAACCCCGTCGCTCATATTCGTCAGAATGGAGGCGAGCTTCTCCTTCTCCTCCTCGTTCTGGGACAGCGCGTCTCTCAGCCTGCCTGTCATATAGTTGAACGCCTTGCTGAGCTGGCCGATCTCGTCGCTGCCGAAGATCGGCATCTTCCGGTCGAAGCTGCCCTCGGCGACCGCCGTGGCATGCCGGGTCATCTCCTTGATCGGCTGCGTTATCGTATGAGCCAGAATGACGCCCAGCACCGCCGTCAGCGTCAATGCAATCAGCATGCCGGAGATGAACACGCTGTTGATCCGGCTTATCGTCGCATACAGATCCTTCATGTCAGCGGCGATGTAGATGGCACCGACCACCTTGCCGCCAAGCCATACGGGCTTGGCCACAACCTTTTTCCGCACATTGTCGTCGCCGGTGATATATTCCTCGTTGTCGCCAATTCCCTGGAGCGCCCGGCTGACCACGGTCTGCGTGTTGCGCTGTCCCACATAATCGGTCTGCGATGGAATCGAGGTCGTGATGATTTTGCCGCTGGCATCCAGCACCTGAATTTCCGCACCGCTGATGTACAGATTGTTCACCATGCCGCGGAGGCTGTCGACCGAGGAGTCCTCGTCCGCGCCGCCCGCTTCGCTGCCGAACTTATCCGCCGTCAGGATGGACAGCATCTCCGCCCGGGCCTTCAGATCCTTCGTGAAGTTGTCGGTCAGCGAATTCTTCATGGAGCTTACAAAATACACGCCGATCAGCTGCATCGCAATCAGAATCAGCAGCACGTAAATAATGATCAGCTTCGCTTGAATTGTCCGGAAGAAGGACATCCCTTTCATCACAATCCTCCGTTTTTGGGACTGTGCATCAAATAACCGAGCCCGCGGCGCGTGAAGATATATTCCGGCTTGCTCGGATTCTCCTCAATTTTCTCTCTAAGCCGCCGGATGGTGACATCGACGGTCCGGACGTCTCCGAAATATTCAAATCCCCACACCGCCTGAAGCAGATGCTCCCTTGTCATGACCTTGCCGGCATGGCGGACCATATAATACAGCAGCTCGTATTCACGGTGCGTCAGATCGAGCGGCTCCCCGTTCTTATAGACGGTATACATGTCCGTATCGATGAACAGATCGAAATGATGGATGCCCTGCTTGCTCTCCTCAGGCCCGCTGGCTGTCTCTGCCGGAACCGGCTTGTTCTGCCGCCGCATCTGCGCCTTCACCCGGGCCAGCAGCTCGCGCGTGCTGAACGGCTTGGTCACATAATCGTCCGCGCCCATCTCAAGGCCGAGCACTTTGTCGATCTCCCCGTCCTTGGCGGTCAGCATGATGATAGGGATATCCAGATGCGCGGAGCGTACCTCACGGCACACATCCATGCCGTCCTTGCCGGGCAGCATGAGATCCAGCAGCATTAGGTCGGGCCGTTTGGACAGAGCCAGATCCACAGCACTGATCCCGTCAAAGGCGCATACTACTTCGTATCCTTCTTTTTCGAGGTTAAACTTTAAGATATCTGCAATCGGCTGCTCGTCGTCTACAACCAGAATCGTTCCCATCGCCATAATTCCACCGTTTCACCCTTCATTGTTACTATAGGATTCTTCCTTCTTATTTTAACATACCTGCTCTGGCGTCACATCCTACGAAGTATACACGCAGTCCCCCTGATAGCAAAATAACCCCGCACCGTGAAGACTTGGCTTCGAAGCGTTAGTTGCAATCGAGGCAATCAAGGTAGTTGAAGCCATCGAAGCGGTCAAGGCAGTCGGGGTGATTAGGGCAGCTAGGGCAGCTAGGGCAGTTGTGGCGGTCGGAGCAGTCAAGATAATCAGGGTGGTCACGGGGCAGTCAAGGCGAACAGGGCAGCCAAGGCAGTCGAAGCGGATTCAGGTGTTTACGGAACCCCCGCCGGCCTGTAGCATTCTCTCTTCTCAACAAAAACCGCCCGGCGGCTGCCGGACGGCTCTTCCAAATCTTATTGCAATTTTAGTTCAAAAATTTTAGCGGGTTCAGCGCCGTGCCGCTCTTGCGGATTTCGAAATGCAAATGAGTGCCCGTAGAGCGCCCCGTGCTTCCCATAATGCCAATCGACTCGCCCTGGCTCAGCTTCTGGCCGGTAGAGACGAGAATTTTGCTTAAGTGGCCGTAGTAGGTCTCGTACCCGTTGCCATGGCTGATTACGACGACATTGCCATATCCGTTCTGGACACCGGCAAAGGTGACGGTTCCGGCATCGGCCGCTTTGATCGTACGATTGCCGGAGACGAGATCGACGCCTTTATGCGCTCTTCCCCAGCGTTCGCCGAAGCTGCTGGAGATCACCGCTCCGCTAACCGGCCAGGCGAAGCCGCCCGAACCGACGCCGACCACCTTCGTTCCACGGTACACGACAGTCGGCAGCGAAGCCTTCAGAACGGTCTGTCCGAGCCATTCCTCCTTGACGACTTCTCCGTTCTCCTTGGTCAGCCGGTACTGCATTTCCTTCAGTCCGGTCTGTCCCGGACGCACGACCTTGACCTTGCCCTTCGGCAGCAGGCTGCTTGTGCGAACCTCCACCTCGGGCTCTGTGACGATGGTCTCCTTCGCCGTCTCGGTCGTTACGACCGTTACCGGAGGCTGGGGAACCGTCAGCTTCAGCTCGTCATCGATCTGCAGCGTCAGTTCCTTCACATCAGGATTGTTCTGATAAATCTCCTTCTGCGTCACGCCATAGCGCTTGGCGATGCTGGAAATCGTATCGCCTTCACGGACAGTATAGACAAGCGGCGATTCGACTCCCTGGGTGAGCACCTTGACGGCTTCCTTCACATCCAGCACTTTATTCGGATCGGCCTTAATGGGCACGATGGAAATCTTCTCGCGAATATCCGCCGACTGTACATCACCTCCGGAAGTGGCGGAAGCCGCTGAAGCGGCCGTCCGGGTCAGCTTCGACTTGGCGGCTGCAGCCTCCGTCTCTCCGGATATGTAATAGTCCTTCACGCCCTTCAGGACGGCGCTTGCCGTCTCTTGGTCCTTCACAACGCCAATCGTTTTGCCGTCGACCACCATCTGTACACCTACGGCATAAGCCTTCAGCATATCACCCAGCTTATCCAGCGTCGCTTCGCTATTCACTTCCGGCTTGTAGGCTCTCGCCGCTTCCGTCGTAATGCCGTCCGTCTGGAGCACCATCACTTCATCCGGGTACTTGTCCTGATATTCCTGCTGCTTCGTCTTGAAGAGGGTCTGCAAATCATCCTTGTTATAGAGCGTTCCGATATCCTTGCCATGCAGCAGAACCCGGTAATAGCTCTCCGTATTGGCTTCGACGTAATGCTGGCGGACTCCGGCGGTGGAGACGACCACCAGCGCAATACCGGCAACGGCACCCAGCCAGGCGAGGCGCACCCGGCGGCGGGAACGCTTCTCCGGCGGCGTATGCACCATGCCGGCCTCGTCCTCCGATTGTCCTGTCACCAGGCCGGAAGACGGCACATGCCCCTTCCAATCCTGGAAGTCGTTCTTCCCTATCATGAAACTCTCCCTTTCAGCCTGTCCCTTATACCGCCTTAAGCAGCCGGGACTATGGTAAGACCGCTTGATCTCTTTTTTGCGTGAGCAGAAAGTATATGCTGAGCGCTTAAGCAAGCGCATTCGAATGACGTGGAATAAGTTACAAAAAATTAACCAAATCAGGTCCCTGTTTACTTTAACACAGGCGAAAGAGACATTTCAACTTTGGCACGGCACACAAAGAACCGGCATGAAAGCTCGTACTTCCGCTTTACGTGCCGGTTTCTCCCGGTTTTATTAGGCTGGTTCCCTCTTCACCCACAAGGTGTTCAACGCAATTCTGCTTGAAATTGCCATGCTACGGCGCACTGGAATCCGCAGTCAGCATCGCCATCAGCTTGTTATATTCCTCCTGGGTGACGTACTTGGAAATAATCGACTGGATCTCCGCGACCTCCTGCTCCGTCAGCCCGTTCTCCATGTCGGCGGATATTTTCTGCATCTCTTCCTGAGGGACCTTGTTCATCAAAATGTTGAAAATACTCACCTTATCCTCGGAAGGCAGATTCTTCTTGATGTCCTTCATATCGTCCGGTGTTATGACAAGCTGCTGGTCGCTCCCGGCTGCACTGTCTTCAGATACGGCGCCCATAACAGGCAGCGCATCGTCCTGAGCCTGCTCCTTCCCGCCGGTGGCTCCGCTTCTCTGCGCTGTTGCTGCGGGCACCGCCCCGCCGGAATCCGCTGAAGCCACAGCGGCCTCATCACTGGATGAACCTGAAGCCGATGGCGTAGGCTCGGCCCCGGCCGTGCCCAGTGCCGTCTGCGAGCCGTCCCGCTTATTCTTGTCTGCCCCGTCGCCCTTGTCGGCTGTCTTGGAATCTCCAGTTCCCAGCAGCGCGCTTAACATACCGCCAAAGCCCGGACCCGGCGTCTCCACCTTCAAGCCGACTTCATTCAGCACAGAACGGACATAGGCGTTGACGACAACACCCGTTGTCAGTATAGTCAGACTCCCGGCCAGCACCGCGATCAGGCAAATGCCCAGCCCGCGTGTTACCCATTTCATGTTCATCTCTCCCCTGTAACTGGCACATGATCTCGCGTATTTCATCATGCCCGGTTGGGCATAGATCAGCTATTCTTCAGTATGCCCGATAAGGGCCGGGAGAAACGTGTAGAGAAGCGGGCTTATCCAAATTGGCCAGTTGCCTGTTATGGTTATCCGGAGTGTACGGAACGATGTGATTGCGATGTATTGCGATGTATTGCGATGTATTGCGATGTGATGTGATGCGATGAACTGGACGCCGCTTACGGGGGTTTGGCCTAATAGCTTAAAAAACCCGCTGGAGCGCTGGCTCCGGCGGGTTGATCCGTACTTCATCCGTACTTCTGCTGGATTATTCGTAAATCGGCAGCACCTGGTTCGTCTGCTCGCGGTTGCGGCCGACGGAGAAGATGGCGATCGGGATGCCCGTCAGCTCGGAGACGCGCTCCACATATCTGCGGGTATTCACCGGCAGATCCTCCAGCGTCTTGGCCGAGGTGATGTCCTCGTCCCAGCCCGGAAGCTCTTCATACACCGCTTCGCATTCCGCCAGCATCTTCAGGCTTGCCGGATAGTGGGTGATGACTTCGCCGCGGTATTTGTAGCCTGTGCAGATCTTGACCGTCTTCAGACCGCTCAGCACGTCCAGCGAGTTCAGCGACAGGCCGGTCAGGCCGCTTACCCGGCGTGCATGGCGGACAACGACGCTGTCGAACCAGCCTACGCGGCGCGGGCGTCCGGTTACAGTTCCGTATTCATGTCCGGTCTCGCGGATCAGATCGCCGATCTCGTCATTCAGCTCGGTCGGGAACGGACCGTCGCCGACACGGGTCGTGTACGATTTGGCTACCCCGATGACCTGCTTGATCTTGGAAGGTCCGACTCCGGAGCCGATGCAGACGCCGCCCGCCGACGGATTGGACGATGTGACGAACGGATATGTGCCCTGGTCGATATCGAGCATGACGCCCTGGGCGCCTTCGAACAGCACTTTGGTACCTGCATCGATCGCATCGTTCAGCACGACCGAAGTATCAGTTACGTAAGGGCGGAGCACTTCCGCATATTCCAGATACTGCTTCAGCGTCTCTTCGACATCCAGCGGCTCGCCGCCGTATACCTGGGTGATGACCTGATTCTTCTCGTTCATCAGGTGACGCAGCTTCAGCTCGAACTCCTCCGCATCCATCAGATCGGCGATTCGGATGCCGCCCCGGGCTGCTTTGTCCATGTAAGCCGGGCCGATGCCTTTGCGGGTTGTGCCGATCTTGTTCGGACCCTTGCGGTCTTCCTCCAGCGCATCAAGCACCATATGGTAAGGCATAATGACATGGGCGCGGTCACTGAGCTTCAGATTATCCGTATCGAAGCCGTTCTCGTGAATATAGTTGATTTCGTCGATCAGTGCGGCCGGATTGATCACCATGCCGTTGCCGATAACGCAGGTTTTTTCCTTATAGAAGATGCCCGATGGGATCAGGCTGAGCTTGAATTTCTTGCCGTCAATCAGAATCGTGTGGCCGGCATTGTTGCCCCCTTGATAACGGGCGACCACATCCGCACGCTCTGCCAGAAAGTCCGTGATTTTGCCTTTGCCTTCGTCTCCCCATTGTGTTCCCACAACGACTACCGTTGACATGTTCATTCCTCCGTAGGTGCTGCTGTCGGCACCATTATTTTCTTATAGGGCCTCTTAAAATCATACTGGTTAAGCAGCCCCAAACGGTCGCCTTAGACGGTTTAATCCGCTAAAGCACAATTATCAGTGTAACAGCCGTTATTTTCAAAGTCAAATAAAAACGAACGATTGCACGGGTAAATGTGCAATCGTTCGGAAATTGTCAGAACTATCCTTAACCGGCGAACGGTTCGGCATGAGTACGCTCGTAGTTAACGAACTTGTTGAAGTTTTTCAGAAACACCAGCTCCACGGTCCCCACAGGACCGTTACGCTGTTTGGCAATAATGATCTCGATAATGTTCTTCTTCTCGGTCTCCTGATTGTAGTAGTCGTCCCGGTACAGGAACGCCACAATATCGGCATCCTGCTCGATTGAGCCCGACTCGCGAAGGTCCGACATCATCGGCCGCTTGTCCTGCCGCTGCTCGACGCCACGGCTCAGCTGGGAGAGCGCAATGACCGGAACGTCCAGCTCACGCGCAATCTGCTTCAGTGTCCGGGAAATATCCGAGACCTCCTGCTGGCGGTTCTCCCCGCTCTTGCCGCGGCCCTGAATCAGCTGGAGATAGTCGATCAGAATCATCCCGAGCCCCTTCTCCTTCTTGAGCCTCCGGCATTTGGCCCGGATATCGGCTACAGTAATCCCTGGCGTATCGTCAATATAGATTTCCGCTTCCGAGAGCGATGCAATGCCCATCGTGAGCTTGGACCAATCGTCGTCGCTCTTGAAGTCGCCGGTACGCATCAGATTCGCATCCAGGTTCGCCTCTGCGCAGATCATACGCTGTACGAGCTGGGCAGCGGACATTTCCAGACTGAATATAGCAACCGTCTCCTTGGCCCGCACGGCCACGTTCTGGGCGATATTCAGCGCGAACGCCGTCTTGCCGACGGAAGGACGGGCTGCCACAATGATCAGGTCGTTGCGCTGGAAGCCGTTCGTCATCCGGTCCAGATCGGCGAAGCCTGAAGGAATGCCCGAAGTGCCCCCCCGGTTCTGGTGAAGCAGCTCGACCCGTTCGAACACCTCCATCAGCACATCCCGGATAGCGATAAAGCCGCTGCCGCTCCGGCGGTTGGAGATTTCAAGAATGCGCCGCTCCGCATCGCTTAACATGCCGGCAACATCCTCGCCGCCGCTGTAGCCTTCGCTGACAATCTGCGTCGCCGTGCGAATCAGCCGGCGGAGCATGGCCTTCTCTTCGAGAATTTGAGCGTAATAGTCCACATTGGCAGCCGTCGGCACGGCATGCGCCAGCTTGGCCAGATAGCTGACCCCACCTATATCCTCGAGCTCTCCCTTATCCTGAAGCTTGGCTGTCAGGGTCACCAAATCAATCGGCTGATTCTCTTCTCCGAGCTGTATCATCGCTTCAAAGATCATTTGATGCGGCTTGTCGTAGAAGTCTTCGGTGCTCACCCGCTCCATGACGGTAATCAGCGCTTCATCCTGCAGCAGAATTGCGCCGATGACCGCCTGCTCCGCTTCCAGATTCTGCGGGGGAACCCGATCGAAAAAGAGATCTCCGCCCATACTATTCCTCCGTAACCTGGACCTTCAGCACAGCTTTGACTTCCGTATGAAGCTTCACTTGAACCTGAGTCGTTCCCAGATGGCGGATCGGCTCCTCAAGCTCAATCTTGCGCTTGTCGATCGTAATGCTGTTCTGCTTGGCCAGCGCTTCGGCAATCTGCTTGCTCGTAATGGCGCCGAACAGCCGGCCGCCTTCTCCGGCTTTCGCTTTCATGTCTAGCGTCAGGGCACTCAGCTTCTCGCCAAGCTTCTGCGCTTCTTCCTTCTCCTGCTCCTTGCGGCGCTGCTCGGCTGCTGCCTGATTCTCCAGCGTCTTCACGTTGCCATCCGTTGCCGGCCGCGCCATGCCGCGCGGCAGCAGGAAGTTCGTTGCATAGCCTTCCGATACTTCCTTGACTTGTCCCTTCTTGCCTTGTCCTTTAACATCCTTGATGAATATCACTTTCATTCGAACAGACCCTCTTTCGATTCAATTTCTGCCAGTACCTCCAGCAGTCTGGCCTCTGCATCCTTGCATGTTCCTTCCAGCTGTGCCGCGGCATTCGTCAAATGGCCTCCTCCGCCCAGCTTCTCCATTACAACCTGCACATTCATTCGTCCCAGGGAACGGGCGCTGATGCCGATCAGGCCATCTGTCCGCTCGCTGATCACGAACGAGGCCAGAACATTCGTCATCCCGAGCAGCGTGTCTGCCGTCTGGGCGATCAGCAGCTGTGGAATTTTCATGCCGGCCTCCGTCACGACGAGCGCAATATGGTCGTAGACCATTCGGGCATGCTTGATAATTTCCGCTTTGGAGATGTACTCCTGAAGGTCTTCCTTCAGCATCCGCTGTATAAGGACGGTATCGGCCCCCAAGCGGCGGAGAAATCCTGCCGCTTCGAACGTCCGCGACCCCGTATGCAGCGCGAAATGCTTGGTATCGACCGTAATCCCCGCCAGCAGCATCGTCGCCTCCAGCGTGCTGAGCTTGACCTTCTCGTGGATATACTGCAGAAGCTCGGTCACGAGCTCACATGTCGAGGATGCATATGGCTCCAGGTACACAAGCACCGCCTCGTTGATAAACTCCTCGCCCCGGCGGTGGTGATCCACAACCACGATCCGGCTGGCGTACTGCACAAGCCGCGGCTCCATCGTCATGGAAGCCTTGTGCGTATCGACCACGATCAGCAGCGTGTGTTCGGTCATGACCTGCAGCGCCTGCTCCGTGCTGATGAACGAGCTGTACAGCTCCTCATCCCGCTTCAGCTGCTCCAGCATGCGCGTAATGGAGGGATTCGGGCCGTCCAGCACAATATCGGCCTCGACATTGTACATCTGGGCCGCCCGCAGAAGGCCAATCGACGCACCGACCGCGTCGATATCGGGATTGCGGTGGCCCATAATGATGACCCGGTCGCTCTCCTGCATCAGGTCGCGCAGCGCATGCGCGATGACCCGTGCCCGCACCCGGGTCCGCTTCTCGGCGGCGTTCGTCTTGCCGCCATAGAAGGACAGCCGCTGGCCTGCCTTGACGGCGGCCTGGTCACCGCCTCTGCCGAGCGCCATATCAAGGCTCGACTGAGCCAGAGCGCCGAGCTCGCTGGCGGACTCGGCGCCGAAGGCAAGGCCGATGCTAAGCGTCATCGGCACCTTCAGATCGGCCGTCATTTCCCGGACTTCGTCCAGAATGACGAACCGGCTCTCCTCCAGCGCCTGCAGGCTGCGGTGGTTCAGGAGCATCAAATACCGCTCCGACGACAAGCGGCGCAGGTATACATCGAACTGTCTCGCCCAGTCGGTAATTTCACTTGTAACCTTCGCGATCAGCGAGGTTCGCTGCTGGTCATCCATTCCCTGAGCGGCCTCGTCAAGGTTATCCATCAGAAGGATGCCAAGAGCCAGCTTCTCTTCTTCATAGCGCTGCCGCAGATCGACCAGATCGGTAATTTCGAACAAATACAGCAGCCGTTCGCTCGGTACGAGCACCGCCTGATAGTAACGTTGGTCAACCCCAATTTCCAATCGGATGTCCTTCTGAACTCCGTCCTTGCCGACTTCCCGCTTCACGGGCGGGACCATCACAGGCCCCAAATCCGGCAGCAAATCGGGCAGCAGATCGCCCACCAGCGATTTCCGCGCAAAGATCTCTCCGGCGTAGCGGTTACTCCATTCGACATTCCGGTCCTCGCCGTACAGAATAATACCCAGCGGCAGAGTGCTGACCGCTTCGCCTTCCACCCGCTTGATGCGGAAAGTAAGGCTGTTGATGTACTCCACCAGATTGCGCCGAAATGACAGCTCTGTCTTCAACATGGTGATGCACAGCGTGCCGGCCAGGAACAGACAGACTACGCCAAGCACCCAGTTATATATACTGACGGCAATAACCAGAACCAGCAGCAGCAAGAACGCCCAAACGGTGTGATAGCCGTGCCAGCGCCGTTGCAAAAATTTTGGCATGAGCACTCACCCTATCGTTTCGATTTGGACACCATTTCACGCACCGGCGCCACCAGATCGATGATCCCGATAATCCAGATCGGAGGCAGCAGGATGGCGATTACCGAAAGCGCAACCGGAAAAATCTTGTTCCAGTTCCGCTCATGGGCGACGAAGAAGAAGAAGCCGATTGTCTGCAAAATGAAGCAGATCCGTAAGAGCGGCACCAAATTATCCGTAATCATGAGCACAAAGTTATTGCTCGAATTATAGAAGAACAGCTGCAGCACTGTAGCAATCAGATAGTACCAGATGAACGACTTGGGAATTCTCCACTCCCTTGCGGGCTTCAGCTTCGGCAATGCATAGCCCATGCTTGCCAGAATCGGTCTCACAATCGAATGCGTGACCACCGTGATCAGGGCAGAGCCCATAATGAGCGCAAGCGGGATAACCTGGATAAAGGCCCGGCTGTTGTTGCTGATATCGGAGCTATCCCCCAGAATGCCGCCCATTCCGAATTCCTGTATCGGCGACAATGCCATCGTGCGCATTTCGTTGAGCACATCATAGACGTAGGAATACAGATCGAATTGAAACAGCGTCTTGCCGAGCAGAAGCAGCAGCAGGAACTCGCCCATCAGCGTTATCGCGCCGGCCAGCATCGTTGACAGAGCCGGAGCCTTCCTTTTATACCACCGTCCCATGACAAGAGCGGGAATAATCAGGTAGGCGGCAATCACGATATATATCGGATTGATGATCCCCAGAATAAGCCAAACTGGCAGAATCGTTAAGATAAACTGCCTCACGTTCAACGTCGCGAACAATACAACGGCCGGTACCATCAAAAACAAAGTTGTAATAATAATGAATGGGGTTGACAGCGATAACAGCAGGAGCAGATAGGCAACACTCCAGGCCAGGGATGTCCAGCGATATTTCAACTATGTTCACCTCTTACGCATATGTTCTTCTAGTGCGGATATATCCTGATACCAATCTTCCAGCTGGTGACCTTCCTGCCGGTGCTTCTTCAGCTTCTCCAACAGCGCGTCGTCCAGGTCGCGATATGATATGCCAAGCCTGCGCCCCAGAATATAAGAGCTCATAATGAGGCTCGCCAAGCTGTCGCTGACCCGTGAGGTGCTGCCCTCCCATAATGCTTTGAACAACCGTGAAACCTGATCGATGACCTCGGTCTTCAGCCATTCAATGACCTTGGCCCGCTTGGCTACATCCAAATCCTTCGGCATATTGGACACGTCTCTTCTACCTCCGGGAAAAAGCTTTATTCTCCATTATATCATAAATGATACCATGCCACACTGATGGCCCCTCCCCGGTGATGACGGCTCAATGTTAAGGGCTGGCGATATCGTTCAGACACGAGCGTTTAGCGGGATATATTCCTGTTTTTTTTCTACGCCTGCCCAACTAACGAACAGACGCGTTGTTCAAGCTGAGCTAAATACTGCTGAGGCTCTCGTCGAAACCGGAGCCGTTTCGTTCCTTCAAGCAGTCGGGATTCCCATTGACGCCGTTCCTGAAAGTAGGTTTCATAAGGAACCTGCTGAAGTCGGTGCTGCACATTTTCTTGCATCAAGGCATCCTCTACCCAAATCACAAACTCGCCATTACGCCAAAGATACCGGTTCCAGCTACGAAGACCCGTCATTCGGCGGTGTCGGGTCTTCGTTCGGCGGAAACAGCGTTCCTGGTCGTTATTCGTCCGGGGAAGATAAGCGGTGTTGTAGCAAGCAAACAGTCCCGTCCAAAATCCGGTTGTATACCGTTCGAAATTCTCCACCATGGGCTGGTCTTCTTTTCGGATAAACTTCGCTCTTAGTTCGAACTTCAGCCAGTTCATTCGAACTTGCGTTGTCTCACTGCTTGTCCCAGACGGAGCACCCAAAATATGGGCGGCATCCTCAAGAGGCTGGCACCAACGCTTTACCTTTCGGTATGCAGGACGGAAGGAATCCAGTTTTTCAAACAGCTTCAAGAGTTTCTCGCTGTAGGTGAACCCCCTTTTTTAGCGCTTCGTTTCAAGGAATTTCGGATCGCTTCTGCTTCTTCAAACACTCGTACTCCGGGAAGGTCGAGCGGTGGGTTGCCGTCTTCGAGCAGAACGGAGCGCACAGCGGCCAGGTAATCTTTAGCGAGGGTTGCTTCTTCGGAAGGGTCAGCCTGAACTTGTTTTTCCAGTTCGCGAATACCACGTAAGTTTTTCTTAATCCCGGTTTTGAGTTTGCGATCCAACTCCACGACCGGTTTGGCAATGTCTTTCAGGTAATGGTACTGGCAGTATTGGTAGGGTACTTCCGGCCACAGGCCGGACATCGCCAGGCGGATAGAATGTTGGCCGTCGCTGAGCAGTCCAATTATGGGAAAACCTAAAGCTTCCACGGGTCTCAGCAGTTGTTTCAATTCTTCGGCGCTGCCGCTTTTGAGGTTTTGCGCGGCCAGAATGCTTCCACTGAATCCTTCGCGGACCACATACAGAGTTTCATTGCCTTTCTCAGGCTGTATGCCATCCATGGATAGCAGTAATCCGCCGTGTTCACGGACTACTTCTTTCAAGTTTTCCCGGAGATGGTCGGTGACGGAAGCGCGAAGCAGCGTGAGATAACGCTCATACAGCCGCTCGCAATTACGCTCGGAGGTGACAACGCCCCGTCGATTCAATTCCTCATGCAATTCAGACAAGGTGTAGTGATGTTTGAAACGAAGTTCGCCTACAAGCGCGAGGACGTCAAACCCATATGAGGTATGCTTCATGACTAGCGCATCGGCTTCAGCTGAGCGATAATACGATCCGGGATAGGGGCATTCCGAATTCGGACAGGCATAGGCCATATTCCACACGTCATAGATGCCGCTTAATGTATTCACGTATTTATGCCAAGCGGTATGATGCCGCTTGAGTTTGGTGCCACAATGCGGACATTGCCGCAATTCACTGTGAAAGTAGATCCGTTGTTCCGGAGTAATTCGGTTTTTGGTTGAAGGCATTATAACCTCCTCCTTCCTTACCCTCTATTACCCGGTTTGTGCTTGTATTCTGCCAACGTTAGTAAAACGGGCAGGCGTAGTTTTTTTTGAAAAAAGCCCGCATTCCCTCGGCTGGAAATGCAGGCCTGATCGGCTTCAGGGCGGCCCGCCCGCTACATGGACTCCAGCGACTGGCGGGTAACAAATTTCTCGCAGTATTCAATAATTTGGCTGCGCCGCACGATCCCGATAAAACGGTTCATATCATCGACAACCGGCACAAAGTTCTGCACCTTGGCCAGATTGATCAAATCCTCCATATCCGCATCGATGGACACTGCTTTGTTGCTCATTCTCAGCGGCACGTCCTTCAGCAAAAATTTAGAAGCATTCTCGAACGCAACCTTGCCTCCCGAGTCTTTCATATACCACAGAAGGTCGCCTTCCGTTACCGTGCCGGCGTATCCGCCGTCCGAGTTCAAAATGGGAACGGCCGTGTACCTGTGATGCTCCATCCGTTCCAGCGTCTGGCGCAGCGTGGAGTCAAGCGTCACACAGGCCACCTCCTGCTTGGGCAGCAAAAAAAACGCAATATTCATTATCCAGGTCCTCCTCAAAAGTCCCCCAGGAAATCTTTTTTTGTTCCAGTATACCATACGAACGGCAAGCAGCAGCCGGTTACCTAACCTGGGCTGCTGCTTGGTTTGATTCTATGTTCGCTCAATGTTCATAAATTGAAAGGGCTTTACTGAGCCGCGGAGGTCGCCTTTGCTTCCAGCGCGTTGCTTGCCTTTCCGGGCTCGATCAACTGGTCTACCGGAGTGGAGGCGTTCATCCAATTGTCGATCAAGGCCTTCGCTTCCTTCAGGTCTTCTTCATCGACCAGATCATAATAAATGCCGTCAATCTTCGTTCCCTCACCCATTACGGTAAAGCTTGAAATATCCGCTTCCTTGCCGCCGATGAACTTCTTGGCAAGATCGGTAATCATCGTCGGAGGCATATCCGTCTTGAAGTTCTCGCCCAGAATGCTCAGCAGATCATTCACCTTGCTGATCTGCCCCAGCGACAGCATCTTGTTCGCCAATACATCCATGAAGACCTGCTGGCGCTTCGTACGGTTAAAGTCGCTGTCTTCCCGGTAACGGACATAGTTGAGCGAATCCTCGCCATTGTACAGATCCTTACCGCCGACAATGGTGAACTTCTCATGGTCCTTGCCTTTGTTCTCGATCGTCTTCTTGATCGGCAGCGGCAGTCCGCCCAGCGCATCGACAACATCCTTGACACCATTGAAATTGATGGTGGCATAATACTGAATATCGTGACCGAGCAGCGCCTCCATCGTGTCTTTCGCCATCTGTTGGCCACCGAAAGCATAGGCATGGGTGATCTTGTCTTTCTTGTTGTCGTCATGACCGATAATTTCCGTGTACGTATCACGCGGTATGGAAATCAACAGCACCTTGTAATCATTCGGTCTTACCACCGCATAGATCATCGTATCGGAACGGGCCGTCTCGTTCTTGCGCTGGTCCGTACCGAGCAGCATCACGGAGAATGGATCGCTCTTATAGACAATCGGCTCAGGCTTAACCGTTTTGTCCTCGTTCAGAGGCTGATACGATTTCTCCTGAAGCGTGGCTTCCATTTTATCCGACAGGAACAGATCGAAGGCCAGAACCGTCAGCGGCTTGCGGAACAGAAATGCACCCGCGGCCAGAATCAGAACAACTAGATAAGCAATATATATTTTTTTCCACTTTTTTTTCATATCAATTCCTTCTTTATCATTAATAGATTAGACAAGGATGAATGCACCTCTTCGTTTATATTTGCAATGCCGCTCCCCGATACGCGTCACGACTATAAGTATGGGATCAAACCTGATTTGCCATTTTGCCGAAATAGACGTCGCTTGATCTCCACAGATTTAGTGCAACAGACGTACCAACTCCCATGGAACAGGCATGAATTGTAGTTAGGCAATATTACTATTGTAATCACAATGAGATGAAAAAGAAACAACAAAATCCGACACCCTTGGATAAAAAAGCATCCCGCAGGAATTGGATTCCAGCAGGATGCTCCAGTAACAGCCCCGCCGAATAGGCTTGTGGCACAGCTGACTATAAATACCTCAACTATATGCCATCGCTTATTCAAACATTCGATCAGGGCGATTAAATATCCGAATCTTCTTTCTCCTTCACGATCGTTAAACCTTCCACATGCTTGCGGCGCATCAGATTGCGTTTCTTCCGGTCTGCTTTCGATTCAAAGACGATATCCAGATCATAATCCTCCGGATACAGTTCATCTTTGGACAAGTAAGGCTTCAGCCGTTTATGGTTAAATTGCATTTTATGCTTCTGCACCATGACGCCGACCATCCCTTTGGCATCCCGCTCACGGTAGACGATCCCCGTTCTTCCCAGGGCTGTAATGTAGACTGCATCCCCGATTTGATAGACAGGAAGCTTCGCCTCAGGCTCCGGTTTCTTTTCGTTCATTTTCTTTCCGGCTGATTTCTCTTCCTCCCCATATTCGAAATGCAGCGAATGCCCCTCTGTTTTCATTCCCTTTTGAATGCCGGTAATTTGTCTGGCCCTTTCAATAACTGAGCTCTGAAGCCCCAGCTTCTCGGCAATTTGCAGCGCATAGCTCTCCCCGGCTTCGCCGATCGTCAGCCTGTACAGCGGTTGCAAGGTTTCGGGGTCGAATTCCATCCTCGCGTTCTGGAACTGCGGAGCCGCTGCCGCGAAGGCCTTCAGTTCGTTATAATGCGTCGTTACCATCACATTGGCGCCCCTGCGGCTTAACTCCTCCAATAAAGCAATGGACAAGGCGATGCCTTCGCCAGGGTCTGTTCCAGCCGCTAATTCGTCAATCAGCAGAAGAACGCCTCTTCCGACCGCTCTCAGCATGTCATCCACACCCTTCATCTGTGCTGAGAACGTGCTGAGCGACTGGGTAAGGCTCTGGCCGTCGCCAATCAGGCTCATCACGTTCCAGAATACGGGGAACTCGCTTTCTGGTCCGGCAGGAATCAACAGCCCGGATTGCACCATCAGCGCCAGCAAACCCACCGTCCTCAGCACTACAGTCTTTCCTCCGGTATTCGGTCCTGTAATTACCAGCGAACGGTATCCTTGACCGAACTCCACGTGAATGGGAACCATTCCGGGCAGCTTAGGATGTCTTCCAGCGATCAGCTTCAGAACGCCTTTGTCGTTGCAGGCAACAGCCTCAGCTCCCATCGTAAGCGCGTACTTGGCCTTGGCGAAAATAAAGTCATACACGCCCGTGATTTCGATATTAAGCCGCAGACTGTCCTGCTCCCGTTCGATCAGGCCGGTCAGCATGCTCAGAATAACATTCTCCTCCCGGGCTTCCTCCGCCGTCAGCATGTCGAGCTCATTCTGGAGCGCAGCTACTTCCTCCGGCTCCATATATACCGTCTGACCGCTTGTCGACTGGTCCAGTATGTGCCCCTTAACCTGCTTGTGGTATTCCCGCTTAACCGGGATCACATACCTTCCTCCCCTAACACTGTACAGATTCTCCTGTAGAATCGAAGCATGACGCGCCATCACGCTCTCGATCTTCTTGATCAGCCGCTCCTTCGCGGTACGCTTGCGCTTGCGCACTTTCTCCAGCGCTTTGCTCGCTCCATCCTCGATAACGCCGAAACGGATGCAGCGCTCGATTTCCGCCTTGACCTCTTTCAATTCGTTAAGCGATGAGGCATAAGCACCGATCCGCGAAGAGGCATCCTTCGAGGCCATGTACTTCCGCAGCTGGGCACAGCTGTTCAGGAAGACCGCCACCGCCGTCATATCC
Organism: Paenibacillus stellifer; assembly: GCF_000758685.1. Lineage (NCBI taxonomy): Bacteria > Bacillati > Bacillota > Bacilli > Caryophanales > Paenibacillaceae > Paenibacillus > Paenibacillus stellifer. The sequence goes on from NZ_CP009286.1 coordinate 5,641,785, forward strand.
TGCTCGTTGAAGAGATATCCGGTGCCGAGCAGAGACATGACCCACTCAATCCCCTCCATCGAAGGAAGCGGCACACTGGAGCCCTTCATCAGCAGTTCTTTGGCTTCGGCTGTCTCTTCCCCGGCTTTCTTGATCCTGGACAGCTCTGTCATTGGCTCCATTTCCCGGACCAGCGATTTGCCGGCATAGGATACGGCGTAACGTTCGAGCTCTGTCTTGATTTCGTTGTACTGCAGCATTTCCTGACTTGCGTTATGCATGATTTAATCCTCCTTTTTAGGTACAAAAAAAGGCAAAGAGAGCCGCTGCGGCTTTCTTTGCCTTTGTCTTTAGGATGTTCCCCTGCCTTGGGATGATGAAATGTTCTGCGTCTTGTTGCAGCAAAAAAGCCGTGCTCCAAGAGCACGGCTTCATCATTTCAGGCGAAAGAACAGTCCCCGAAGAGGCTGTTGTCGCTTAGCGTGTTCTTAACTAACTCATTCACCATCCTGGATCTAAGCGCACTTAAATAAGCTTAGGTGCAGCTTGAATACATCCCATCAGGCAATATGAAATTGCTTAGTTAAGAACGCTCACCGACATCAAAATTTCCCCTTCACTATAGGTTGCTTTCAATTTACACCATTTTGCAGGTTCGGTCAATCTCCAGCTTCCGCTTCCTAGTAAGATATAAGAAGCTGATTTTCCATTAACGCCCGTGCCATACAAAAAACGACCGCCTGTCCTCATCAAGAGGATAGACGGCCGTTCTTGGTGCCAGCTTACTCTGTAGTGTAAGGCAGCAGTGCGATCTGACGAGCACGCTTGATAGCGATTGTCAGGGCGCGTTGGTACTTGGCGCTCGTACCGGTTACACGGCGAGGCAGAATCTTGCCGCGCTCGCTGATGAATTTCTTCAGCAGTTCCGTATCTTTATAATCAATGTGAGTAATCTTATTCACAGTGAAGAAGCATACTTTACGACGCTTGTTGCGGCCGCCGCGGCGAGCCGGTCTCTTGTCGTTGTCTCCGCCTTCTCTTTGTTTAAAAGCCATTGTCTGTTCAGTCCTTCCGTATTAAAATGGCAAATCATCGTCCGATATATCAATCGGCTTACCGTCGCCCGAAAAGGGATCCTGATTATTGTTGCGCGAGAAACCGCCGTTTCCGTTGCTGTTTCCGCGTCCACCGCCGTACGATGGAGGTTCAGGCATGGAGCCACCGCCGGATGCGTTGCCGCCTTCACGGTTCTGGGTGGATTCCAGGAACCGGACATTATCCGCAATAACTTCGGTTACGTATACACGCTTGCCTTCGTTATTCTCGTAATTCCGGACTTGTATGCGTCCCTCTACCGCCGTCAGCCGGCCCTTGCGCAAATAATTGGCACAGGTCTCTGCCAGCTGTCTCCAAGTAACGACCGGAATGAAATCCGCTTCACGTTCGCCGCCTTGGCTTGTAAAAGGTCGGTCTACGGCAAGCGTAAACTGGGTTACGGCAACGCCTTGAGGCGTATAACGCAGCTCAGGATCACGGGTCAGTCGGCCGATCAGGATGACACGGTTCAACATAATGGGTTTCCCTCCTTTGGAGCGATGTTCTTACAAAGCGAACATATGTGTCTTAGGCAACAACATCGTTCGTGATGAGATAACGAATAACTTCGTCGGAAATCTTCATGATACGTTCCAGTTCGGCTACTACTGCAGGTTCTGCAGTGAAGTTAACCAGAACATAGACGCCATCACGGAATTTCTTGATCTCATACGCAAGACGTTTCTTACCCTGCACATCGTGCTTCGTAATTTCTCCGCCGTTGGAGATGATGCCTTGGAATTTTTCGACTGCTGTTTGAACGGCTTCTTGTTCAATGTCAGGACGAATAATGTACATCACTTCGTATTTGCGCATAACGTTCACCTCCTTATGGTCTAAGGCCCCTGATCGGGTCAGGAGCAAGGATCGAGCACAAACTCGAACTATAATAATATACCAAATCCGGAGCCGCTATGCAAGCCTGCTTTCTGTCTGAATATGGGGCCAGGCGTACGCACATGAACCTCCACCAGGTCGCGCACACTAAAGCGGCAGTTCCACTACAATCTAGACAGGAGGAATAAGCATGGGTGAGCAGACTGAATTTGAAGAAGGCCACAGAGCCCCCAATCCCGGGCTTTATGTGGAAGTCGGAGAGGCCCGCAGCTTCCATACTCAGATTCAGAATCCCAGACACATTCAAATGAAGAAAGGCGATACGTTTCCGGAGACGTCCAACAAGAACCGTAAATGGAAAAAAGTCGAGAAAGCCCGGGTTCACTAATTTATTTAGCGGCGATGTATAAAAGCCCCCGTTCTTGTCCATTCTATACTTAGGCAGCGCGAGAGAGAGGTGTGGTTCCGTTGGACATCGTAAGCCGACACAATCACGAGGATACTGCTGCAGTCACTACAGTAGATAAAGGTAATACGTTGAAGGAGCGGTTCTAAAAAAGCCAATCCGGAGTGTTCCTGACTCGCTTTAGCGTTTTGTACAGAGAGATCCAAAAATCATTCAAGCGCTGCTGACGGAGAGACCCGAAAGGGTCTCTCTTTGTGTGCGAAATTGTTTAAAATGCACAAAAAAACCTTCGTCTTCAAAGACGAAGGTTGTTCGTTAGCACTAGGTGGCGGAGAGAGTGGGATTCGAACCCACGCACGCTTTGACACGCCTAGCTGATTTCGAGTCAGCCCCCTTGGGCCTCTTGGGTACCTCTCCGCAGCAAGATTTATTGTATCACGACTCCACTTAAATGACAAGCTTTAATTTTGTCCAAGCTCATTTTCTTTATTTTCGGCGGACCGCAGCACCTTTTTTAAATTCTTCTCGAATTTGGCTCTCGGAATCAGCACGCTGTGCTGACAGCCTGTACACTTGATGCGGATATCCATTCCCATCCGGATCACTTCCATCTCATTCGTTCCGCAGGGATGGGGTTTCTTCATCTGTACGATATCACCCAGCTGAAAGCTTTTACGTTCCATCCGGCTTTCTCCCTTCTGTCTGTTCCTCACCAGCCGACTGCTCCAATGCGCCTCTACGCGCCTCTCTTCGAGCCTCAGCATCCCTTTTCTCCAGCTCGAGTTCCTGCTCTTCCCGGCTTTCGGCTTTCCGCTCCTCTTCCGCTGCGGCTCTCGCTTCTGCCTCCGCCTTTTCGGCTTCCTTCAGCAGTTGAAGCTCAAGCGCCTTCTTGATGTCGCTCTGGATTTGACGCTCGGCAGCCTCCCTCCGGTTCGGAAGTGTGTTGGCCGTTACCCGAACCACATATTCGGCAGTGGTCATAGATTGAATTCCGAGAATATTCGGCACCGCCACCACATTCTCGTTGCGCTCCTCTATCCCTTCCATCGCCTGGCGGATCAGTATGAGCGTCTCTTCAAGGCTGCGTTCAATTTTGACCGGAACATCAACGACCGCGAGCGCGTTCGACATCGAATAATTCGTAACATTAGCGATGGTGCCGTTCGGAATGATATACATTTCCCCGTTGCTGCCGAGGAGCTTCGTTGTCCGTAGTCCGATCATTTCGACGGTTCCCTTTAGGCCTCCGGTTGAGATCACGTCCCCCACTGCAAACTGATCCTCTAGAATGATGAAGAATCCCGTAACTACATCTTTGACCAAGCTTTGCGCGCCGAAACCGATCGCAAGACCGAGTACACTCGCACTCGCCAGAAGCGGACCGAGTTCAAAGTTGAATTCAGACAGGACAAGCAGGATCATAATAAAATTACAAATGACCGTAACCGTATTTTTCAGCAGCTCCCCTACAGTAGAGAACCGTCTCGTATTCCCCAGAAACCGGCTGTCCGTCCTTCGCGCTATCGATTTATCAATCACTCCATAGACGACTCTGATCACAATTCGGGTTACGATAAAAATAAAAAGAATGCGCAGGCCCGCGAACAGTACATTCGTCCACATGTCGACATCCGTGAACCAGTTCCATATTTTGTCCTTGAATTGTGTCGCCTGGTCGACAGCCTCATCGACGGTTTTTTGAGGGGTTTCTGATTCCAGCAGCATGTTCAGACCCAGCCTCATTCTTACTCCTCCTTATTCTGCAACAGGGTATAACCGCCTTCTTGTTCATTTTTGGCATAGATACCCCGTATTTCGATATTCTGCTCCTCTATAACCTTCTCCACATCCGCCAGCGCTTCGCTGAAGAATTGAATGGACATGGCACAGCCTGCTGTAATCTCCTTTGGTGTCGGGCAAATATCGATCTCAATTTCCGCATACTCCAGCAGCATTTCTGCCCGCAGCGCCTGCTGGGTGGAATCAAAGGCAATCAGCATTTCCTCGTTCATTAGTCACGCTCCTCCTAGGCAACAGGGCTCATCTCTTCCTAGTGAAGTATAAAACCGTTCTTCCATCCATATACTATCTATCATCAAAGGCAATCACCCGGAAAGGAAGATGGTATGATTCGCTCCGCCAACCCTGCGCCCCTGCATGAAATGTCTTGTTTAAAAATATCACATACCGACCCTGAAATCTATTCGGCTCTCATCCATCGGCTGCTCTTCCATCTTTCACAGGTTCGGCCGGGATCGCCTGTTGTCATCGTCTGTATCGGCACCGACCGTTCTACCGGCGATGCATTGGGACCGCTAGTAGGCACAGCATTGTCACGGTTTCACAGTCCTTTATTCGCTTTATATGGCACATTGGATCAGCCGGTTCATGCCGTCAATCTGGAGTCGACTCTCACCCTAATTGAATCCACTTATTCTCATCCCTATGTAATCGGCATAGACGCTTGTCTGGGACAATCCTCCAGCGTCGGTTCCATTCAGATCGTGGAAGGCCCTCTCCGCCCCGGAGCCGGCGTTAAGAAACAACTGCCGCCGGTCGGCGATATCCATATGACGGGCATCGTTAACGTCGGCGGCTTTATGGAGTATTTTGTCCTTCAGAACACCCGTCTCAGCCTTGTTATGAGGCTATCGGAGATTATTGCTTCAAGTTTATTTTCAGCATTGAAACAGTGGCATACCCACTCTAAGTCCGCTGCAGCGCAAGAGCAATGACTTCTTTCTCTTCAGGAGATAATGCATGGGACGACTCCCCCTGCTCCAGTGGTTTGGCATAAATGTATGAATTTTCGCGGCTATGGAGGTTTGTAATCACGATTCCATTGCGCCGGTCATCCAGGATCGCTAACGAGAAGCTGAGATCATTGCCACGCTCTCCAAATGCGTTATAACGTTTGAGAGCAACCTGGCCCTTCATCCCTTTCAGCTTCTCCTGCACAGCCTTGAGTGCGTCCTCTTGACGTCCATGCGCTTCTTCAAGCATTTCGTTCTGATTTTTCAAATCGATCAAGAGACTTTCCAGATTATCGATCCCTGTCCCCGACATCATGGCTTCATATTTCCGGCGCATCGTTCGAATTCTGCCTCCCTGGACTAGAACAAGAATTAGCAAGACAAGCAGTATCAGAACTATCCCCGGAACAAACCACTGGAGTTGATCACTTATGAATTGATTCATTTCTGACATCGAGGCAACCTTCCTTTTTGTTTAACATTGCGCAGCAGCATTAATCTCCACATTAACAATCCTGGTATACAGCGATCTTTTTTTATCGACGGCCGAACATTTCCTTCATTGCATTCACCATCGTCTCCACATCTTCCCGCGTGGTGCTCACTCCTACGCTTGCCCTGACAGCACCGCTTTCCAGAGTACCGGCAGACTGATGTGCCAAAGGCGAGCAATGCATTCCCGACCTAACGGCAATCCCGTATTCACGATCCAGTCTATGCGCGACTTGGGCCATCTCCTCTCCCTCAATTACAAAAGAAAGCAGTCCGGTCCGTTCTCTGCCAGCAGCAGGACCAAGCATAGTGATCCCCCGAATTTCACTCAAGCCGTCCATCAAGTACTGCACAAGCCCCCATTCATGCTCGTAAATCGATTGGGTCCCGATCGACTTCACTTTTTGGACACCGGCAAGCAACCCTGCAATCCCAACACCGTTTTGCGTTCCGGCTTCATACTTATCAGGTCTTATATTAGGCTGTTCGCTATTCTCCGATTGACTCCCTGTCCCCCCCTGCATTAGCGGTTCCAGATCAACCTCAGGTGAAATATACAGCCCGCCCGTCCCCTGCGGCCCCAGCAATCCTTTGTGCCCCGGGAAGGCCAGCATATCGATATTCATCGTCTGAACATCAATATCAACAGCTCCGGCACTCTGAGCCGCATCAACCAGAAAGACAGACTTGTGCCTCCGGGCAATCTCGCCAATCTCGCCAATCGGCAAAATACTGCCCAGGAGATTGGAGCTATGGCTGCAAATAACCATCCGGGTGCGAGATTGAAATAAGGACCCAAGCTCCCGTAAATCAAGCTGACCTTCAGAGTCAACCTTCACATAGTCTACGTTGATCCCTTTTGTTTTACGCAGATACTCCAGCGGTCGGCGCACCGAATTATGCTCAGTCATTGTTGAAATCACATGGTCGCCAGGATGGAGCAGCCCGTGGATCGCCATATTAAGCGACATTGTCGTGTTATGCGTAAAGGCGATGTCCTGTGCATTTTTCACACCAAATAATTCTGCGAGTGCCGATCTTGTTCTTACCAGTACTCTCCCGGAACCCATCGCCAGGGAATGATTCCCTCTCCCTGCATTTGCGCCGGCATGCTCCATTGCATCCACCATTGCCTGTACAACCTCAGGCGGTTTGGGCCATGAAGTTGCCGCATGATCTAAATAGACGACTTTTTCCACCCTCGCACCTCCTTCCGAAAAAAACATACCCATACCTTATCCCGCCAAGGACAGATCGGATATGTTCTCGTGATTTTCTATTTACTAAGCAGCTCCAGCAGACGCTCCAAATCCTGGGTGCTGTAATAGTTCAACTCGATCTTCCCTTTTTCTTTACCATGCTTGATTTTTACTGTCGTCTTAAATCGTTCTCTTAGCACTTCCTCAACATTATCAATATATGGATCTCGCTTTACCGTCTTCGCCTTCAGCCCCGCAGCCGGCTTGCGATCCAAATTCTTGACCGCCTCTTCCAGCTCTCTAACGCTCCAGTCCTGATCAACACATTGATTAGCCAATTGCTTAATCAACGCTGGTTCTTTCAAACCTACAATTGCTCTCGCATGACCCATTGAAATTGTTCCACGTGAAACATATTCTTTCACATCGTCCGGCAATGTCAACAGACGAAGGAAATTCGCGATGTGGGAACGGGACTTGCCAACCTTGAGGGACAACTCTTCTTGTGTTAAGGAAAATTGATCCATTAGCCCTTGATAAGCGACTGCCACTTCCATCGCGTTCAGATTTTCCCGCTGCAGGTTCTCGATCAGGGCAATTTCCATCACTTGCTGATCGGAGAAACTCCGAACGACAGCCGGGATTGTGGCCTTGCCGCAATACTGAGAAGCGCGGAACCGACGCTCACCGGCGATAATTTCGTAGCCCTTTAATACACTTCTTACAATGATCGGTTGAATGACTCCATGCTGCCGAATCGACTCCGCCAGCTCCTGAATGCTCTCTTCCTTGAATTCTTTCCGAGGCTGGTAAGGATTGGCACGAAGCTGTGCCAGAGGAATCTCAACAACCTTGTCATCCTCATTGATTGATAAGGAAGGGATTAAGGCATCCAGCCCTTTTCCCAAACGCTTACTCATAAGATACCACTTCCTTTGCCAGTTCAGTATAAACTTCCGCACCTTTGGAACGAGGGTCGTAAGTGATGATGGACTGTCCATGAGATGGTGCTTCACTTAAGCGAACATTGCGTGGAATAATTGTACGGTACACCTTTTCCTGGAAGTACTTCTTCACTTCTTCGATAACTTGAATGCCCAGATTAGTGCGGGCATCCAGCATCGTTAAGAGTACGCCCTCGATACTAAGGTGAGGATTCAAATTCTTTTGAACCAGACGTATGGTGTTCAGCAGTTGGCTTAAACCTTCCAACGCGTAGTATTCACACTGAATCGGAATGATCACCGAATCGGCTGCGGTTAAGGAGTTAATGGTTAAAATACCCAATGACGGTGGGCAGTCAATCAAAATATAGTCATACTGCTGCTTCAGTGAATTCAGCGCCTTTTTTAAACGCAGTTCACGCGATATGGTCGATACCAGCTCGATTTCCGCACCTGCCAGCTGAATGGTGGCTGGGATAATGTTCAAGCCTTCAATTTTCGTCTCAACAACAGCTTCTTGCGGAACGATGTCATCAATCAGGACGTTATATATGCAATTCTCCACATCAGCTTTGTTGATCCCCACGCCGCTCGTCGTATTGCCTTGAGGATCAATATCTACGAGCAGCACTTTTTTGCCTAATGTGGCCAAGCCGGCACCCAGGTTCACAGAGGTTGTTGTTTTGCCGACCCCACCTTTTTGATTTGCTATGGCAATGATTTTGGACACTAATTTCACCTCGGATTGTCAGAAAGATCATGTAGTAAATTCAGGTTGTTATCGCGGCGGTTCAACCGCATAAAAAGGCGGCCGATCACCTCAGGGCCGCCTTCAGCATTCCACATCTGTATTATTTTTTGGGGATCTGAATGACAATTTCATAATGATCGCCACGGTCATTTTCGGAGGTTTTGATTTCCATTCCAGACCCTGTGACCATTTCGATCGATTGACGAATCGTGTTCAGTGCAAGACGGACATCCTTGGTATAGGAAATGCGTTTTGCTTTCTTAATCTTCGTCGCTTCTTTGTAAAAAGCGATCCGGGCTTCTGTCTGCTTCACATTCAGCCCCTTGGAAATGATCTCGCCCAGAACCTTCAGCTGCATTTCCTCATTATCGAGAGATAGCAGCGACCGGGCATGTCTTTCGGTGATCTTCCTTTCCATTAGGGCCGTCTTCACTTGTTCAGGCAGTTGAAGCAGACGGATTTTGTTGGCAATGGTGGATTGGCTTTTACCCAAACGCTGCGCAAGACTTTCCTGAGTCAGTTGATGAAGATCAATCAGCTTTTGGTACGCGATCGCTTCTTCAATCGAAGTCAGTCCTTCTCTCTGCAGATTCTCGATCAGCGCAATGGAAGCAGCCTGCGAGTTATTGAAATCACGGATAATGGCCGGAATACTCTCCATCCCAAGCTTCTTCACGGCCCGCCACCGCCGCTCTCCGGCGATGATTTCATACTGGGAGTCTTTCATCCGCACCACGATGGGTTGAATGATGCCATGGGTTTTAATGGTCTGGCACAATTCATCAATCTTCTCGTCGTCAAAGATCGTCCGGGGCTGATAAGGACTGCTGATGACTTCATTAACGGGGATTTGTTTGATCTCTTCTCCGCTGCTTCGCTCGGTAAACCCAAACAGTCTGGTGAATTGTTCTTTCATTCCGTTCATTACCACCTAATTTCATTATAGTACGATGCTGCCCTTACCCGGAAAACCAATCGTACAAAGCTTTATGTCTCGGCACTTCTTGCGCTGCAAACATAAAAAGTCCCCTCATGATCCTGAAATGGTAATCATAAGAGGGTTCACCCTGCTTAACCAAGGCGAATCGGTTCTGTTAGCTATATGTGCCTCTCTTGTTGTTTATTAACTTAGCGGTTACTCTATTATTCTATCACTTTTTGGTGGATAATCCTATTCTTCGAATGGCCTTATTTTTCCTTTCTTTTCATCATAAAAGGATATATTCTTACCGATTTCTTATTATTATCTGTTTTTTCGAGAATATCGTTTGGGTGATTTTGTGAGCGGATTCCATTGGGATATCAAAAAAACCGTCACTCAATTGAGAGACGGTTTTTGCTTTTGATAATTGGTAAATGTTTCACGTGAAACATTAAAGCAGAGGCTGCTTGGCAGGCAAACCTGCTTTGCGCGGGTACTTGGCCGGGGTAGCTCCATTCTTGCGAATCAGTACAATATGCCGGTCTGACTCTTCGACGGGAAGCTTGAATGACTCCACCTTCACCAGTTCAGCGCGAAGCTCTTTTAGACTGAATGAGGCCTCAGCCACTTCTTCTATTGGATCGCTGCCTTTCATAGCGGCAAACTCTCCACCTTTCCGGGCAAAAGGAAGACAAAATTCATTGAGCAGCGCCATACGTGCCACAGCACGCGCTGTTACTAGATCATAATGGTCCCGATGGGCCGGCAGGCGGCCAATATCCTCCGCCCTGCCGTGTACAAGTGTAACTCCCTTTAATCCAAGCTCATCGCACACATGCTGGAGAAAAGATATGCGCTTGCTTAATGAATCTACGATCGTGAGCTGCAAATGCGGAAAAGCAATCTTAAGCGGTATCCCGGGAAATCCGGCTCCAGATCCAATGTCCGCTAAAGACTCAACTTTCTCCAGGTTGACGAAGAAGGCGAGAGACAAAGAATCAAAGAAATGCTTCGTGTAAACCTGATCCCGGTCAGTAATGCCTGTAAGATTCATTTTTTCGTTCCAGCTTACCAGTTCACGGTAATACGTCTCGAATTGATCGATGGCATCCGAGACATTAAGCTGATGTTCGCTCAGCTGCCGGATAAACTGTTCCTGTATCGCGTCCATTACGTGTTCATTATCCTTTCGCCGCGGCAGTTACCCGGTTGTAATGCTCCAGGTGAACCAGCAGAATGGAAATGTCGGCCGGAGTGACACCCGAAATCCGGGAGGCCTGTCCGATCGAGAGCGGCCGGATTTTATCGAGCTTCTGACGGGCTTCAATGGCCAGGCCATGTATGACGCTGTAGTCGATGTCTTCCGGCAGCTTCTTCTGTTCCATCTTCTGCAAGCGTTCCACGTGCTGGAGCTGCTTCTCGATATAACCGGCATACTTGATTTGAATTTCAACCTGTTCCTTCATTTCATCATCCAGTTCAAAAGGCGGTGACGAAATGCGTTCGATAACGGCATAATCAACTTCCGGACGACGCATCAGAACAAGCAGGTTGCTTCCATCTACAATGGGGGCTGATCCCTTTTCCTCCAAAATGGCATTCACTTCTATAGGTTTAACCTTCGTGTTCTGAAGGCGTTGAATCTCCTGTTCCACCTTTGCTTTCTTGTCCAGGAATGCTGCATAGCGTTCTTCTGAAATCAAGCCAATTTCATGACCGGTCGGCGTCAGCCGAAGGTCGGCATTGTCGTGACGAAGCAGCAGACGGTATTCGGCCCGTGAAGTGAGCAAGCGGTACGGTTCATTAGTTCCCTTCGTAACCAGATCGTCGATCAGCACGCCGATATAGCCTTGGGACCGGTCCAGAATGACCGGCTCCTTGCCAAGCGCCTTCCGGGCGCCGTTGATGCCTGCCATAATGCCTTGTCCAGCCGCCTCTTCATAGCCCGAGGTTCCGTTGATTTGTCCGGCTGTGAACAGACCTGGGAGCTTCTTCGTCTCCAGGCTTGGCCACAGCTGGGTTGGAACCATGGCATCATATTCAATCGCATAACCGTTGCGCATCATCTCTACCTTTTCCAAGCCGGGAATTGAACGAAGTATCGACAGCTGCACATCCTCCGGCAGGCTGGTCGACAGCCCCTGTACATAATACTCTGCCGTATTCTTGCCTTCCGGCTCCAGAAAGATCTGATGCTTCGGCTTGTCGCTGAAACGAACCACCTTGTCTTCAATCGAAGGGCAGTAGCGGGGACCAGTGCCTTCAATAATTCCCGTGAACATCGGAGCACGATGCAGATTGCTGTTAATGATGCTGTGCGTCTCCTCCGACGTATAGGTTAACCAGCAGGGAAGCTGTTCATTATCCGAAGATTTGGTCTCATACGAGAAAAACTTCGGATGCTCGTCGCCCGGCTGAATTTCCGTCTTGGAGAAATCGATAGTGTCCTTATGCACACGCGGCGGCGTTCCGGTCTTGAATCGGACAAGTTCAAAGCCAAGCTCGCGCAGATGCTCGGACAGCTTGATGGACGGCTGCTGGTTATTCGGTCCGCTCTCATACGTCGTTTCACCCATAATAACCTTTCCACGCAAATAAGTGCCGGTTGTCAGAATGACGGATGTAGCACGATAAATGGTTCCGGTCTTCGTGATGACTCCGCAGCATACACCATCCTCAACGACGAGCCGTTCCACCATACCTTGGCGAAGCGTCAGGTTAGGGGTATTCTCCATTGTTTCCTTCATCGTGTGTTGATACAGGAATTTATCGGCTTGAGCGCGAAGCGCATGAACTGCTGGCCCTTTGCCGGTGTTCAGCATGCGAAGCTGGATGAAGGTCTTATCGATATTTCGGCCCATCTCCCCGCCAAGTGCATCGATTTCACGAACGACATGGCCTTTAGCCGGTCCCCCAATGGAAGGGTTGCATGGCATAAAGGCGATCATATCCAGATTGATGGTAACCATCAGCGTATTGCAGCCCATGCGGGCGGCGGCAAGAGCCGCTTCGCTGCCAGCATGGCCTGCGCCGATGACGATAACGTCATAGCGGCCTCCTTCATAACTCATTTCCTTGTCCTCCTCTATATTGAAGGATGAGCACTCGCCCATCCAGTTACTCTTACTTGCCTAAACAGAACTGCGAGAAAATTTGATCCAGCAGCGAATCGGCAGCCGTATCTCCGACAATTTCGCCAAGCTGTTCCCAAGCCAGCCGCACGTCGATTTGGATCATATCGATTGGAATCAGCTGCTCGGCAGCCTCATAAGCATCCGTCAAAGACTGACGGGCTTTATTCAGCAGCGCAACATGACGGACATTGCTGACGTAAGTCATATCCCCCGATTCCAGCTTGCCGCCGAAGAACAGCTCGGAGATGGCCTCCTCCAGCCGGTCAAGTCCCTCTTCTTCCAATACCGACATGGACACGATGGCAGACTCGTCGAAAAATTGTAGAAGCTGCCCCTTATCCAGATGCTGCGGTAAGTCCATTTTATTCATGATACATAAAACTTGTCTACCGCGGATTTGTTCCATAAGTTCCAATTCATCGTCATGCAGCGGCTCGCCGGCGTTCAATACGAGCAGGATGAGATCCGCTTCGCTCACCGCGGCCTTGGACCGCTCGACGCCGATCTTCTCAACCACATCCATCGTCTCCCGGATTCCCGCGGTATCCAGAAGCTTGAGCGGAATCTGATTGATCGTGACATACTCTTCAATTACATCGCGCGTCGTCCCCGGAATATCGGTTACGATCGCTTTATTCTCACGGGCAAGTGCATTAAGCAGGGAGGATTTCCCCACATTCGGCCGTCCAATGATTGCCGTTGTGATGCCTTCTCTAAGAATTTTACCCTGCGATGCGGTCTTAAGGAGACGGTCAATTCCGGCGATGGCCTCCCCGCTCTTCTCCTTGATGAACGCAGCTGTCAGCGTCTCCACATCATGCTCCGGATAGTCGATGTTCACTTCGATATGAGCCAGAAGCTCAAGCAGTGACTGCCGAAAATCCCCGATTTGCTGTGATAAGGAACCTTCGACCTGTTTCAAGGCGACAGAGAAAGCCCGATCCGACTTCGAACGAATAAGGTCGATCACAGCCTCTGCCTGGGAAAGGTCGATGCGTCCACCCAAGAAAGCCCGCTTGGTGAACTCGCCTGGTTCCGCCAGGCGTATCTGCTGCCGTAGCAGAACATCCATCACTCTGCGGACAGAGATGACGCCGCCATGGGTACTGATCTCCACCACATCCTCGGTTGTGAACGAACGGGGCGCCCGCATAATTGTAACCAGCACCTCTTCGAGCACCTCTCCGCTCTCAGGATGCACAATATGTCCATAATGAACGGTATGGCTCGGCGCCTCAGTCAGCTGCTTCCCGCCGCGAAACAGGGCCGCCACCTGAGGAATGCTGTCCGGTCCGCTGACCCGGATGATCGCGATTCCTCCCTCGCCTACCGCCGATGATACTGCGGCGATTGTATCGCTAATCATAATTAATTACCTTCACTTTCCGAATAAGTTGGTCTGTACCGGTTGAAAAAAACAATGACTCCTTAATGGTCAAGGAGTCATTGCGGCTATTATCTCTACTTCAAAGTTATAACGACCCGGCGGTTCGGTTCCTCGCCTTTACTGAAGGTGTTCACCTGGCGATGGTCCTGAAGTCTGGAGTGAATGATCTTCCGCTCCTGCGGTGACATCGGCTCCAGTACGACCTCCTTGCGGGTCCGGACGACCCGGCCGGCCAGACGGTCGGCCAAATCTTCAAGGGTCTTCTTGCGCCGATCACGGAAGTTCTCGGCATCCAGAATCAGACGGACATAACTATCTGAATAACGGTTGGCTACAATATTGGCCAAGTATTGCAATGCATCAAGGGTTTGTCCTCTTCTGCCAATCAGCTGTCCGAGATCGGGACCTGAGATTTGCAGGAGATCGGCATCTTTACCCGGTACAACTTCAACTTGAACCTCAAGCCCCATCGTAGCGGCAACATCCACTATAAAGCGGACAGCCTCCGGGTAGGCTTCATTCTCTGGATTTCCGGAATCTTGGCGGGCCACACCACCGGTCGCCTCTTCTCTCGTCTCGGTTTCATTCTGCTGAGGCAGTGACGGAGCACTCGCCGCTGGAACCGGTGCCCGCTCGGGTAGAAGCGCAAGCTCTACCTTCGCATCTTTCGCACCGATTAATCCCAGGAATCCTTTGGAGGGCTGTTCAAGCACATTGATTGTAACTTTATCCTCGCTGACTGCGAGTTCCGCGAGTCCGCGCTTTACAGCTTCTTCAATGGTTTTCCCTGTTGCGACGACCTTGTTCATTTGGACTTTTTGGCCTCCTTCAGCTTCGCTGGTTTGCCGTTACCGCCGGAGCCGGTATCCGCGGCAGCCGCCTGCGGGGCGCTGCCGTGATTCCGGTACAGGAAGTAGTTCTGAACGATCGTATAGACGTTACTGAATACCCAGTACAGCGGAAGAGCAGACGGGAAGTTGTAGGACATGACGAAGATCAATACGGGATAGACCATCATCATGAACTGCATCGGACCCTGCATCTGGGAAGGGTTCATCTTCGTCATCATCCGGGTCTGCAGGAATGTTGTAATAGCTGCAATTGCCGGAAGGATGAAGTACTTGTCCGGCTTGCCAAGGTACAACCACAGAAAATTGTGGTCACGAAGCAGCGGATTATAATAGATGGAATTGTACAGCGCGATAAAGATCGGCATTTGAACAATCAGCGGAAGACATCCGGCCATCGGGTTGACCTTGTTCTCCTGGAACAGCTTCATCGTTTCCTGTTGAACCTTTTCCGGATTGTCTTTATATTTTTTCTGGATTTTCTGAAGCTCCGGCTGAATGGCCTGCATCGCCCTGGAACTCTTGACTTGCTTGATGGTTAACGGCAAAATGAGGGTACGGACGATAATCACCATGACCAATACAGCCAGAGCGTATTCTCCGTTAAACCATTTGGCGAATGTGTCCAGAGCTACGGCAAAATAATACACGACATTGCTCTGCCAGAAGCCCCCGTTCTTCAAATCTTCCGTCGTATGCGTAACTGTAGCCGATTGACCGCAGCCTGACAGAACAGCCACCATCAGGATCATTACGGCGATGAGGAGAAATCTTTTTCCTCGTCTAGTCTTCAATAGAGACACTTCATAACCCCTCTCTTAAACATTCCACTGCATCGTAAATCATACCATAATTATGAAGACAAATAAACACGTCCACCGGCTCCCCTATTTGCGCGAGGCCTTGAGCAGCTTGGCTTTTCGCAGCACATGCAGCACGCTTTTCTCAAGCTCGGCATAGCTCATATCGAGCGCGCCTTTTCGCACAATGAACACCATATCCAGCCCGCCGGCAATCTCTGGTTCATGATGCCTTACAATTTCCTTCACAAGCCTCCGCATCCGGTTGCGCACGACAGCATTTCCGACCTTTTTGCTGACCGATACGCCTACCCGGAACCGCTCCACCTGCTTTCGGTTGAACCAATATACCACGAATTGATAGTTCGCAAACGACTTGCCATGTCTGTATACGCGGCTGAAGTCCGCACGGTTTCGTAAACGCAAGCTTTTTTGCACGGAAATCTCCTTCATCAAAGACCCTTCTGCAGGATCTTCGAATTTTTTTCTTCTAATATATTATAGGCACCGGACCCTAACGCTAAACGGTTTCCCTTTTGCCCTTCTAAGCAAGAAGAAACGCCTGGCGGTATGGGTAGACGCCTGTGCGTTTCTGTCATAAAAATAAGCCGCCCCCTCATGAATTACCGAAAAACCTTACATCCTCTCCCTCTTTTTAGCGGAGATATTGCATTTTCAGAGGCGAGCAGCTTATTCATCTCTTATATTTGAAAAAAAAGACCACCGTAGTGGTCTTATCAGCCTGACTTACGCGCTCAGAACTTTGCGGCCCTTCAGACGGCGGGCAGCCAGAACTTTGCGGCCGTTCTTCGTGCTCATTCTTGCACGAAACCCGTGCACTTTCTTGCGCTTGCTCACATTCGGTTTAAATGTCGGTCTCATGTATTGCACCTCCCTTACTGGAACTTAAATGACTGTCTATCAACGGCTCGGCCGTCCCTCACGGACAGTAACTGCAGCTCGTCATTTTATTATTCTGGGAAAGTTTTCACAGAAAACACCTTTATATATTAAATCATAAACCGAAACCGTAAGTCAACTGTTTTAGTTGTAACATAGCTTTCTCTCTGCAAGTTGAGTTTATCCACAATTCCGCGGCTAATCACGCCTCATAGCGCTTATTCACAGACCTTCTCTGTTATCCACCGTTATCCACAATCCTCAGACTCACTCTCCCGACTGCCGACAACCTGTGTATAAAAAAATCGGGATCTCTGGAATCATGTCGAACCCTATACAAATTATCAACAATATGTAGTGTTGTGGTTATTTTTTATACACAAGTCATTGATTTTGTGGATAAAATCGGCGCGTTCATTGAAAAACAAGGTTACTTTTGCTATGATAGTATTACTTTTGAATGTGAATAGATTTGATTGTCCTCCATATTATCAACAAGTTGTGGATAAAGTTGTGAACAATTCAAGTTTATCCATATTTTTTTGTCTTTTCTTCCTGCGTACTGGG